>JAACFI010000253.1 GCA_009937575.1 Haliea sp.
ATCGACATTCCCGAGGAAGTGCAGGATGTATACAAACTGTGGCGCCCCAGCCCCCTGTTCCGGGCCCGTCGCCTGGAGCGCATGCTGGATACCCCGGCGAAGATCTTCTACAAGTACGAGGGGGTCAGCCCGGCGGGGTCGCACAAACCCAATACCGCGGTACCCCAGGTCTGGTACAACGCCCAGGAGGGCATCAAGCGCCTGACCACCGAAACCGGGGCGGGCCAGTGGGGCAGTTCCCTGGCTTTCGCCTGCGCCCAGTTCGGGCTGGAGTGCGAGGTGTGGCAGGTGGCCGCCTCCTATCGCAGCAAACCCTACCGACGCACCATGATGGAAGTCTGGGGCGGCAAGGTGTATTCCAGCCCGTCAGAGGAGACCGAGTTCGGGCGCTCCCTGCTGGCGGAAAACCCGGACCATCCCGGCTCTCTCGGGATCGCCATCTCCGAGGCTGTCATGAAGGCGGCCGCGGACCCGGGTACGCGCTATGCACTGGGCAGTGTGCTGAACCACGTATTGCTGCACCAGACCATTATCGGCGAAGAGGCCTTGCTGCAACTAGCTAAGGTAGGCGAAACGCCTGACGTGTTGGTCGGCTGTACCGGGGGCGGCTCCAACTTCGGCGGCCTGGCCTTCCCCTTCCTGCGAGAGAAACTCGCGGGGAACATGAATCCGGAAATCCGCTGCGTGGAACCCACCGCCTGCCCCACCCTGACCCGCGGTGAATTCCGCTACGATTACGGCGACACGGCGGGTCTTACCCCGATGATGAAGATGCACACCCTGGGACACGACTTTATCCCGGAGGCCATTCACGCGGGCGGCCTGCGCTACCACGGCATGGCGCCACTGGTCTCCCACGTCTATGAACTGGGGTTGGCCTCGGCACTCGCCATTCCCCAGACCGAGTGCTTCGAGGCCGCGGTGCAGTTCGCCCGCACCGAGGGCATCGTACCCGCGCCGGAACCCACCCACGCGTTGGCAGCCGCTATTCGGGAGGCGAAAGCCTGTAAGGAGAGTGGCGAGGAGAAGGTGATTTTGACGGCGCTCTGCGGTCACGGGCACCTGGACCTGCCCGCCTATCACTCATTCCTGCATGGCGAAATGGTCGATACCGACCTGCCCCAGGAGGAGATCGCCCACGCCTTGGAAACGGTGCCGACAGAATAGCAGAGCGGCTTCAGGTCACGACGGCGGCCCAGTTTGCCGCCGAGTGATCGCAATCGCGCCCGCCTCGGTCAGCAATGGCTTCTCAGTCAATAGGTTGTGTCGGCGGAGGTATAAATTCCTTGATCTTTCCCTCCAGCAACCACTTTGACATCAGTCCTGTAGCGGGCTCTCCACGGGGGGCGGTATCCCACGCCTTGCTGGTGCCTTGAGGCCAGGCATCGTGGTTAATACTTGCCTCGCGAACCTCGATATGGTCTTTGGTGACGTTAATCACCGTAAGGTCATTTGCCATCGTTAACGGCCCGTCATAGGTTTCACGAACTCCATCATAAATGGAAAACTCGATGTCCCTATGGTTCCAGTAGTGGTAGGCCACCGCCATTCTCGGCTTGACCGTGGACATCAACTTACCGAAGCCTTGGGGGGGAGTGTGAATAGTGCTGGTCACCCAGTAAGCCTGTTTGTACGGGAAGCCAGCAATGTCCATCCAATTTTCTGGCGTAAAGAAGCATTCGTGAACGACGACGTCCGCTCCCTTGGCCTCCTTGGTGAACCACTTATTAGGAGTACTATCACCGCCAAAGACAAAACTCAGACCATTCCAGTCCAAACGGTAGCTTACCGACCCGTCACGGATGTGAATCGCGGGGAACGAGGTAATCTTGACGCCATTATGGTTGTACACCACCTGGGTCTTTGAAAAGTCGAACTCATGAGCGATGATTTCTCCACCCGCATCTGGCAGTGTTCCGGCACGCGAGGTGACATCCCAGGCCCAGGCTGCACGGATGTGATCAACATGAGATTTCAGGCCGAGCTCAGGGGTTGCGCCGGAGGGGCCATAAATATGCAAGGGCTGGTAACGCCCGTTAATCCAGCCTGCCACCCACAGCGTCGCGAGGTCGCCGACATGGTCGGTGTGTAAGTGGCTCGCAAATACTTTATCGAGCTTTGAATAATCGGTTTCAAGCCCCGCCAAGCGGTCGGTAGACCCGGTACCGATGTCGAAGATAAAGGAATCACCATTTCCAAGTTCTACCAGAAATGAGGCGGCGACGTTGGAGGGTGACTGATTGGGCATTCCAGTACCCAATGCAGTGATGCGCATCTCCGCTTCGCCCAACAATTCGGTGCCCGGGAAATAGGTACGGGGGTAGCGATTATCACGGATCTGCTGTGGAACTCTGCCCTCTGGAACGTTGAACCCTTTGACATTATCGGGCTTGGCAATAGACTTGATCGAAATACTCAGGATGCAAGCAATCAACGCAGATAGAATGAATTTTATCTTCACTTTGAAACTCCCTCGGGTTCTGAATACCGCTACTCAGATTTTGAAGACGACTTATCGTGGGCAATGAACAACTCTCTGCGATGCATCATAAGCAGAGCTTGAGCAAAGTGTAGCTCAGCGGTGATTGGTATTGCCACAAATAAGTGGACGGTTTCATACAGTCCCCACGTCCGCTTTTTTCAAAGACCGCCGGACTGCATCAAAGTATGTGCACCGGCTCACTCGGCATAGAACAGAAAATCCTGCATGCAGGCGTTGGGCAGTTCTCTCAGATAAGACATCAATATTCTCCCGGAATAGTTTCTGGTTGAACTATTTGAAAAACTTTGCCGGGGTCGACGTGTCAACGAATTCCTGGAACTTGACGATTCTGTCGTCCTTGACCCTGTACACCTGGGTGACTTCCAGCTCGACTTCAGGGATGGGCGTTGCGCTGTTGCCGGATTTCATCTGCACGGACGCCGCAGCAGACGGCCGACTGGTGACACTCTTTGGAGGCAGATACAGCTCCCTTGATGAAATCTACTTGCTGTATTCAGGTCGCCACCTGCTTCCGGGGAAGAGTCGTGCCTTTATCGACTTTCTGCAGGATCATTACCGGGTGACTCTCGGCGGTTAACGGCGTGCGATTTCGTCCCGATTACCGGCGAGGTGATCTGGGCTGCGTTAGGCCAGGGCGTGGATCACGCATGATCCAAATAATTCCTGGTTACCAGGGCATCGACATGATGGACAACGGCTTCAGAGATCAGATTCTCCCACCGCTCACGTGGCCTCCTTAAGCCTCAGGTGTCAATCGCCATGACCTTGCGTGGCAATCTTAATGAACCGCGAAGTTGTTGGTATTCTTCAAAAATCCCTGCGTAATCTGTTGCGCCATACTGGCTGAATAACTCCGCAAATATATTCGGTAACTTTCTGTAGGGAGAGAGCCCAAGATCCTGTAACAGGATGTCAATGTATTGTTGAAAGCGGGTGTTGACCGCGCAGGAGCGGGAAGGCTCGAAATTGATATGTTCGCGTTTCCATTGCCTTACCGTGTCAATGCTTTTTTCCATTTCATCAGCGCTCGGTAATTGCAGATCGCCATTGAGCCAGGCCGATAACCACAGCATCCCCACCTCCACCGCCGGCACATGCATAAAGCCATGATTGAAACCGGCAAAGGCCATGTTGGGTATTCTCGGATGGATCAGGTGGCGATACAGCTGGACGCCATCATTTTCCCTCTCCAGCAATTGCCTGTATTTCTCCGGCATAAAGGGAAACCGCGGCGACCCTGAACCGAGACTCAACACGGCCAGGTCGCAGCTTATTTTCTCGCCGTTTTTCAGGAGTACACCGTCTTCGGCAAAGCCGTCGATCTCTGCATGACAGGGCAGAAGCTTTTCCTCGGCAACGTACTTCAGGTACATTTCCGGCGCCATCGCCGCCGCGGAACGAAGATCGCCGATGATGTTATGTTCCGGAATCACAGCCGCCAGGCCGCGCCTGGCCTTTTCGCTCTTACCGAGGCCTCGGAGAAAATTCTGTGTCCGCGCAATGGCGGTAATAAAACCCCAGCTACCGCGCACCAGGAAAGTCAGCCTGCGGTGTATAAAAGCCTCGAAACGATTCGGCTGTGCCCAGCTCGGCATCATTACCGTGCCCATACGGCAGAACATCAGATGCGAGTAATGGATGCCGAGCATGCGGAAGGGAATCATCCACCTGGGCGTTCGAAATACATGGTGCACTTCGCTGGCACGCTCCACGGCAAAGGTGGCCATATCCAGCGCGCTCTTGCCAAATCCGGCGACAAGGACCTTCTTCCCATCGAATACGTCCAGGTCATGCACGTCCCGTTCGGTAATAATCTCACCGCCAAAATCCTGCTGGCCAGGGAATGTGGGCACATTCTTGCCCTCCGTGTACTGGCCAATGGAAGCAATGACAAAATCAAAATCGTTACTGCCTCCCCCGGAGTCGTTGCGGTAGCTGAGTCGCCATCCCTTTGCGATTTCCTCCAGGTTGATGACTTCGTGGGCAAGCATAATCTCGAGCCCCAGCGTCTTCGCAGCCTCGTTCAAATACTTACGGATCTGGCCGCTGGTGGGATGTCGGTCGGGCGGGTTTGTCCAGGGAATATCGGAAAGCCGGTATTGGTAGCCGGTATTCTGTAAACGTACATCGGGATAACCCAGTGTCCAGACACCACCCAGTTCACTGGATTTTTCATAGACAACAACCTGGTGCCCGCCCTTGATCATGCAGTGGGCAGCGGCAATCCCGGAGACTCCCGCACCGATAATTGCTATTTTCACCAGTTATTTATCTCTGTCGTGGCTCTGCTACCATTATGCACAAGTCCAAGTGGAGGTGAAAAATGTATCTGGTCGCCGGGCATTTCAAATTTACAGAAGCAGGTCGTGCACGCGCTGTAGAGCTTATGGATGAAATTGTAAAGATTGGTCGAGGGGAGAGCGGCATTCGCCGGTATACCTTCTACCCCAATCCGGATTCGGAAAATGCCTTCTTTCTCTTTGAGGAATGGGAGTCGAGGGAGGCTCACGACGTCCATTTCGAGAGCGAGGCGATGCAGCAACTGGTTCCGGAGTTTATGGAACTTCTCGAGAAAGAACCTGACGTTTCTTACTTTGACGCCGATCTTGTCGCCAAATTGTAAGCTCTCGAAAGGCGTGACAAGTAATTGAGTGAATGGGGTGATTCCGATTAAACGATTGCGTCCCAGTTCTCCACCAGGTGATCCGAGCTGCGCTCGGCCAAGGCGTGGATGGTGAAGGTGGTGTTCGCGTGGGAGCTGGTCGGGAAAGTGCTCTGGCCGCCAATCAGGAGGTTACCCACCTCGTGGGCGATACCGTATCCGTCGCAAACCGAGTCCTCCGGCGACTTGCCCATGAGGGTGCCACCAATTATGTGCTGGGCGGCGATCGGTCCCGACCAGGCTTCCACGGCACCCGAGGCGCGGATGATGTCCAGGCCTTCTGCGCGGGCCTGTTCGGCGAGGGAGCGGCCGTCCGGTGACACGCGGTAAATTGCCCTGGCCTCGGGCATGCCGAACTCATCTTTCGTCTCCCCGAGCACGATTCGGTTGTCTTCCTGCGGTTGGTCTTCACAAATCGCGGCCATGGCCGCCATGCGCTTGCTGCCTTTGCGCATAAAATCGTGCAGGGCCTGGCCGTGAATGTCAGGGCGTGTCATGCTGACTCCAAGCAGATCATTGGGTTTCACCACCAGACCGATTTCCCAGTGGCGGCCGCCGAACACACCGCCGGGATTGCCGGTCTTGTCGGGCCGGGCGGAGTACAAATGACCACCGCTCGCGCCGACGTGGCACTGGGTTTCCTCCTCGTACATCCCGAACACCGCGACCGCCGGGTGCACCATCAGGTAGTGCCCCAGGGTGCCGCTGCGGTTGGCGAGGCCGCCCTCTGCCGAGTTCAGCAGAATGCGGGTATTTTCCACGGTGAACGCTGCGAGGATAACCAGCCCCGCCTCGATCGTTTTGCGCTGGCCGCTTCCATCGACATACTCGACCCCGCTGGCTCTGCTGCGAGAGGGATCGGTGAGCACGCGGGTCACATGGCTGTCTGCCTGGAAGGTCGCGCTCGCCGCGACGGCGCGAGGATAGTAGGTCATCAGCGGGTTGGAAATCGCGCCTATAGGGCAGCCGGCGTCGCACCAGCCGTCCCACAGGCAGGCGGGACGGTCCCGGTAGGGTTGGCTGAGCACGGTGATGGGGATCGGCGATACGGGAATTTTCTTGCGGGCGAAGCCCTCCCCCAATAGCTCGGCATGGCGAAACACGGGTATCGGCGGCAGGGGATAATCCGCCCCAGGCGGCCGCCAGGGCTCCCGGGACGCATCGCCGGAAAGCCCGACGAAGTCCTGCACCCGGTCGTAGTAAGGACGCAGGTCGGCGTAGCTGATCGGCCAGTCCAGGCCGCGACCGAATTTGCTACGCAGGCGAAAGTCATCCTCGTCCAATCGCGGCCAAACGCCGTAGTGATGTATCGCCGCGCCGCCATAGCCGCGCCCGGCATTCATGTTGAAATGGATGCGGTCGGGACCGCCGAATTCATCCACGTGAGGCGTGGCCCACTTCAGGCGCCGGGCCCATATCTGGGAACTGTAGAGGTC
>JAACFI010000254.1 GCA_009937575.1 Haliea sp.
GGAACTCGAGATTGGTCGCCAGGTCCTCGCCGTGCATGCGCGTATGACGGATGGTCTCTGCCATGTTCTGGTAGGTTTCCATCCGGTTGCCACCTACCGTAAGCAGCAGGGCGATGTTTGAGTCGTAGGCGCCTGCCAGGGTGTACTTCATAAAAGTATCGGTATCGGGGTTGTGCAGGCTGATACCCTGGTCGTCCCGGATCTCCCCGTCCAGCGCGTCGCTCCAGTAATTAATCACACCGCCGGCGTGGGGCTGCAGTGCCTGGTTGGTGGCGTTAAGGCGGGCTTCCACGCTGTCGTTATGGCGGACTATACGCTCGGGCTTCGGCAGTTTCGGTCCGTGGGCTGCCAGTAACACCATGGCTTCCACCAGCGATTCAACCACGAAATCTTCTTCCGGGTTATCCGGATTGGTAAACTGAAGCGCGTAACACAGCTCCGTAACACGGTGCTCGACCTGTATCCTGGTATTCATCTCCATGAAGAAGTGCTTGTCGCGGTCGACGATGCATTCGAAGGTCGAGACTGAATCAAGGCCCACCGCCTCGCCAAAGCGTGCTGCCTCGTCCTCCATCTCCTCCAGGGTCTTCAGGTCCTGTCTCAGGACGCTGGCTTCTAACTCCTGTCCACTGCTCTCGGCCTGCTCGATAGCGGCCTGCAGGGATTCCACTGTGACAGAAACCTCCAGCAGTTTCTGTTCGTGCATCTGCAGCGAACAATCCCGTCCGCCCATGGTAACGCTCCAGGTACCATTACCTATAACCTGTATTTCCTGGTGCCGGGTGGTCTCGATATTCAGTTCGACCAGGACATTTTTGTTATCGCCCACCCCGGTGGTTTTCACTTCATTGAGAATTTCACGGACCATCTCCGGTGTGCGCTCGGCCTCACCAATACCGAGAATACGCTGGCCCTTACCACCACCGCCGCTGATGGCCTTCAGGCGCACCCTGTTTTCCGGGTAGTCCTCAGCCATCTTCTTCACCGCTTCGGTCAGCGCTTCAGACAGCTCGTCCACGGTGTACAGGTCGATACCCTTGTCATAGGACGCGGCGAGTACCCTGTCGGCCTTGTCTTCCAGTGAAACCGTCTCGTCTTCCAGGCCCTCGACCTGCAACTCGTGTTCGGCAGCGAGCGCCTTCAGGGCCGCCTCGTCGGGGTGTTTCCTCAGCAGCGTCAGCGCCGTGCCATTGTCGATGCCGGGGGTGACCGACACACCCGCCTTCAGCGCGGTCCGCTTTGCCTCATCCTTGAGACCGGCATCATGAACCGTGCGCGAGCAGGGACCAATGAAGTTGAGGCCCGCCTCTTCCAGGGCCGCGACCAGTGTCTCGTCCTCTGCCATGAATCCATAGCCGGCGAACACCGAGTTGTAATCGTTATCGTGGGCAATACCGATGATCTGCCGGATTCGTTGGTCGCGCTCTTCCTTGTTGGCACCGGTGTAGTCCGGCACACGGTGCACCCGGTTCGGGTCGGTGAGCGAGCGCAGTTCAGGCGCCAGCGCATTGCGGTAAACAATGGAGTCCTTCTCGGACAGCAGGATGCCGAAATGGCTGATACCCATCTCCGCGAAAACGTCCATGGCTTCCTTGCGTATGGGGCCGCGACAGATGATCAGGGGGCGCACATGGGTACAGTCGAACTGGTTCACCCAGTCGGTATGCCGACGGCCCAGGCGTCGGTCGCGGTGGATCAGCGGATTGTTCAGGTAATATTCGTTGGACACGCCTGGTTTCCTCAGTCTCGTTGTTCGCAGGTAGCGTGATTAATGGAACTCGCGCTGCACACTCTGCAGCGGGCTCGCCTGGTAGTGGCGCAGGTAGAATTCAAGGTTTTCTGTCAGCACCTGTCGCAAATCGGAGGGCATCACGATCTGGGAAATCGAACCCAGGCTGAGGGCCTCGTTGGGGTTCATCAACTCCCTCTCGTAGCGCTGTGCCAGCAGGGCTTCTTCCGATTTCACCCAACCGTCCACCAACTGGCGCGCTGCCTGGGCGGCATCTTCCTCGCTGAGACCGGCGGCAATCTGGGCCTGGGCCTCTGCTTCCAGTTTGCCTTTAACCGCGCCGCGAATCTTGCGAAGTTCATCCTTGTAAACGTATTCGACACCGGCTGGCCCCATTACCGCTACTCGAGTGGTTGGCAGGGCTACAACGAAGTCTGCACCGACCGGGATACTGTTCCAGGACGCGTAGGCACCGCCAAAGGCGTTGCGGACCAGCACCAGGAAGCGTGGGGTCCGCAAGTCGACGATAGCGTCGAGCATGGCGCGGCCCGCCTGCACGATACCGCCGCTTTCCTGTTCCCGCCCGGGGAGGAAGCCCGTGGTGTCCTCGAGGAACATGACCGGGATATTGTAGAGATTGCAGAAACGGATGAATCGCGCGTTCTTATACGCTGCGTCGATGTCCACCTGCCCGGAGGCGACAGCGGAGTTATTGGCGACAAAACCCACCACGTTGCCGCCCATGCGGCCCAGCGCTGTCACTGTATTGCGAGCTCGATCCGGCTGGAGTTCGAGGAAGTCGCCGTGATCGCAGAGCTGCTGGATAAGGATGCTGATATCGATGGGAGTATTGAACCCGGTCGGGGAATTAAATGCCTGCTTCAGCAGGATGTCTATATCCCAGGTCTTGCGTGTCACCGGGTCGGAGCTGGACTGATAGGGCGCCAGTTCGCCGTTATAGCTGGGCAGGTAGTTCAGCAGGGCCCGCACCTTCTGCAGCGCGGCCATCTCGTCTTCAACCACGAAGTCGGTCACGCCCGACTGGCTGTGTACGCCGGGGCCACCCAGTTCGTCCGGGGTGACATCCTCACCCAACACCGACTTGACCACGCCGGGGCCGGTGAGGCCGAAGAAGGTTTCATTGGGCTGGATCAGGAAACTGCCCTGCCGCGGCAGATAGGACCCACCACCGGCATTGAATCCGAACATGCACATGATGCTGGGCACGATACCGCTGATCTTACGCAAAGCGGCAAACGCCTCGGCGTAGCCGTCCAGTCCGCCCACGCCCGCCGGTATGTAGGCACCGGCACTGTCATTGATGCCCACCACCGGAATTCGCTGTTTGGCAGCCAACTGAAACAGGCGCGCCAGTTTCTCGCCGTTAGTGGCATCCATGGAGCCGGCACGAACCGTAAAATCGTGACCGTAAAGGGCCACGTCGCGGCCGTTCACCTTGATCAACGCGGTGACCAGCGATGCCCCGTCCAGGTTGGGTCCCCAGTTCTGGTAGAGAACGGTGGGTTCGTCGTCTGATAGGTAGCGGATCCGCTCCCAGATGGTCATCCGGTTCTTCTGGTGCTGCCGCTGGATGGCCTTCACCCCGGCCGCTTCGTAGGGCCGCTGCTGGAGTTCCCAGCCATGCTTCAGAGCCTCTTCGTACAACCCCGGCTCCGAGGCAATCTGCCCGGGCACCTTAAACTCACGCTCGTCCTTTTCGGCGAAGGGATTGTCCAGGGTGGCTGTCAGATTATTGCTACTGTTTGAAGTCATAGTCCTTTGATCCAGATAGTTACCCGGTGGGCGACGAGGGCTGCAGAAGCCTTCTGTGAGGCTTTTATGCGCGAGGCTCCAGGCTCCAGGCAAGAGCCAGCGTACCTCCTGACAAATCGGCGAGATACCTTAGTTTGTATGCCCCTGAAAGTCAATTCGAAACGGGACAGATGCTTGTCATTTCAACGCAGATAACAGTCATTTCCCCGCAGTTATTAACACAAATTTACAGCCGCCCCCCGGTTGGTGTAAGCTGCAGCCCACTTCCCGCCCAAATGTTCAGTGTCAACTTTGCGCCTCGCGAATGGTTGACTGACTCTGCAGGCCCGCGGCATGAACAAGACTGTTGCACTGGATGAAATCCCCTACTGCCACGACGGTTGCGAACTGTTCCAGCGCCTGCGGGATTTGCCCCACGCGGTGTTCCTGGACAGCAGCCATCCCCACGCCCGGGGCGGCCGTTATGACATCATGTCCGCACAACCGGCCGATTGCGAAGTGCCGCAACTGGAGGGCGGGGTGGATGAACAGCTGGCCCGGGCCTATTTCAGCGACCTGGAGCACTTTCACCGGGAGTACTTCGAGGGCATACAACCGGCCTCGCAGGACATCCCGTTCTGTGGCGGCCTGCTGGGCTACCTGGCCTACGACGCGGGCAACAGCCTCCACGGTGTGGGCTGCGCACCACCTTCCCCGATACCGATAGCTGTGCTCAGGGCCTACGACTGGTGCATTGTCCAGGATCACCTTCTGCAGCGCGCCGTCCTGATCACCCAGCCCCGGGTGTCCCCCGACCAGCGACAGGAACTCCTGTCCCGCGTGCGCCGCCCGCTGTCGGCGGCGAACACGACGTTCGAGCTATCGCGCCCCTTCGGTGCCGTCGTCGACCAGGAGCAGTATCGCGGGTCCTTCAACCGTATCCAGGCCTACATACAGGCGGGTGACTGCTACCAGGTAAACCTTGCCCAGCGATTTTCCGCGCCCTACACCGGGGATCCCTGGCAGGCCTACAGGCGGCTGCGCGCTACAGCGGCAGCCCCGTTCTCCGCGTACATGGACCTGCCTGGAAAGAATGCCCTGCTCTGCCTGTCCCCCGAACGATTTATCTCCCTGCACGGCCACCACGTGGAAACGTCCCCCATCAAGGGCACGCGACCGCGTTACGGGGATCTGCGGGCAGACCAGTTGGCCGCGGAAGAATTGCGGGCATCGGAAAAAGACCGGGCGGAAAACCTGATGATCGTCGATCTTCTGCGCAACGACCTGGGGCGGAACTGCGTCCCGGGCAGTATCCACGTGGACAAACTGTTCGAGCTGCAGAGTTTTCCCACGGTGCATCACCTGGTCAGCACCATCAGCGGGGAGTTACGGCCCGACAGCAGCGCGATCCAGCTGTTGCGGGACAGTTTCCCGGGAGGCTCGATTACCGGCGCCCCAAAGCGGCGCGCCATGCAGATTATTGCGGAACTGGAAACTGCCGCCAGGCAGGTTTACTGCGGTTCTGTGGTATACATCAGTGCTGACGGACGCATGGACAGTAATATTGCCATCCGCTCGCTGCTCTGCGAGGGGGGTGAAATTCACTGCTGGGGCGGCGGGGGTATCGTCGCCGATTCCCAGTGGCAGCTCGAATACCAGGAGACCTACGACAAGGTGGGCAAGTTCCTGGCGACCCTGGAAGACAGTATCGAAGATTGAGGTGTCATCGGCCTACAGTGAGAGATCGCGATCGCTGGCCTCGACAAATGCGCCTTTCAACTCATCGAGGGTGTCCACCGCCCTGAACTGCGGGAACTCCTGAATCACGTTCTGGGGCGCGTGGATCAGAAATCCCACGTCGGCCTCAGTCAACATGGTCGTGTCGTTGTAGGAATCGCCTGCAGCCAGTACCCGGTAATTCAGGCTGTGCAGGGCCTTCACCGATTCCCGTTTGGGATCCTTCTGCCGCAACTTGTAATCCACCACCCGCCCCGACTCATCGGTGAGCAGCCGGTGGCAGAACAGGGTCGGCCACCCGAGCTGGCGCATAAGGGGTTGGGAAAATTCGTAGAAGGTATCCGACAGGATAATTACCTGGAAGCGTTCCCTGAGCCAGTCGATGAAATCGATTGCGCCGGGCAGAGGCTCCAGGGAGGCGATGACGTCCTGGATATCATCTATTTTCAGATTATGCTGGTCCAGCAAACCCAGGCGCTGCTTCATCAGTACATCGTAATCGGGGATATCACGAGTGGTCGCGCGCAGTTCGTCTATGCCGGTGCGCTCGGCGAACGCGATCCAGATTTCCGGGATAAGCACCCCTTCCAGGTCCAGGCAGGCCAGTTCCACGTTGGTTCTCCTCAAGGGGGATATTCAAGGCGCCACAATCTAACCAGATGTAGCGATCAAGTCCAGTGATTACGTTTTCCTGGCGATATAAACACCATAGCTGTAATAGGACTTGAACTTCATGTACAACGTTATTTCTTTCTCCTCAGCCTCGACTATAGCCCGGGCTTTGTCGCTATTCGCATGTCGCGCGAGAAAACCTGGAAAGCTATCCTGCAGCGGTCGGTAGTAATTATCGATCCAGCTGCTCTCTGGCAGGGTGAAATAGGCAATCGGGGAATAACCACTGCGCTCCAGGACGCTGATCTTGTCCGCCGCCGTCGCGATCTCCGGATAGGCAGATTCCCAGAATTTCTGAACCTCGGACGGTCTGTCACCTGTTGTCCAGGTGATCTCCGAGACCACCAGCAGGCCACCCGGTCTGAGGAAATGCCTCCAGCTGTTTACGCCGTTTTCAAAGCCCATGTTGTAGACGGCGCCTTCTGACCAGAAAACGTCATACTCCTCGTCTTCGAAGGGTAATGTTTCCATCGAGCACAGGAGAGACTTGATCCTTTCGGACAGTCCTGCCTCCTCTGTGTCTGCTTCAAGGACTTCGAGAAAGTCCGACGAAAAATCCACGGCGGTTATTCGGGCGTTAAGGGCCCGGGCCAGCTGCATCGTCGATGCACCGGTTCCGCAACCGATGTCCGCTATCTTCAATGGCTCTGATGGGGAGAGGCCGGCGAGATCCACGGCCTTTC
>JAACFI010000255.1 GCA_009937575.1 Haliea sp.
ACGGTGACAGCGATATCTACCTGTTTCCGATAACCATGATATCCCGGCGCCGGGAGGTGGATAATCGCACCCCGGTCGTCGATATCTACCGGAAGGCCGCCGATATTATCACTGACAGCAGGCCGCCGCTGCCCTTCCAGTAGGGACGGAGAGCCTGCCCCGTTTTATCGGGTAGGGCCCACCCCGCGTCACCGGTATTTATGCAGCCATTCGTCCTGTCCCGGGGCGTGGCATTTTGACCCCGCAAACTTTAGACTAGAAAACGCCAAAGCAAAAACATAACACTGTATGAATAACAACACCGGCTTCCAGCTAAGCGACAATGATCAGAACGGGGTCTCCCTGGCGCTGAGCGGGGACTGGATACAGGGCAGTGACCACGGGCAGTTCAGTGCGCTAGAAATAGAATTGGGTACACGGCACCCGGACCAGCTGAGCGTCGATGGCGCCACTCTGGGACAGTGGGACTCGGTACTGATGGCCTTCCTGCTGCAGTGCTACAACTATTGCGGGGAGCGAGGCATAGGCTTTGACACCCGTAATATGCCCGAGGGTGTCGAGAAACTGCTGCAGGTCGCCACCGCGGTCAAACCCCACAGCGAATCTGAGGAGCAGCGCAGGCCCTGGTGGGAGAGCCTCAACCCGATCGAACTGGTTCGCAAGGCTTTCGAGGACGTTCTCGAGTCCCTTGCCTTTGTGGGAGAGGTGGCCATCGCCACGATGCGCCTGCTGCTGGGTAAAGCCAACACCCGCTTCACCGATTTCCGCAACTTCTGTTACCAGGCCGGGCCGGACGCCTTCGGCATCGTAAGCCTGACCAGTGTGCTGGTGGGCATGATCCTGGCGTACCTGGGCGCAGTGCAGCTGCAGCAGTTCGGGGCGCAGATCTACGTGGCGGACCTGGTGGTCATCGGCATGCTTCGGGAGATGGGGGTCCTGATGACAGCGGTGGTCATGGCCGGGCGCACCGGGGCGGCCTATGCGGCGCAGCTGGGCACCATGCAGACCAACGAGGAGATCGACGCCATCACCACAATGGGAATCTCTCCCATTGAGTTCCTGGTCATGCCGCGCATGCTGGCGCTGGTGGTAATGATGCCCCTGCTGACGGTCTACGCCAGCCTGCTGGGCATCGTCGGTGGCGGTATCGTCGCCGGCGGTATGGGTATCAGCGCCCTGCAGTATATCAACCAGGCCCAGGGGGCCTTCGCATTCAGCCATATTGTCGTTGGTCTGCTAAAGAGTTTTGTATTCGCCGCACTGATCGCCGTGGCGGGCTGCCGGTCGGGCATCAATTCCGGCAGAAGTTCAGCGGCGGTAGGACAGGCCGCGACCGAGGCGGTGGTCACGGCGATTGTCTACCTGATCGTGGCCGACGCCGCTATTAACATCCTGTTCCAGCAGGTGGGTATCTGATGGAGGAGCAGCGGGAGGTCCACATCGAGGTCCGCGACGTCACCATGGCCTATGGCAGTTTTGTCATCCAGCGGGATCTCAACTTCAATATCTTCCGCGGCGACATCTTCGTCATCATGGGCGGCAGCGGCTGCGGCAAGAGCACCCTGCTCAAGCACATGCTGGGGCTCATCCCACCAAGCTCAGGCGACATTCTCTATAGCGGCGAGAGCTTCACCCGGGCCAGCAGCCAGCAACAGGAGGCCATGCGACAGCGCTGGGGTATCACCTACCAGTCAGGCGGTTTGTTCTCCGCCATGACCCTGGCGGAAAACATCACCCTCCCCCTGCAGCTGTATACCAGCTACAGCACGGTCGATATCGAGGAGATCGTCGCCTATAAACTGGCCCTGGTGGGACTGGCGGGCTACCAGGCATTCTATCCTTCGGAAATCAGCGGCGGCATGCGTAAGCGGGCCGCCCTGGCCCGCGCGATCGCCCTGGACCCGGAGATCCTGTTTTTCGACGAACCCTCCGCCGGGCTGGACCCGATCAGTTCACGCCTGCTGGACGAACTGATCGTGCAGTTGAAGGACTCTATCGGTGCCACGGTGGTCATGGTGACCCACGAACTACCGAGTATTTTTGACATCGCCACGAATTCGGTCTACCTGGATGCTAACACCCGCACCATGATCGATTACGGCGACCCCGCCTACCTGCGCGACAACAGCGAGCAGGCGGTTGTGAGACAATTCCTGACACGCAGCGCAGCTTCCGAAGAGGACACAGCATGAGTGAGAAGCCCCATACTGTCGCCATCGGCGCCTTCATCGTCGGTGCCCTGCTGATCGCTATCGTCACGGTCATTTTTGTCCTGGGCTCGGGCTTCGGCAGGGGCGAGAAAATCGTCATGGTATTCGACGGTTCGGTAAATGGGCTCAACGTCGGCGCACCCGTGGCCATCCGCGGGGTGCAGGTGGGCCAGGTGACCGATATCAATATCATCCTGGACGCGGATACCCTGGAGATAATGATGGTGGTGGTAGCGGACTTCCAGGAAAACAGAATCACGCGTATTGGTAAACGCTCTGACGACCTGACCGAGGAACTGATACAGCGGGGGCTGCGCGCACAATTGAACACGCAGAGCCTGCTGACCGGACTGCTTTATATCCAGATGGATTTCCACCCGGGCAGTGACATCATCCTCTCAGATATCGATACCCCCTACTTCCAGTTCCCCACCATTCCCACAGACCTCGAACGGCTGACGAAAAAACTGCAGGATATGGACTTCTCTGAACTGGCGGGCCAGTTCGAGTCCACGGTGCGAAGTGTCAACGAGCTCGTCAGTGGCGACGATTTCAAGGCGATTCCGGGAGAGCTGGCGGCGACCCTCAAGTCAGTCACGACCCTCAGCAACCAGTTGCGCGAGCAGTTGGCCGCCTCCGTTCCCAAGGTGGATAGGCTACTGGATGGCGCCGCGGTGACGGTGGAGACGACCAACGCCGAATTGCCCGAAATCTCGAACGGGGTGAAAAACAACCTGGATGCGCTGAACAAGGCGATCGTGGCGTTTGACAGCGCCATGCAGAATATAGACGGTTTGGTGGCTCCGGAATCGCCAACCAGCTACCGTCTCAATCAGGCGCTTAAGGAACTGGCACTGGCGGCCAGGGCGTTGCAGCAGCTGGCCAAGACGCTGGAAGAACAGCCCGAAGCCCTTATTCGCGGCCGCAGAGGAGAGACGGAATGAACAGACTGCCTGGATTGGCCTTCGCTGTCGCGGCGGCGCTGATACTGGTACTGGCGGGATGCGGCAGCAGCCCGCGCAACAATCACTACCTGTTGACCACCAAGGCCATAAGCCCACCTACCGGAAATTCGCCCTCGCTGGGGATCGGCCCGGTGGCTATCCCCGAGTACCTCAACCGCACTGCCATGGTATACAGCCGGCAGGGCAACCAGTTGCATGTCTCGGCCACCGAGCGCTGGGCGGAGCCACTTGAATCAGGCGTCAAGAGAGTGATGGGCATCAACCTGGCCGCCGCCCTGGACACCCAGGATATCCGCTACTTCCCGTGGGACCCGAAGCAGCCACCGGACTACGCCGTCAGTATCACCCTGCTTAACCTGGATGCGAATGACCGGCAGGCGACGCTGGCAACAGAGTGGAAGGTGACCCGACCCGGCAGTGGTGACAACGTGGCCCAACGCATAAGCAAGCTGCAATTGGCACTGCCCGAAGGCGAATTGTCGCCGGGGCAAATCGCACCGGCCTATAGCGAGTTGATGTCACAGTTAAGCGGCCTGATCACGGAAGTGATACAGGAAGACATTGAAGCAAGCCGGTAAAGCCCGGGGCACTAGAAATCGTCGCTGCGCAGCATGGCGTCCGAGCCGCCATCCACAAAGAAAATCGAACCACAGACGAAGTCAGCCTCTTCAGACAGCATAAAGCGCATGACATTGGCGATCTGCTCCGGCTGGGCGGTACCGCCCCAGGGGACCATCTCGCCGAACTGCTTCATCGCCTGACCCAACTCCTCATCCGCATAGACCTGCTCGGTCAAAGGGGTCATGGTGATGCCCGGCGCCACCGCATTCATACGCACACCGCCACCGGCGTACTCCACCACATTGCGGCGCATCCAGATGGTAATCGCGCGCTTTGATCCGGCGTAGGCCGTGTGACCGTCCCGGGTCTCTATTTCGGCGCAGGCGGCCGCCTCGTCGCCCTCCAGGCAAGCCTGCACAAATGGGTCATCAGTGCCGATCATCGGCGCCGAATTCGAGGCCACCAGCAGGACTGATCCACGCTTTTTAGCAATCAGGTCTCGCAGGCCTTCGACCGTAGCCACCACGGCGAAATAGTTGACCTGCGCGATCAACGACAGGGGTTTGGCCACCGGCGGCAAGCCGGCGCAGGGGATAAAACCGTCCAGGCCATGGGGTGCCAGCTCGCGAATACCGTCAACCGCCGCCTGACGCCCCTCCCCGATGGACAGGTCGGCAATGATATCGCCCTCCTTGATATCCACCGAGATCACCTGATGCCCCTGCTGCCGCAACTGGCGCTTCAATTCCGCACCGATTCCCGTCGCACCGCCTGTCATTGCATATACCGCCATAATCCTGCTCTCCCGCGCTGCCTGTGTGCGCCGCTCATGAAATCCAGCCGGGATTCTCCCCCAATAGGGGCGGGTCTGGAATAGAATGGGCGGCCAGAATTCAATGACAATAGGGATTAATTACTGACAGGGCAGCTTGCTGAACCGGATTCGTTGCAGTTTCGCGGGTATAATTGGTCCCTGACCAGGCTTTTATTATGGGGGCGAATACCATAAAATAGCATAGACTAGCTTTTGATTTTTATTGTTGCGATGTCATGGAAGACAGTTAGCGAGGAAAATACAGGCGAAATTCCTTCAGCAGGACCAATAACTACCGGATACCCGAAATCTATAAAATCAAGGGAGTAGACGGATCATGTCTTTATCACATTACCCAGTGACATTGCGCACCGGATCGCGCCACAGAAGCCTCAGCCGTGCCGTGGCCGTAGCCCTGGCACTGAGCGCCGGCAGCGGCCTGGCACAGGACGTGGGCGAAGCCGAGGTTTCGCCGAAAAAAGGCGGGTACAGCCTCGCTCTCGAGGAGGTGGTCGTCACTGCCCAGAAGCGCGAGCAGGACACCATGAGCGTGCCCATCTCCGTGAGCTCCTTCACTGCCCAGGACATGGTCAACACTGGCGCCCTCAACGTGCAGGACATCGACGATTTCATGCCCGGCGTTGAGATCACCGACACCAGCGGCGGCGCCACCCAGATCGGCATTACGATTCGCGGCATCACCAGCCCCAATATCAGCAGCGGTGGTGATCCGTCTGTGGCCACTTTCTACGACAACGCGTATATGCCCAGAGCCGCCTCGTCTGTCCCCTTCACCGACATCGCCCGCACCGAGGTGCTAAAGGGTCCCCAGGGCACCCTGTTCGGGCGCAATGCCAGCGCCGGTGTGATCAATATCGTCGCCAACAAGCCGGTCGATGAATTTGAGGGCTTCGTTAAAAGCCGTATCGGCAACTACGGCCTGTTTCGAGCGGAGGGAATGCTCAACGTACCCGTCACGGATAATATCGCCGCCAGGGCGAACCTTTTTTACCACGAACGGGACGGGATCATCGACAATGTTGCGGTGGGGGACGATATCCGCGAAGAAGGCTATAACGCCGGTCGCCTGGCGGTGATGTTCAACCTCTCCGATGACACTCGCATCCAGCTGGCGGGCGACTACGAGGACCGCAACGAGAGCCCGCAGTACGACATCGGTGTCAGCAAGTACGCTTTCAGCACAGACCCCTACAACAGCAAGGCGGCCAACGACGCGCAGCAGCGGGAGGAAAATCGCGATATGTGGGGTGCCTCGGTGCAACTGGATCACGACTTCAACGACGCGTGGTCAATGTTCGGCATTGTCAGCTACCGCGACTGGGATACCTGGAATATCCAGGATAACGACGGGACCGCCGACCCGCGCCGCTATATCGATAGCAACAATATCGAGGATTCGGATATCTGGTACAGCGAGTTCCGCTTCAATTACGTGGCCGATCAGCTCAACCTGGTGACGGGAGCGAACTACAGCGTGGAGGACGTCTACCAGCGCACCGACATTCGCCTGACGGCGGATTCGTGGATGCAGTTCGTCACCTCGGATTCTTCACAGGGGCTGGGCCTGAGCCTGGACGATCACATCTGGAATCTTTTCCCGGTGCCGCCTTTCACCGAAGAGTTCTACCTAAATCAGTCAGTGGCTAACGGTGTCGCCGTGCTGCCTCCCCGCTTTGCCGGCCAATTGCAGTCAGAAATCATGGACAATACCGGCGACTTCACCAACTGGGGCATCTTCGCAGACGGCACCTATGACCTGACAGGCACCATCAGGGTATCCGCGGGATTGCGCTACAGCTACGATGAGAAGGAGTATTCCTGGCAGACCTTCCCCAGCGACGTGGACTGGCCCGTTCCCCCGGCCCGGATAGCCTACGACCCGGCGCAGACCGGCACCCCTGAGGAACAGTGGCTGGACAAGTTCGAGGACGATGACGACTGGGACAAGGTCACCGGGCGCCTGGTGTTCGACTGGCAGTTCACCGATACGGCCA
>JAACFI010000256.1 GCA_009937575.1 Haliea sp.
TGTGGCCCATGACTATGACCGAACGGGGCTTCGAGTTCATCGATGACAGCGCTCATATTGTTCCTCCCACAGGAAATTATAGCGATTCCATATCTTCTGCGAATCCCGGGCATGCCCGGGATTCGTTATCGTCACCAGGCTTAAAAAGTCTTGGTCACCGTAGCGCCATAGGTGCGTGGCGCCATATACATTTCGGAAGTAATTTGCGTCGGATCGACGATACGGTTGGCAATCTGTTGCTCGTCATCCAGGTTTTTACCCCAGAGGGTAACCTCCCAGGACTGGTCAACGCTGGTCCACTTCGCGCTGGCGCCAATCATGCCGATGTCCTCCTGGAGAGTTTTCTCCGCGTTGGACGGCGCAGTGTAGTAATCGTCCTTCCAACTGTAGTTGGCATTGAAGTCCAGGGCGCCCCAGGAATCCATATCCAGGTGGTAATCGGCGCTGACGGTGAACGCATTCTCGGGGGCAAATACCAGGTCGTTGTCGGAATAATCAACACCCGTGGGCGCTACCAGATCGGCGCAGGATTCCAGAGCAGGCGTCATTTGATCTCGCACAGCGGCGAGCACAACGGGTGAGACCAGGCACAATGAGACAATGCCCTGCAAAGCCAGCGCGATGCGGATGAAGTATGGCCTGACTAGTAGACTCATCTCGCCTGGTGCCATTATGCAAGTTATTATCCATGGGACTTTAGCGTTAATGGTATCTTTATGCAAGTAGAATATTCGCACCCACTTGCCAAGTTTCGCGGGGTGCACTAGGATTCATGGTCTTGTTATACAAGTAACTGATTTGGTCTATGTATCCGCTCTCCCACAACCTGCGCCTGCCCCTGTTCCAGGCCCCGATGTTCCTGCAGTCTGGCCCGGCCATGGTGATCGCCGCCTGCAAGGCGGGCATCCTGGGTTCTTTTCCCACACCCAACTGCCGTACCACCGTGGACCTTGAACAATGGCTGCAGGAAATCTCC
Source organism: Haliea sp. (assembly GCA_009937575.1). GTDB lineage: Bacteria > Pseudomonadota > Gammaproteobacteria > Pseudomonadales > Halieaceae > JAACFI01. The sequence continues at coordinate 977 of JAACFI010000256.1, forward strand.
ACCGCGGTGAACCCGCAGACTGACGCGGGCTGGGCGGTCAACCTGATGATGCACCGCTCCAACAGTCGACGCTTCGAGGACCTGGACCTGGCGGTGAAATACCAGGCGCCCCTGGTGATCTCCGCCCTGGGCAGCCCGAAAGAAGCGGTGGAGCAGATTCACAGCTACGGCGGCAAAATATTTGCCGACGTCATCAATCCCCTGTTCGCCCGCAAAGCACTGGATGCGGGGGTCGATGGCCTGGTGCTGGTGGCCGCCGGCGCCGGAGGCCACACGGGGCCCATGTCCGGCTTCGCCTTCGTGGAGGAAGTGCGCCAGTTCTGGGGTGGCGACATCGTTCTGGGCGGCGGCATCTCGTCCGGCAGGGGAATCAGGGCAGCGGAAGTGCTGGGAGCCACCTATGCTTACATGGGTACCCGTTTTATCGCCACGGAGGAGAGTATGGCCGATGCCCGCTACAAACAGATGGTGGTGGACGCCAAAGGCATGGATATCATCTGCTCGGATGCCATCACCGGGGTAAAAGCCAACTGGTTGCGAGCCAGCCTGGAGCAGTCCGGGCTTGATCCAGACAACTTGCCACCTCCTGGTGACATCGACATTATAAAGTCGGCCAGCGACGCCAAACGCTGGCGGGATATCTGGGCCGCAGGCCAGGGTGTGGGGGCGATCAACGAGGTGGTCAGCATCGCCGAGCTGGTAGACACCCTCACTGCGGAATACCAGGCTGCCCGGGAGGGATAAGTATGCGCACGACACCCCAGACGCGAATAGATGAACTGACCGGGCTCGGATTGTGGGGCGAGGACACCCTGCACAGCCTGTTGGCCACCCAGGCACTTCAGCGACCCGGGGCGCTGGCGGTAGCCGACCAGCCCAACCGGGAGGAGTTGACCGGCGATGCGCCGCGGCGGCTGAGCTTCGCCGATCTCGAGGAGGCCAGCGACACCCTGGCGGCCTCCCTGCTGAAGTACGGCATAGGCGCCGACAGCAAGGTCATGGCGCAGCTGCCCAATATCAGCGAACTGGTAGTCTGCTATTTCGCCCTCAGCAAGCTCGGCGCCATTATCTCCCCGGTCCCGGTACAGTACGGCAGCCACGAATTGCAGAGCCTGGCCGGTGCGCTTAAGCCGGATGCGATGATCAGCATCACGCGCTTTCGCGACCAGGAACTGGCGGCCCACGCGGCAGAGGCCCTGGGCGAGGTACCGGTACTCGCCTTCGGCAGCGAACTGACACTGGAGGCCGACAACGTCGATCGAGCAGCGACGGATGCGCTGGCAACGCATCGGGCAGCCCTGGATGACGATGCCAACCGCACCATCACCGTGTGCTGGACCTCGGGCACTACCGGCACGCCCAAAGGCGTCCCGCGTTCCCACAACATGTGGATGGCCACCGCGCGCACCTCTGCCAATGCCGGTGACTACCGCGAGGCCGAGATTCTGCTGAACCCTTTCCCCCTGGTGAATATGGCGGCGGTTGGTGGCTTTCTCTATGCTGCCGCGTTGCTCGGATGCGGCCTGGTACTGCACCACCCGCTTGATCCCGCCCTGTTTCTGACGCAGATGCAGCAGGAAAAAATCAACTTCACCATCGCGCCCCCTGCCCTGCTCAACCAATTGGCCAAGAGCCCCGAGATGTGGAAGCAGTTTGACTTCACTGCCCTGCGGGCGATCGGTTCTGGCTCCGCCCCGCTGGCACCGGAAATGATCGCCACCTTCGAACAGGACTATGGCAAGCCCATCATCAATTACTACGGCTCCAACGAGGGTATCAGCCTGTTTTCCACTCCGGAAACCGCGCCGGGGCCGGAGGTTCGCGCCACCATGTTCCCGCGCTACGGTGTTGAGGGTATGCCTTTCAGCGGTATTACCCACGACACGGTGCGCTCCAAGGTCATCGACCCGGACAGCGGCGCAGATATCACGACTCCCGGCAAGCCGGGCGAATTGTGCTTTGCCGGTGCCACCGTTTTCGACGGCTACCTGGGCGACACAGGCGAGGAGGTATTCACCGCCGACGGCTACTTCCGCACCGGCGACCTGGTGGAAATCTGTGGCGACCCGCCGAATTACTACCGTATCGTCGGACGCTGCAAGGACATCATCAACCGGGGCGGCATGAAAATCTCCCCCAGCGAGATCGACACCCTGCTGGAGGGCTTCCCCGGGCTGGCGGAAGCTGCCGTGTGCGCATACCCGGACGACAAACTGGGAGAGAAGATCTGTGCCTGTGTGGTGCCATTGCCTGGGGAGGATGTCCCTACCCTGGGAACCATTTGCGACTACCTGCTGGAACACGGTATCGCGAAATTCAAGCTGCCAGAGCGCATCGAAATAATGAGCGCCCTGCCCCGCAACCCGATGAACAAGGTGGTTCGGACCGCCCTGCAGGACGCGATTTCTTAACAGGAGAGAGAACATGAGCCAGGCTGTCTACATTCTTGGGGGTGCCCAGACCGATTTTTCCCGCAACTGGGCCCGGGAAGGACTGGAGATTTACGACATGTTCGCCGAGACCCTGCGCGAAGGTATCGACGCTGCTGGCATCGAACCGGCGCAGATCGAGGTGGGCCACGTGGGCAACTTCGTCGGCGACCTGTTTACCGGGCAGGGTCTGCTGGGCGGGTTCTTTGGCCAGGTCTATCCTGAACTGGCGTCCCTGCCCACCTCCCGCCACGAGGCGGCCTGCGCGTCGGGGTCCATCGCGGTACTCTCTGCCATGCGCGATATCGAAGCGGGCCACTACCAGGTTGCCTGTGTGCTGGGCCTGGAACTGATGCGCAATGTGGACGGCAAGACCGGCGCGGAGCACCTGGGTGCCGCACGCTGGCTGGGACACGAAGCGAACAGCGCGGATTTCCCCTGGCCTCATATGTTCGATCGCATCGCACGGGAATACGACCAGCGTTATGGCATAGACAGCGACCACCTGAACCGCATCGCCGAGATCAACTTCGGCAACGCCAAACGCAACCCCAACGCACAGACCCGGGGCTGGAATTTTCCCGAGGGCTGTTTCTCCAGTAACGACGAGCTGAACCCGGTCATCGACGGCAGCGTGCGCAAGATGGACTGCGGCCAGATCACCGACGGCGCCGCCTGCGTGATCCTCGCGGGAGAGGCCGCCGCCCGGGCCCATGCAGAGAAGCGCGGCCTGAAGCTGGCAGATATACCAAGAATCAAGGGCTGGGGGCACCACTCCGCTCCCATACTGCTCGAAACCAAGTTGCAATTGTCAAAGGATCAGCCCCTGCTATTCCCTCACGCGAAGGCCACCCTCGACGATGCCTGGCAGCGGGCAGGGTTTTCTTCCCTGGACGAACTGGACGGACTGGAGACTCACGATTGCTTCACCGTGACCGAGTACATGGCAATAGATCACTCCGGCCTGACCGCCCCCGGCGAGAGCTGGAAAGCAGTGAATGAGGGCCGAATCACCCGGGACGGCGATTTTCCCATCAACCCCAGCGGCGGATTGATCGGCCTTGGCCACCCGGTGGGCGCGACTGGAGTGCGCATGCTGCTGGACTGTGCAAAGCAGGTAAGCGGCACCGCGGGCGATTACCAGCTGGAAAAAGCAGAGAATATGATCACCTTCAACGTGGGCGGCAGCACCACCACCTGCGCCAGTTTCGTGGTGGGGGTCGGCGCGTGAAGGAAGCATTTATCTATGACGCGATTCGCAGCCCTCGCACCAAAGCCAAAGACAGTGGCGGCCTGCACGACCTGACACCACAGGAGCTGCTGAAACAACTGTATGAACACCTGCGCCAGCGCACGGACCTGAACCCTGACCTGATCGGCGAGATCATACTCGGCTGCGTGACCCAGCACGGGGAGCAGGCGGGCAACATCGCCAAGACCTCTGCGCTTTACGCGGGCTTACCCAGCCACATCGGCGGCATGACCGTGAGCCGCTTCTGCTCCTCGGGGATCGACGCCATCTCCCTGGCCGCCCTGAAAATCGGCGCGGGCCATGAACAGGCAGTGATCGCCGGCGGGGTGGAAATGATGTCCAGAGTGCCGATGCTGTCAGACAAGGCGAGGGCCTTCATCGACCCGGCCTTTGCGGCACAGTGCCAGATGCTGATGATGGGCAGCGGCGCAGACCTGATAGCCTCACTCTACGACGTCAGCCGGGGACAGGCCGACGCGATAGCCCTGCAGAGCCAGCAGCGAGCGGCGCGGGCGCGAGACGAAGGGTATTTCGCATCCATCGTACCGCTACAGAACCCCGACAAAAATCTCACGGTCACGCGAGACGAATGCATTCGCGGCGACATGACCATAGAACAACTCGCCGGGCTGCCCGCGGCATTCGCCGAACTGGGGACCAAAGGCGTGGACCAGGCCCAGCTCGCCGGTCACCCGCAGCTTGAAGCGATCAGCCACATACATACGGCAGGTAATTCCCCGGCTATGTGTGACGGTGCCGCAGTGCTGCTGATCGGCGACGCCGCCCTGGCGAATACCCTGGGTCGCAAACCCCGCGGCCGCATCCTCGGCGCCGCCACCGCCAGCACCGATCCACTGCAGGTACTCACCGGCTGCGTCAGCGCTACCGAGCGACTGCTGCAGGAGCAGGGGATCGGCGCGGATCAGGTGGACCTGTTTGAATTACACGAGGCCTTTGCCGCCACGACCATCAAGGCGCAACGAGACCTGGGCATCAGTGAAGACAAACTCAACGTCAACGGCGGGGTTATCGCCCTGGGGCACCCCATGGGGGCAACCGGGGCCATGATGGCCGGAACGCTGCTGGACGAACTGGAGCGGCGGGAGCTGCGCACCGGCGTGGTGGCGGCCAGCGGTGCGGCGGGTAGCGGGAGTGCGTTGTTGATCGAAACCGTTTGATGGCGGATAGATGTCCATCACCCCCGTTTGAAATACATAATGCCCTCACCATTCGCCAGGGTGATCTTCAGCCGGCCGCCTTCCAGATAGGCCGCCCTGGCCCTGTTTAAATCTTCCAGGAACACCTTCAGCGCTTCGTCGTCGCGGCAGCCGGAGAACCAGTTTCTGTCCATTGTCACGCTCAGCGATTTGCCGCCGAAGCTGAATTTGCCCGTCCAATTACCGCAGCTGGCAATCACTTCAAATTTACCGTTTTCCTTGAAAGATAAAACGTAGTTATCACCGCTACCCGGATGGGCCGAACTGTCTGAACTGTACTGGGTCAATTGCCATGCCCAGGGGTTGACGACCAGTTCGACCATGCTGGCTTCCGCCAGCTCGGCAAACTCTTCGATTGACCGACCCTCCTGGGGCCAGGTTCCGGTCACCTTCTGGGTCCAGGTGTATTCGATCTTGAAACCGGTTAATTCATCGACGGGTTTCACCTTTTTCAGCCGTTCATGCAGTTCACCGATATTGACCGGGGGTTCCGGCCCCTCCAGGCTGAGGTAGAGTATCTGTCTCTCCCGAAGAATGTCGACTTCCTTGAGTTCCAGGTCACTCTCGCGCAGCCAGTCCTGCAGGACCTCCGACCTGGCCGCCAGGTACCGGGCATTGAAAATGATCTTCTCGCTGTAGAACCACAGGGGAACCGACACTGCCAGCGTCAAAACCACGA
>JAACFI010000257.1 GCA_009937575.1 Haliea sp.
GACCCGGAAATAACCACAGAGCCACTACCCATCATCCTAATCAATATAAAACTGCTCAAACCACTTCCGGTTGCGGGCAATAGGCCCGTCACCGTCACACAGCACCGGGTTGGTCTGGTAAACTTTCTCTTCCCAGATGGGAATGTCTTCGTAAACTCCCTGCGACATATAGGCCAGCACCGATTTACCGGCATCATCCGTTTCAATATTTTTGCTTAGTACCATCGACCAGCGGACGTGTGTTTGATCGTCCTCAATGGGTGTTGCCACGTGGTAAAGCACAAACTCTCCAAACACATCCGGCTGCGCACCAGGAACGCCGGTTGCGTGCACGGTAACGCTACCGGGTCCATGCGAGTATCGGTGCAGGAGGTACTCAGCATCCGGATCGGCATCACCTTCAAGATGCTCCAATACATGCTGCATAGCCGAGGTGGAAGTTTTTATGGGTCCATCGAAAACCGACTCTGTTTCGTAAAGCCCCTGTGTATTGTGCAGGTAAGGGAAGTGCGCATGGTCAACATCGTTCTCGGCAATTTCCTGGACACAGGTGGGCAGGGTGAATTCCTGGTAGTGCACCTCGCCCCAGCCCTCCCGGCTACCATTCAGCGCATCGATGAACTGTACCTCGTAGTGAGGAGAAGCACTATGTGGATGGTGCCAGCCCATGATCATGCCATTAATCTCGCGGATCGGAATCGCATCCGTGCGCGCCTTGTCGGGGATCTTGTTGGCGTAAGGGATAGCCGTGCACTCGCCCTGACCATTCCACTGCCAATGGTGGAAAGGACAGCGCACTGTTTCTCCTACCACGCTGCCCATATGTAGGGGCGCCCCAAGGTGAGGACAATAGTTGTTGATTGCAGCTATTTCTCCGGATTCGCTGCGAAATACCGCTAAATCACGCCCTGCCAGGCGGACCTTTTTCAACTGCCCGGGAGCGAGTTCATGTGCATAACACAGGCCGAACCAGCCGGAGGGCATAGGGAAGGGGAAAGTGGCCATATACCTATCCTGAGAAGAGAGTTTGTATCAAAGCAATTTCTAATGCGCCTACTGGTACCAGCGATATGAACCCTAGTCTATGAGCGGCGCGCCTCTATAAAAACTGTGAGATAGGCCAAAATTCATTGATGGGCATTGACGAATTAAGTGGCGTCAGGCCTTACCTGCAGCGATTCACCTGCTGGGTCGCTATGGCCGCTCCAGTCAGGTCTCGCGTCATTAATTTGTCAGCAGGTAGCGACAACTTAACCGGAAATCTAGAGGCGTCAGGGAAGCCTATTGGCCCGGGTTGCTATTGCCAGGCTCATACCAGATTGCTGAAGTTACCGCTCGCTCTTGTATCACTGCCGGATCTGGTGCCTCAACGTCAAGTGCCCTGGCGTCACAGGTAGAGTATCGCGGAGTGGGAATTTCTATAGCACGGGCATAATAGAAAGCGTGTTGTTCGGGATTAAAATCCGGATCTCTCCATACGGTAGCCAGGTGTATGGCGCCGATGTCGTTCGAGTAGCTTGCTTCCTTTATATTTACCGTACTGCCAATATTCGTCAGTAGTCCGGTGATCGGGTCAACCCCGCGTTCGCCAGCCCCTGTGAGCCCCACTGTCCTGTTCTGCGAACGCTGTCCGGCAGTAAAAATACCTCTCCCAGGCGCTGCCCGGCAGAACCGTCCATCAGCGGTTGTTTGCCATGGAAGTTATCCTCCTCATCTGCCATGGTACCGTTGTGACTGTCGCTACTGCCGATAACACCGAACTGGTAGGGGTTGAATCCCTGCTTGTAGCCATATTCCAGACCCGTGCGCAGGGCGTCCCGTGCGTAACTGCCAGGCACCTTGCCTGTATCACCCGCGGGATTGAAGATCGTGGTGAACAACTCGTGGGACGCGAATGGGTCTTCGGGGGAGAGCTCCGGGTGTGTTTCGGAAGAGCCTTTGACCTGGAATATTTCACTGATTGGTTCATTGGCCATCCGGCGGGCGGCGTCCTGCGCATTCAGTTCATCCCGGTTGTAGGTCTGGCGGTCATACATCAGGCCATTACTGGTGTTGCCGTTATGGGGTATCGCGAGATTGTCATTGCCTTTGGCGCGCTCTTTCTCAAGCACGCTCCAAAGATCTTCCGGGTTTTCTGATTCAATCGATGAAAACGGCAGGTCAATCACGCCGGAGCCTTTGAAGATCACATTGCGGTGGAGGTTCTGACCACCGGGCATGGAAGTGTATTCATAGGCAATAAATGTAGTGAAGCGCCCCGGATCGTTACGAGCTTCCACTGAAGAAATGGTCTCCTGCCACGCCGCACGAGTTACATCGTTCAGGCCTTCGATAGCGCCGTACACCTCCACAGGGCGTTCGTTTTTATTGGTCAGCATCGAGTAGAGCCAGTGCCAGTTGATCTTTACCGGGTTTCCTGATGCAAGGATCTCAGGCAGAGGATTTTCCGCGGCGTTTTCACCGGCGAGATGCCGTGGTGCCCCCAGAAATTCTGCGTGATCGGTAACTGCGGCAAAATCGATGGGGCGCTTGGCCCTCACCGCATAACCTGCTCCGTGGGAAATGGTGCCGCCTTTGAAATAACGATAGGCATCGTCGGGAAAAATTCGAACACCCATGCCATAAGCATCATAAGACAGGCTGGTATGTACATGCAGATCACCCCAGAGCAGGTTTCGTTGATCGTTGTATTCAACAGGATGCAGCGGAGGCGGAGGCTCGGGATTATCCAGGTCCAGCGATCAAGTAATGGTAGGGTCTTCTACGCGCGTACAGGCTGGTAGTGCCAGTGCGATCGCAACACCCAGGATCAGAACGAAACTCGTGTTGAGTCCATAACATTGTCTATTTGGCACGGGAGCATCCTCGCTGGTGTCTACTGCCTGGTAAATATGCGAGCTGGAGGGCGTCATATTTCCTTCGCTTATCTCCTGTCTTCTGTAATGGATAGACAAAAGCGCGTACTAGCTTTCTGCGATGCTGGATTGCGCGGCCTTCTCCCAGGCATTTTTCAACTTTGCGGATTCTTCTTTGGCGCTTCTTCTTACAATGAGCTGTAGTGGCATGAACCTTAATTGGTGCTTCTCGAGATCACGCCAGGTTTTGGTAAGTTTTGATCCAGTGCCATGGGGCTCTACTTTCCAGTCCTCATACATGGTGAAAAAGACTGCGTCCCGTATTTTCTCCGCAGTGTACGGCGGCTTTGCTTTGAGAGATGTCGTGACTTTCAGCACGCAGGTATTGTTGTCACTCTGCGATTCTTCCAGCTCCAGCAGCGATACACCGGATTTTCCACGACAGAAAAAAGACCGGCCAGTCTCTATGTCACCGCAGTCTATCCCGGAAGGGTAGTAATCAAGGATGCGCTCTGCTGTCAAAATAAAGGCCTTGACCTGATCCGGCCTTGCTTCCAGCAGAATGGTTTCCTGGTGAATAACCTTGGGTTTTTTTAATCTCATTGGAACTGCCTCAATGAAAATTGACATCTTTCAACACAGGTGAACCAGGTGCTTTTCGGATCACGGTGTTGCGGACTCGGGCTTCGCCAGGGGGGTGACAAATAACCGGGTAAAAATATTTGGCATCAGACGATAAAACCACAGGGTGACGCGATTGATCCTGGGGAATATGATGGAGCGATCGTTGGCGATGATGCCTTTCAAGATGGCCCTGGCGGCGTCATGTGCGGAAATCGGTTTCAGGCCTGTATTTTCCATGCTCTTTTTGAGATTGTAGTCCTTGACGTTCACTGCACTATCCCACATGTCTGACTGAACCATGCCAGGGAGTACCGTACTGACCTTGACTCCGTAGTGTGCGGCCTCTTCGCGTAGGGAGTGCGAGAATCCCAGCACTGCGTGTTTTATTCCCGAATACATTGACTGGTTTGGCACAGGCATCGCGCCACCCGAGGATGAGACATTAACTATGTGCCCGTGACCCTGCTTTATCATTTGTGCGTAAGCGAACTTCGTGCCGTATATAACACTCCAGTAATTGATATCGGTGATTTTTTCCAGGTCGGCCAGGGATGTTTGATTGAAATCTCCTGCCAAACCGATACCGGCATTATTGACAATGATGTCCAGGTGACCCTGATCTGCGAGTACTTGATCGATTACCTGTTGGAAGTCCTGTTGTTGACTGACGTTCAGTTTCACCGGGATCACTGCCGGGACTGAATCCGTTATTGCTTTCAATCCAGCCTCATTGATATCTGCGGCATAGACAAGTGCTCCCCGGGCGGCCAGTGCTTCAACTACAGCTCGGCCGATTCCGGCGGCTCCGCCGGTGACAATGACTGTCTTGTTTTCAAACTGTGACTTCTCTTTCATCTTCTTCACCGGTTGTTAAGGGAAACCACGTTGGCCGTCGATTCAATGGTGGCGTTCGGTAAGGTATTGATCCAGTCTTGAGTCTGCTGCCACAGGCGGAGCGCTACTTGCGTATCTTGAGTGTCAGCAGAAGCTTGGCTGACCGCACAATTTAAGTAGTAGTGACCACCCCTGGCCTGCGGTGATGTGGCGCAGTGGACTTGCGTCTGGGCACCTTCCTCTGCAGTGGACATAAACAGTCGCTCTATGGGTGCGCCGAGCTTGCGAAGAAAGCCAATGATCGGACTGTTTTCAAAGCCCCTGGTCGCCACCTCGGTATAGGTCCCGCTGGCGCCGCCGGGATGCAGGCAGTAACCCTGCACATTGTTGTGCTCTGAAAAACGTCTATTTAACTCGTGGCTGAAATGTATCATGGCCAACTTGGATAGGCCGTAAAATTTCCAGGAATTATAGGACGTATTTGAGTCGAACAGCGCCTCGTTCCTGGCTCTGCTGTGAATTTGTGAAACTACATTGACGACACGCGCATCGCCGTGGCTATCGCCGGTTTTTTGCAATAGCGGCAGCAGGTTGTGTGTCAGGTGCGCCGTACCCAGGAAATTGGTCCGCCACTGCACCTCTTGTCCATCCTGGGTGAGCCTGGGCTCCTTCCACTTTGACATCAAGTCCAGGTGAACGCCGGCATTGTTGACAAGAACATCCAGCCGATCACCGTAATTCTCCAGATACCACCGGGTGAAGCGATTTACAGAATCGGCATCGCATAAGTCCAGCTCATGGCCGTATATTTTTGCAGCAAAATCTTCGTTAGCGAGCTCGCTGGTGAGAGCTTCAACGGCGGCAGCGGTATTGCGTCGTGTAGTGACAATTACCAAAGCGCCCCAGTGAGCGAGAGTTTTGGCGGTCTCGTAGCCCAGGGATCCCGGGCCGACGCCGGTCACTATCACGTGCCGGCCTGTAAGATCGACTTTCTTCGCGAAGGGGTCGTCTACAAAGGGCTTGCGCAGTAACAGGCGCAGGTTCATAGGTTTTCTCCGTGGTATGATCTTCACAGGTATTCCCGGCGAGAACTAGTGTATGGTTGACTTGTTCCTGGCATCGTTCAGGATAATGTCGGCTGCCTTGGCGCCAATCATGATACAAGCGTGATTAGTATTTCCGTGCATCGGTAAGGGCATAATTGACGCATCCGCTACCCGCAGGTTCTTAACACCTTTAACACGCAGCTGCGGGTCAACAACGGTGTGAGCGTCGTTCGGATCGCCCATGCAACAAGTGCCGCCGTAGTGAAAATCGGTATCGAGTTCATTGCGGATAAACTCCTCCAGTTCCGCATCATCGACGACGTCTGCACCAGGCCTGAACTCCTTGTGGAGCCGACCGCCCCAGGCCTCGGCCGCTGCCACTTTCCGCACAAATCGAATACCACGCTTGATGGAGTCAAAGTCAGTCGCCTCAGTCATGAAGCCCAGATCGAAGGCCGGCTGGCGAGCCATATCACCGGATTTTATCTTCACGGTGCCGCGGCTCTTCTCAGCTAACAGGCACACAAGGAAGGTGACACCATGGTCCTTACTGAAACCGTCACCGGTCCTGTCTGCGACTATAGGGATCATCTGAATCTGTATGTCAGGCTCCGTCAATTCTTCTGAGGTGCGGATAAACATGTTGGAGTCAAAGTGATTCCAGCTGCCAATGCCTTTTCTAGTCAACAGCCACCGCAGGCCGATCTTTGCCTTTTGCAGCAGCGTGACGCCGGCCATGCTGATCGGTTCGTTAAGTAGGAAAGGTAACTTCAGTTGTGGGTGGTCATGTAGATTTTCACCCACGGATGGCAGATCGGCGATTACATCGATCTCCAGCCCCTCAAGGTGTGCACGGTCACCTATACCTGATACTTGTAGCAATTGCGGCGAACGCAGAGCCCCCGCGCTAAGAATAACCTCCTTGCTGACAGAGGCAGTAATGGTTTTATCCTTGTGCTGGTAAATCACGCCATTAGCGACTGGCTCACTCCCGGACTGATCGAAAGTTATCTTCATTACCTGGGCTCTGGTAGCGACAGTCAGGTTTGGGCGCTGGCGCTTTACAGGGTGGATAAAGGCGCGGGCCGCGCTATGACGTTTGCCGTCTTTAATACAGGCCTGGGTCCAGCCTACTCCTTCGGCTATACCATCACAGAAATCAGCTCGGCGTGGGAC
>JAACFI010000034.1 GCA_009937575.1 Haliea sp.
CTCCCTCTCAGCGGGCGCCTGGCACCGGCCGGGAAGGCAGTCCTGGACGGCTACCTGGCCAGTTACTATGCCGCCCGCACAAGCGGTGGTCGCACTGCCGAATTGCTGGTACTGGACCTCGGTCGCTATGACTCGGCGATTGCCGCATACCAGGACGCACTGGCCCGGGGCGCGACGCTGGTAGTAGGCCCCCTGAGCAAGGCGGCGGTGGCCGACCTGGGCACCCTGCCGGAGCGCCCGGTACCGATACTTGCCCTCAACCGGGCTGAACAGGTTCTGCCCGCCAGTGGCAGTGCGCTGGTGCAGATGTCACTGGCGCCGGGAGACGAGGCGGCCCGAGTTGCCGAGCTGGCCTATGGTCGGGGGGCGCGCTCGGCATTGATTCTACGACCGGCGGGAAGTTGGGGCGACAAGGTGGAACAGGCCCTGCGCCAGCGCTGGTCGGCGCTCGGGGGCCACCTGGCAGGCAGCGCGACATACAGCGGCAGGGATGAATATTCGTCCGCCGTCAAATCCGGCCTGGACCTGTACGACAGCGAGAGTCGCGCCCGGGATGTCCGCAGCATGCTCGCCACCAATATCGAGTTTACCGCCAGGCGCAGACAGGACGTGGACGCCATTTTCCTGCTGAGTCGCAACGGGCCGGAAGCGCGCTCCATCAAGCCACTGCTCGCCTTCCACTACGCCGGAAGTGTGCCGGTCTACGCCACTTCAAGCATCTACAGCGGGATTCCCGACCAGCGGGACAAGGATCTCAACGACATCAACCTGGTGGAAATCCCCTGGCTGCTGGGAGCGAGCCCCGGCCTGCGGGTCGCCATCGCCGCCGGTGGCACCGGCAGCGACAACTACACCCGCCTCAATGCCCTCGGCGCCGACGCCTTCCTGCTGCAGACCCGCTTCACGCAATTGCAGGCGGGCCCGGATGTGCTGCTCAGGGGCAACACGGGCCTGCTGAGTATGGATTCGCAACTGAGACTGCACCGGGAACTGTCCCTGGCCACATTTGATGGCGGCGCCCTTCGCGCCCGCAAGCTAGACTGACAGCGGGTCGACTACAGGGGCTTCGAACCGGTGAAATCGCTGGGGCATCACTACGAATCGCGCGCCGTGCTGTGGCTGTGCGAAGCCGGGCAACAGCTGCTGGCGCGCAATTTCCGGGCAAAAACCGGAGAAATCGATCTCATCACCCTGGAACCGGACTGCCTGGTATTCGTGGAGGTCAAGGCGCGCAGTCACCCCGGGTTCGGTGGCGCAGCAGTGACGGTGGACCGACGCAAACAACAGCGTATACTGCGCACCGCCCAGGTTTTCCTGCAGCGCAACCCGCAATACGCGCACCTGCCCTGTCGATTTGACGTGCTGGCCTTCGAGCCGCCACAATCCCCGGACGCACAGGAAATACGCTGGATCAAGAGCGCCTTCACTGCCTGACGGCAATGACAGTGCACTCCACCAACTGGACACTGCCGGAATCGACCCATGGACTACTACCAGATCATCGCCAACAACTTCCAGGCGACCATCGAGTCCATTGCACTGTCAGTGGACGATCTGGTGGATCCCCTGACACGCGCCAGCGCACTGATGAGCAGCGCCCTACTGCAGGACCGTAAGATTCTGTGCTGCGGAAACGGAGTGGACGCGGCGCTGGCACAACTGTTCGCCAGCAGCCTGCTGGACCGTTTTGAAAGGGACCGCCCCGCGCTGCCAGCCCTGAACCTGGCTGCAGACGGCGCCAGTGTCACCGCCATTGGCAGCCACAGCGGGGTGAGTGAGCTGTTCTCGCGACAGATCCGTGCCCTCGGCCAGGCCGGTGACGTACTGCTGTGCATCAACAGTGCCGGTAGCGAGGCTGATAACCTGCTGCGCGCGGCACAGGCGGCGGGCGAGCGGGAAATCGGCGTGGTTGCCCTGACCTCTGACGGCGCCGGGCAACTCAATAGCCTGCCGGGACAGGACGATGTGAGTATCCACGTTGACACCAACCGACGCCCCCGCAATGTTGAGATTCACACCATGATCATCCACTGCCTGTGCGAATTACTGGACCAGGCCCTGTTCGGCCCCCATCACCTGGAAACATGAGAATGACAATACTCCGCACCGCGCTGCTTGCCAGCAGCCTGTCCCTCCTGCTGTCCGCCTGCGGCAGCTTCCTCGCCACCATGGAGGCGGACACCATCGAGGATGACCCGGGTGAGCGCACCATGGGCCAGCTGATCGAGGACGACAACATCGAGACCAAGGCGATCGTCAACATCCACGCCGCCGATGATGCCTTTGACGAAGCACACCTCGTGGTGGTGAGCGTCAACGGTTACGTACTGGTCGCAGGCCAGGTCAGCAGTGAGCAATTGAAAGCGACCGCCACAGACGTGGTGCGCAAGATCCATGGCGTGCGCCGAATCTACAACGAACTGGAGATCGCCTCACCCAGTTCCGGCATGACCCGCACCAGTGATACCTGGATCACCACCAAGGTGAAGTCCTGGTTGCTGGGCAGTACCAATATCCAGGGCACCCGGGTGAAAGTGGTTACCGAGAACGGTGTGGTCTACCTGATGGGCCTGGCCACCCGGGAAGAAGCCCAGCGCATTACCGACAAGGCTGCGGGTATTGGCGGGGTACAACGGGTGGTGCGGCTGTTCGAGATAATAGACTGAGTCCGCGGCTTACTTGACGATCTTCAGGGAGGGTCGCCCCTCCGGTTTACCGGGCTCAGGCGGGGTGTCGTCGGGGGGCTCCGGCGTCTCCTCGGGTTCAAATACCATGCCCTGGCCATTTTCCCTGGCGTAGATGCCTACCACGGCGGACACCGGAACGTAGACGTCGGTGGCGACACCGCCAAAACGGCCGTTGAAAAACACCGCCTCGTTGGAAATATTCAGGTCCATCACCGCGCTGGGCGATATATTGAGCACGATCTGGCCGTCCTTCACGAACTGCTCGGGCACCATCACATCGGCAACGGTAGCGTCCACCAGCACGTAGGGCGTGCAGTCATTGTCCACGATCCACTCATAGAGCGCCCGCATGATATAGGGGCGACTGGAAGTCATGAGCGCCTTACCGGATCCCGGGAAAGCGCCTACAGGCGCATCTCCCGCTCCTGTTCCGACAGGCTGTCCTGGAAGGAATCCCGGCTGAACAGGGCATCCATGTAGGCGAGCAGCGGCTTGGACTGCTTGGTGGAACGGATTTCGACACCCAGGGAGGGCAGTCGCCACAGGATGGGGGCGATGCAGCAATCCACCAGGGTGAATTCATCGCTCATGAAAAATGGCTTCTCCAAGAAGATGGGCGCGATCCCCAGGATGCTCTCGCGCAACTCCTTGGTGGACTTTTTCACCACGTTGTCGCTGCGAGTATGCAGGATGGCATCCACCAGGGAACACCAGTCCTTTTCAATCCGGTGGATGTAGAGACGGCTCTCGGCCCTGGCCACCGGGTACACCGGCAGCAGGGGTGGATGCGGGAAACGCTCGTCCAGGTACTCCATCATCACCTTCGATTCGTACAGCACCAGGTCCCGGTCCACCAGCGTAGGCAGGCTGTTATAGGGATTGAGATCGGCCAGTTCCGCCGGCGGGTGAGCCGCGTCCGCCTCGATCATATCCACGGTAACGCCTTTTTCTGCCAGGACGATGCGTACTCGGTGACTGTAGTGACTCGTGCTATCGGAGAAAAAGGTCATGGAAGACCGCTTTGCCACAACACCCATCGGGGATTCCTCAATTGTTTCCAAATTAACGGGGCGGCTTGCCGCCGCCCGGCGATCGCTGTCGATCAGTGTACGTCTTTCCAGTATTCGCGGTTGAGCAACCAGGCGAATACGAAGAACAGGGCGACAAACAGCAGCACAAAGATACCGATGCGCTGGCGGTCAGCCGCCATCGGCTCGGCAGTGTAGGCCAGGAAGTTGACCAGGTCGTAGATAGCCCCATCGAACTCTTCCGGCGTCATGCTGCCCGCCTCGCTGATGGTGAACTGGCCGCAGGGCTGCTCCAGGATATCTTCACCAGTCAGGGGATCGCGCTTGACGCCGCCATTGTGGGCCTTCACCGGCCCCATGGCGCACTCCTGCATGCCCTGCAGTTCCAGCATGACGTGGGGCATGCCCACGTCCTTGAATACCTTGTTGTTGACGCCGTAGGGACGGCTGTCATCCCGGTAGAAGGTGCGCAGGTAGGTGTACAGCCACTCAGGCTGGCGCGCGCGGGATACCAGGGTCAGGTCAGGGGGGGTAGCGCCGAACCACACCTTGGCCGTGCGATCATCCATGGCATTGTCCATCAGCGAGCCGATCTTGACCGATGGGTCGAAAATCAGGTTCGCTTCCATCAGGTCTTCCGGGATACCCAGGTCCTCGGCTACCCGGTTATAGCGGGCGTATTGCAGGGAGTGACAGCCCATACAGTAGTTCATGTACAGGGCCGCACCGCGCTGCAGGGAGGCCTGGTCGTGGGGGTTCGCGGTGAACTCGTCACAGGGCATGCTGCCACATTTGTAGGCTGATTCGGCGCCCACTGCCTTCAGCGGCAGCACGGTCAGCGCCAGGATCAGCGCCAGGCCACCCATGCTGCCCCAGAAGCCGATGCCGCCGTCCATGGTGACCCGTTCCGGTACCGGCTTGGTCTTGTCCAGAGCGGTCCACACAGGCATCAACAGGAAGAAAGCGAAATAGATCACCGAGCAGATCTGGGCCAGGAAGGTCCTCGACGGGGTCGGTGCTTTTACCCCCAGCACGCCCAGGATCAGGAACGAGGCCACGAACAGCACCAGCATCATCTTGGTGATGTTGCCGCGGTAGCGCCAGGAATTCACCGGGCTGCGATCCAGCCAGGGCAGCAGGAAGGGAATGGCCACGGAGGCGGCAAAGGCGATGAAACCCCAGAACTTGTCAGGGACCGCACGTAATACGGAGTAGAAGGGGGTGAAGTACCAGACCGGTGCAATATGCTCCGGGGTCTTCAGCGGGTTGGCCTCTTCGAAATTGGCGAATTCGAGGAAATAACCACCCATCTCCGGCATGAAGAAGATCACGCCACAGAACACGAACAGGAACACGCCGATGGCCTGCAGGTCGTGCACCGTGTAATAGGGGTGGAAGGCCACGCCATCCAGCGGAATACCGTCGGGACCCTTGTTCTTCTTGATCTCAATGCCGTCGGGGTTGTTGGAACCCACCTCGTGCAGGGCCAGCAGGTGCAGCACCACCAGGGCCAGCAGCACGATGGGCAGGGCCACCACGTGCAGGGCAAAGAAGCGGTTCAGGGTGATGCCTGAGATCAGGAAGTCACCCCGGATCCAGGTCACCAGGTCCTCGCCCACCACAGGAATTGCGCCGAACAGCGAGATGATCACCTGGGCGCCCCAGTAGGACATCTGGCCCCAGGGCAGCACGTAGCCCACGAAGGCCTCGGCCATCAGCACCACAAAGATGAGCATGCCGAAGATCCAGATCAGTTCCCGCGGTTTCTTGTAGGACCCGTAAAGCAGGGCCCTGAACATATGCAGGTAGACCACCACGAAGAATGCCGAGGCACCGGTGGAATGCATGTAGCGCAGGATCCAGCCGAAATCCACGTCGCGCATGATGTACTCGACGGAGGCAAAGGCGCCTTCCTGGCTGGGGTTATAGCTCATGGTGAGCCAGATGCCGGTCAGCAGCTGGTTGACCAGTACCACCAGGGACAGAACCCCGAAGAAGTACCAGAAGTTAAAATTCTTGGGCGCCCAGTACTTGCCCATGTGGGTGTCCCACGCGCGTACGATGGGCAGGCGGGTATCGACCCAGTCGCGCAGACCAATAAGCATATTAATCATCAGGCAGCCTCCGAATCCACGCCAATTACCAGGACGTTGTCACCCTCAAACGAATGCGGGGGCACCACCAGGTTGTCAGAAGCCGGGACGCCTGCATAGACGCGACCGGACAGGTCAAACTTCGAGCCGTGACAGGGACAGAAGAACCCGCCCAGCCAGTCATCGCCACCCAGGTCGGCGGCGCCCACTTCCGGACGGAATTTCGGCGCACAGCCCAGGTGCGTACAGAGACCCTCGATCACCAGGATCTCCGGACGGATGGCACGGTCAATACCGGTAATGTAGGTCGGCTGGACCGAGTTTTCAGACTCAGGATCCTTGAGTATGTCATTCAGCCCGGCGAGACTCTCGAGCTGCGATTCGGTGCGGTGCAAGACATAAACCGGCTTGCCCCGCCACTCCACCACGACCATCTGACCCGGCTCCAGCTTGCTGATATCGGCTTTCACCGGCGCACCGGCTGCCTTGGCCTTTGCAGACGGATTCCAGGACCCGACAAACGGCACAGCGATCCCCACCGCGCCGGCAACCCCGACCGCGCTGGTGGCCGCCGTCAGGAACTTTCTCCTGGCGGAGTTTACGCCCTCGCTACTCATGATTTTCTCCCCTGGTTACAGGCCCCGGGGAAGCCGTTTGCCAACGGCCGGGGGCCCACATTTCAAAATGGTGCAAATGGTAATGATTTTACCGTGCCGTTACAAGGAAAACGCTTTGATTTGCCTGCGTTTTCCGTCAAATATTGCGCTCGCTCAAGGCATGTTGAAAGCGACATAAAAACGCCCGGAGCGGGTCGCATCCGGGCGTTTCTGGGTTCTTCTGGGTATCCCGCGACAGGGCGGGCACCACCAGCTTAACGCTTGGAGTACTGGGGACGCTTGCGCGCCTTGCGCAGGCCGACCTTCTTGCGCTCCACCTCGCGGGCGTCGCGGGTCACGTAACCGGCAGAACGCAGGGTACCGCGCAGGGACTCGTCATACTCCATCAGCGCGCGGGTGATGCCGTGGCGGATGGCGCCGGCCTGGCCGAAACTGCCGCCCCCGGCAACCGTCACGTTGATATCGAATTTATCTTTCAATTCAACGAGTTCCAGAGGCTGGCGTACGATCATACGGGCCACTTCACGGCCGAAATACACATCCAGCGGGCGCTTGTTGACGGTGATGTTTCCTTCCCCGTTCTGCAGGAAGACACGGGCGGTGGAGGTCTTGCGACGTCCGGTTCCGTAATACTGGGTAGCTGACATAGATAATATCCGTTAGATGTTCAGTGCCTGGGGCTGCTGAGCTGCGTGGGGATGCTCATTGCCGGCGTACACTTTCAGTTTCTTGAACATGGCGCGGCCCAGGGGGTTGCGGGGCAACATGCCCTTCACCGCACCCTGGATGACCCTTTCCGGGGCTTTGTCGATCAGTTTCTCGAAGGAAATCGACTTCAGGCCACCCGGGTAACCGGTGTGGTGGTGATACATTTTATCGGTTGCCTTGGCACCTGTAACCTTCACCTTCTCAGCGTTGATCACCACGATGTAATCACCGGTGTCCACGTGGGGCGTGTACTCGGGCTTGTGCTTGCCACGCAGGCGGTGCGCGATCTCACTGGCCAGGCGACCCAGGGTCTTGTCAGAGGCATCCACCACGAACCAGTCGCGGTTCACCTCGCCTGCTTTAGCACTATAAGTTTTCATCAATAACAGCCTTTTGGAGGGCTCCAATTTCGAGGACGCGAATACTACTCAATGGGATACCCCATTTCAAGCAGAAAATTGAATAATTTTCACTACTTAGGTGGGCGATATGCTGGGGCTTCAGGGCTTGTGCTCCCGCGCCAGGTAGTCATAGGACTGCATCTCCTGCAACCGTGACACGGTGCGCTGAAACTCAAACCCGAGGCTACCCCCCTGGTAAAGATCCAGCAGGGGTTTGGCGGCGGCCAGTACCAGCTTGACGTTGCGGTCGTAGAACTCATCTACAAGATTGATAAAGCGCCGTGCCTGGTCGTTGTGATCCGCGGTGAAGGCCGGCACCCCGGAAATCAGCACCGCGTGGAAGATACGCGCCAGCTCGATGTAGTCATTCTGTGAGCGGGGTCCGTCACACAACTCGGCGAAGTCAAACCAGGCCACGTCGTCCGCGACGCAGCGACAGGTCAGGTAGCGATCGTTGATCTCCAGGCGCTCCCAGTGCTTGCCCGGTTCCACTGCCAGTCGCTGAAAGCTGTCCTGCAGGCTCTCGTCGGCACCCGCGTCCAGGGGAAAATGGTATAACTCCGCCTGCTGCAGGGTGCGCAGGCGGTAGTCGACCCCCGCGTCCACATTGACCACCTTCGTGTATTTTTCTACCAGGGCAATGGCCGGCAGAAAGCGCTGGCGCTGCAGCCCGTTCTCGTAGAGCCTTTCCGGCACGATATTTGAGGTGGCCACCAGGGTGACACCGCGGGCGAACAACGCCTCCATCAGGCCACCCAGGATCATGGCGTCGCCGATATCGGTGACAAAGAACTCGTCGAAACAGATCACCCGGGCCTCTCCGGCCAGCCGGTCAGCCACGATCTGCAGGGGATTTTTCTCCCCCTCCAGGTTGGTCAGTTCACCATGTACCCGGTGCATAAAGCGGTGAAAATGCACTCGCAACTTCTGGGAAAAGGGCAGGCAGTCATAAAAGGCATCGACCAGGTAGGTCTTGCCGCGCCCCACCCCGCCCCACAGGTAAAGGCCGATCTCCGGTTCCACGGGCTGCCCGCGCCGCCCGTGCAACCATCCCAGCACACCCCCGCGACCGCGTTCGGCACCACGCGCCAGCAGGCGCTCGTACAGGTCCTGCAACAGTCGCACCGCCGCTTCCTGGGCGGGGTCATGGGAAAAATCCTCGCGCTGCAGGTCGGCCTGATAGCGCTGCCAGGGTGTTGCCATACCAGGGGTTTTCCTCAGGGGAAAATTGCGAGCGGCCACTTTACCCACAGGTCGTCACCTTGGCAACGGCACCGGGGACAGCGCCGCTACAGTCTCCGGGGCAATAGGGGTATACTCCCCTCCTTTCTATTGTCGTAGGTATGAGGAACAATCTGTGGAATCACCTGAGTACAGCCAGGCCATCCTGATCGCGGCCGCAGTCGGCGCATTGGTAGTGGGAATAGTGGCGGGCCTGTTACTGGGCCGGCGGTCGTCCCCGGCGAGCCAGAAATACCGGGAGGTGGAGCGCAAGCTGGACCAGGTATTACAGGACAAGAAGGCCTACGAAGACGAGGTGGTGGAGCACTTCAGCGACACCGCGAAACTGCTCAACAATCTCACAGAAAGCTATCGCGATGTGCACAACCACCTGGCAAAAGGCGCCGCCACCCTCTGCCAGGGTGAGGGCCCCGTGTCGCTGGAGCGCCTGGAAGGCGCCGATGACCCGGCGGAAATCCCCGCTCACCTCGCAGATATCCAGCCGCCGCTGGACTACGCGCCGAAATCCTCCCCGGATGAAACGGGTATGCTGAACGAGGAGTTCGGCCTGGAGCGCAAAGCCGCCGCCGCGACCCCCGAGCCCGCCGCCGAAAAAGCCTGAACCCGCGCCGCGGGGATCACACCGGGTTATCGATATCGATGAACCGGTGTACCAGCGAGAAGGTCTCCGCCAGGTGCTCCCCCAGGGCCTGTACCCCGTAGCGCTCGGTGGCGTGATGACCGGCGGCGATAAAGTGGATACCTTCCTCCCGGGCCACGTGCACGGTGGGCTCCGAGGCCTCCCCGGTGATAAACACGTCGGCCCCCGCCGCCACAGCTGCCTCGATGTAGCCCTGGGCCGCTCCGGTGCACCAGGCAACCCGGCATAGAGGTGTGTCACCCCCGCTTATATGCAAGGGCTTCCGTCCGGTAATACTCGCCAGGCGTTCGACCAGTTCCCCGGCTGCCAGCGGCGTCTCCAGGTCGGCAATATTCCCCACCGCATCGCCCTCCGGCTGCAGCGGTTCGAATTCTGTCAATCCCATCAGCTGGCCCAACCTGGCGTTATTGCCAAGGGTGGCATGGGCGTCCAGCGGCAGGTGGTAGGCCAGCAGACTCACGTCGTTGCCAAGCAGGGTCGCCAGGCGCCGGCGCTTCATGCCAACGATCGACGGCTCTTCGCCCTTCCAGAAGTAACCGTGGTGGACCAGTATGGCATCCGCTTCCCAGGCGACCGCCTCGTCCAGCAGGCGCTGGCTGGCGGTGACGCCAGTGGCCAGGCGGGCGACCTGCTGTCTGCCCTCAACCTGCAGGCCATTGGGACAGTAATCCTGGAACCGCTCGGGCTCCAGACAGCGGTCCAGGAAACGGCATAACTCGCTCAGGCTGACGCTCATGGCATTCTCAACTGTTATCGCTCTCGTGTCCTGTCATCATATACAATGCGCCAGCAAACAACATAATACTGTCCCCGACTCACGGCACCAGAATGCGAGAAAGCCTGAAGTTCATCACCTGGCCGGCCATCGCCGGGCTGCTGGCAGCCCTGCTGATCCTTGATCGCTGGGTACTGCCGGGCGACCCGGGGGCAGTCCGCCCGACCCAGGAACCAGTAAGCTACGCCAGGGCCGTGGCCGCGGCCACACCCTCGGTGGTCAATATCTACACCGCCAAGCTGGTATCGTCCCGTCGCAATCCCCTGCTGGACGATCTGTATTTCCGCAAGTTTGCCCGCCCCCAGGCCCAGCGTCAGCGCATCGAACGCTCCCTGGGCTCGGGTGTGATCATGACCGTTGATGGCCATATCCTCACCAACAACCACGTGATCGCGGGCGCCGATGCAATCCAGGTACTGCTGCACGATGGTCGCTCCGCAAACGCCATGGTAATCGGCACGGACCCCGCCACCGACCTGGCGGTACTGCGGGTGGACCTCCCTGACCTGCAGCCGTTCACCCTGGGGGACGCCAATGCTGCCCGGGTGGGGGACGTGGTGCTCGCCATCGGCAACCCGCTGGGTTTCGGGCACTCGGTCACCCAGGGCATCGTTTCGGCGCTGGGGCGTTACGGCCTGCAACTCAACACCTACGAGGACTATATCCAGACCGATGCCACTATTCACCTGGGCAATTCCGGGGGAGCGCTGATCGATACCCACGGCCGCCTGCTGGGCATCAACACCCTTATCTACACCGCCAACAACCCCGGCAACAGCACCGCCACCGGTATCGGCATCAGCCTGGCGATACCGGTTGACCTGGCGGTATTCGTGATGCGCGACCTGATCGAATACGGTGAAGTGATCCGCGGTTGGTTGGGGGTCAGCGTGGAACCCCTGGGAGGCATCCCCGGCGGCAGCAGCGGCCAGCGAGCGCTGGCGGTGGTGGCAGTGGCCGCGGACAGCCCGGCCCGCAAGGCCGGCATCCAGGCGGGGGACATCATCACCCATATCGACGGCGAGGCGGTCCGCGATGGCCGCCTGACCATGCACCGTATCGCCATGCTGCGACCGGGTGACACAGTGGAAATCTCAGTGCAGCGCAACCAGCAGAGCCTGGAGCTGCGCGCCGTGGTGGGGGTCCTGCGACAGTCCACCGGGAACTGAGGCGCGATCCCGCGCTACTCGCCGTCGCCCTTGCGTAATCTCAGCTCCGCACTGCGGGCGTGGGCAGTCAGGGACTCACCACGGGCGAGCACCGAGGCCACCTGCCCCAGCTCCTGCACTCCCTGCTCACTGCACATGATCAGTGAACTGCGTTTCTGGAAATCGTACACCCCCAGGGGCGATGAAAAACGTGCGGAGCGGGAAGTGGGCAGCACGTGGTTCGGGCCAGCGCAATAATCCCCCAGCGACTCGGACGTATAGGGTCCCATGAAGATGGCGCCGGCGTGACGCACCGATGGCAACAGGGCCTGGGGATCTGCCACCGACAGTTCCAGGTGTTCCGGCGCCAGGCGGTTGCACACCGCTACCGCTTCTTCCAGGTCGCGGGTCAGGATCATAGCGCCCCGGCTTTCGAGGGAAGCGCGGATGATGTCGGCGCGCTCCATATCCGGTAACAGGCGATCGATACTGGCCTGCACGGCGTCCAGGTAATCACCGTCCGGGCACAGCAACAGGGACTGGGCATTTTCGTCATGCTCAGCCTGGGAAAACAGGTCCATGGCCACCCAGTCAGGGGCAGTAATGCCGTCACAGATCACCAGGATCTCCGACGGCCCGGCAACCATGTCGATACCCACCCGGCCGAAGACCTGGCGTTTGGCGGTGGCCACGTATATGTTTCCGGGGCCCACGATCTTGTCGACGGTCGGTATGGTCTCGGTGCCATAGGCCAGGGCAGCCACCGCCTGGGCACCACCGATAGTGAACACCCGGTCAACCCCGGCGATGCAGGCGGCGGCCAGCACCAGGTCGTTCAGCTCTCCCGCTGGCGCGGGTACCACCATGATGATCTCGGACACACCGGCCACTTTCGCCGGCATGGCGTTCATCAACACCGACGAGGGGTAACTGGCCTTGCCCCCGGGAACGTAGATACCCGCGCGTTCCAGTGGCGTTATCTGTTGCCCCAGAAGGTTTCCGCTCTCATCCTGATACTGCCAGCTCTCCTGCAACTGGTGCTCGTGGTAGGCGCGAATTCTGCCGGCGGCGTACTCCAGGGCCTGGCGATGGGCGAGCTCTATACCCTCAAGCGCGGCCAGCTGACGCTCCCGGGATACTTCGAGTTCCGCCACCGACTCCGCCTGGAGTCGGTCGAACCGGGCGGTGTATTCCAGCAGGGCGACGTCACCGCGCCGGGCAATTTCTGCAAGCACCTCGGTCACTGTCTGGTTGAC
Organism: Haliea sp.; assembly: GCA_009937575.1. Lineage (GTDB taxonomy): Bacteria > Pseudomonadota > Gammaproteobacteria > Pseudomonadales > Halieaceae > JAACFI01. The sequence continues at coordinate 12,596 of JAACFI010000034.1, forward strand.
GCTCTGGTCCAGCTCTTCCTGCCAGGCGGTCAATTCCTCCAGACGTGCAGAAAAGTCGGCCTGGCGGGTGTCAAGCCGCCGCATCGCCATTCTCCAGTACCTGTGCCAGGTCGTCGATCACCCGCTGGATCGGCCGGTAACGCGAACGCATGGCGGCCTTGTTGACCACCAGCCTGGAACTGATGCTGGCTATTTCTTCCAGCGGCTCCATGCCGTTAGCCCGCAGGGTATTGCCGGTATCGACGATATCAACGATCAGGTCGGCCAGGTTCATCATCGGCGCCAGTTCCATAGCACCGTACAGCTTGATCACCTCGGCATGCACACCCCGGCGCGCGAAGTGACGCCTGGCAATATTGACGAATTTGGTCGCCACCCGAATGCGCGCCCCTGTTCCCTGCCAACCCACGGGACCGGCGGTCATCAGGCGGCAGCAGGCGATGCCCAGATCCAGGGGCTCGTACAGGCCCTCGGCGCCGTGCTCCAGCAGGATGTCCTTACCTACCACTCCCATGTCGGCTGCACCGTGGCGCACGTAGGTCGGCACGTCCGTGCCGCGGATAATCACCAGTTGCACGTCACTGCTGGTGGTATCGAACACCAGCTTGCGGCTGCTGGAGACATCCTCCAGCGGCTCGATGCCCGCTCGCGCCAGCAGCGGCAGGGTTTCCTTCAGTATTCGCCCCTTGGTAAGGGCGATGGTCAGTTTTTCATTCATAGCGTTCCGCCTCCCCTGAAGGCCGGCTGTGCGAAAGTCGTCCCGGCGACTTTCAGGAGGATTGCAACGCCTGCCACTCGTCAGGCGTGTAAGTGCGGATATTGACCGCGTGGATTCTGCCGTCGGCGATATGCTCGCTCAAGGCGGCGTACACCAGCTGCTGTTTCTTAACCGGGCGCAGGCCGTCAAACAGGGCGCCCACAGCAGTGATGTCGTAGTGATCACCCTCCCCCTGCACCTGGAATTGACAGTCCTTGAGATGTGACTGCAGTAGTGCCTTAACTGTGGCGGCGTCCATAGCGTCTCCCGAAAATGCTCCCCCCGACAGTCGGCAACTGGTGGGGATAATGGTAAAAAACCGGCATTCTAGGAGAAAAAGCGCCCGATAGCGAGTTGCCCGCGTCGACTCAGGTCTCGACTTCGGTCTCGACTTCCACGGTGGTCCAGTTGTCGATCACACTGTCCAGGTCGCCCTCGTACTTGCGCGCAGAGGCCTCGAACTGGCTGCGGTAGATCTCCCCGAGGTTAACGCTCTCAATGATAATATTGCGCAATTTCCAGTCCCCCGCCTTGTTGCGACCCATCTGGTAGAACAACACGTAGGGGTCCGGCTCGTCGCTGAAGACCAGCTGTTTCACCGAGACACGGGACGCTGCGGGGTCGTCAGTTCCCGGTGGCACCACCTCGATCCGCGAACCGCCGAAGGCCAGTAGACCCTTGCTATACGTACGCACCAGCCCCAGGCGCATCACCTCGGTAAACCGGTCCAGCTGGTCACGCAACTGGGCGCGACCCGCCTCGTCCAGTGAGCGATAGCGATCACTGCTGGCATAGGGGCCCATCACGCTGCGGGCAAAGCCGCGAAAGTCCACCACGGGATCCAGGATCGTCTGGATCTCATTGTAGTACCGCTCCGGATCCTGCTCCGCGTAACTCTCTGCGTCCTGTACCACGGCCATCACCCGCTCGGTGGCCTCTTCTACCACCCCGTAGGCGGGGGACTTGTGGGCGGACGCCTGCGCCCAGCTAACACCCGCCAGTAAACACATACCGGCAATCCAGCCGGACCATTGTCTTAGCGACATTGACACTCTCCGAAAATCCAATTTCTCTCTACCCAGGACTGTCTTGCCCTGTATAATCCGCCCCTGTGCTGAGGCGGAATGACACACCCTGCCCAGGGGATCCTCACCTCATTTAGGACAACAAGCTTGCCCTCGCGGTTCCCATGCACGGCGCGGCGCATACTTTAACAGGAAATCCGCACATATGCTGGTAGCGGCGGCAACCATTCTGGTCGGCTTCATCATACTGATATGGAGTGCAGACCTGTTCGTGGATGGTGCTGCCTCAATCGCCGAAAACATGGGCATGTCACCCATTATCATCGGCATGACCATCGTCTCCCTCGGCACCTCCGCCCCGGAGGTACTGGTCTCGATTAACGCCTCCCTGTCCGGTTCCGGGTCCCTGGCGATCGGCAACGCCATCGGTTCCAATATTGCCAATATCGGCATGGTGCTCGGCGCCACGCTGCTGGTCGCTCCCTTGATGGTACACAGCGGCTGCATGAAGAAGGAAATCCCCCTGCTGCTGCTGGCCACCGCAGGAGTCGGCGCGCTGATCCTCGACGGATACCTGTCGGCCCTGGACGGCTGGCTGATGATCGGTGCGCTGGGCATCATTTTATGGCGCATGGTCCGCAGCCAGATCAGTGATACCGAGCTTACCGCCGAGGTGGTTGAGGAACCACTGCCCCACCTCAAACCCCTGCGTGCCTGGCTCAGCTTCATCATCGGCCTGATCCTGCTGATCGCCAGCGCAAGAATGCTGGTGTTCGGAGCCGTGATGGCGGCCAAGGAACTGGGGGTATCCGAACTGGTCATCGGACTGACCATTGTCGCCATCGGTACCAGCCTGCCGGAGCTGGCTGCCACTATCGCCAGCGCACTGCGGGGCCACACGGAAATTGCCCTGGGTAATGTCATCGGCTCAAATTTATTCAACCTGCTGGCAGTGATGTCCATTCCCGGGGTGATCACCGTACAGTTGCTGGACCCCCACGTGATCACGCGGGATTATCCCGCCATGACCTTTCTCACCGTGTTCCTGGCAGCCTCTATTTACATCAGTGGCTGGCGCAGTAAATCCCACACCGACCACGCCTACCTCGGCCGCATCGTCGGGGTCTTGTTAGTGTCATTCTACGCACTGTATTATTACTGGTTGCACACCACTCTCTGAACACGGAGCTTTTCTTATGTCGGGGCAAAGCGCCAGCAGCCATGCTGCCTCCGCACAGCGCACCATCAGGATGGAGTCCGACGCGGTCGCCGCGCTGGAGGCGCGCATCGGCGCGGACTTCGAGCGCGCCTGCGAATGCCTGCTGGCCATAGAGGGCCGTGTCATTGTCACCGGCATGGGCAAATCGGGGCACATCGCCCGCAAGATCGCCGCCACCCTGGCCAGCACCGGCACGCCTGCGTTCTTCGTTCATCCCGGGGAGGCCAGCCACGGCGATATGGGTATGATCACTGCCTCAGACGCTGTGATCGCACTATCCAACAGCGGCGCAGTACCTGAGGTCATCACGCTCCTGCCAATACTCAAGCGCCTGGCTGTCCCCCTGATCAGCATGACCGGTAATGACCAGTCGACCCTGGCGGAGGCATCCGACGTGCACCTGAACACCGGGGTGGAAACCGAGGCCTGCCCGCTGGACCTGGCACCGACCTCAAGTACCACCACGGCGCTGGTCATGGGCGACGCCCTGGCCATCGCCCTGCTGGAAGCCCGGGGTTTTACAGCCGACGATTTCGCCTTCTCCCACCCGGGCGGAACCCTGGGTAAGAAACTGCTGCTCAAGGTGGCGGATATCATGCGCAGCGGCGACGCTGTTCCCCGCGTGAGTGAATCCACCGCACTGGCCGACGCGCTGCTGGAGATCAGCAACAAGGGCCTCGGCATGACCACGGTGACCCATGCCGACGGCAGACTGGCGGGAATATTTACCGACGGTGACCTGCGGCGCACACTGGACGCCCGCATCGACATCAACAGCACCACAATCGAACAACTCATGACCGTCGGCGCCAAGACCGCCTACAGCGACATGCTCGCGGCGGAGGCTTTGCGCATCATGGAGGAAAACGAAATCAGCTCCCTGGTGGTTCTCGACGACGACCAGATCACCGGCGTGATCCACCTGGTCGACCTACTGCACGCCGGCCTGGCCTGATATGGTGACTGTGGACACCACCCTGCAAGAACGCGCGGCGCGGGTGCGCCTGCTGGTGCTGGACGTGGACGGCGTGCTGACTGATGGCCGTATCTATTACGGCAACGATGGCGAGGAACTCAAGGCCTTCAATATCAAGGACGGACTGGGCATCAAACTGCTGCAACGGGCCGGCATACGGGTGGCAATCATCACCGGCCGGCAGTCGGAAATCGTCGCCCGCCGGGCGCGGGAACTCGGCATTGCCAACGTCATCCAGGGGCGTGAAGACAAGCTCGAGGCACTGCGTGGATTATGCCGACAACAGGATCTCCAGGTGGAAGACTGCGCCTACATGGGCGACGACCTGCCGGACCTCGGCGCCATCAACGCCTGTGGCCTGGGCATGACTGTCGCGGACGCCAGCCACACCGTGCGCCAGGCAGCGGACTGGCTGAGCGCCCTCGACGGGGGAGCCGGCGCCGTGCGAGAAGCCTGCGAGTTCATCCTCGCTGCCCGCGGTGAGTGGACCGACATCGAGGCGGAATTTGCCTGATGCCCCAGCGCCCTCAAACCTGCACCGTCCCACTGGAGAGCATTTATGCCAAGCCGCTGTACTGACCGGCGCACGCCCAGATATTTCGTACATCTCCTGGCGGGATTACTGTCGATTTCACTTGCTTCGAACTGGTGCCTGGCCCTGCCGGACGATCGCGAACAACCCATACATATCAGCGCCGACAAGGCCCTGCGGGATGAAAAGCAGGGGGTCACCATCTACAGCGGCAACGTGCAGATGAACCAGGGCAGCATGCACATCGAGGCCGACACGCTGACCATCTACCACATCGAGGCAGAAGCGGACAAAATCGTCGCCAGGGGCAGACCGGCAAAGTTGCGCCAGCGCCCCGACCTGGAGAAGGGGCCCGTCCACGCCCGCGCCCTACTGATTGAGTATTTCCAGCGGGAGCAGAAGGTACACCTGCAGGATGAGGCCCGTATCGAGCAGGACGGGGCCATCGTGACCGGCGATTCCATCGATTACTTTATCGCCCAGGAACTGGTCAAGGCCGATTCTGACGGCGCCGGGGAGGGCAACCGGGTGCAGGTGGTCATTCCCCCCAGCGTGCAGCAGGATATGAACCTGGCGCCCCGCAAGGCCCCGGCAAATCCGGCACCCCCCCGGAACGAGACACCAGTCATTGACCCCAACGAAGCAGCGGTCGCTGATCCAAACGACGTACGGAACGGGATTCCCGGGCCAACGCAACAAACCGAGGATGATGGCGGCAGTGTCCCAGCTGAAAGCCAGTAACCTGGCCAAGGCCTACGGCGGGCGCGAGGTGGTGCAGGATGTTTCCCTGCATATCGACAGCGGCCAGGTGGTAGGCCTGCTCGGCCCCAATGGTGCGGGCAAGACGACCTGTTTTTATATGATCATCGGCATCGTGCGCGCCGACCGCGGCACTATCACTGTCGATGACGAGGACATCACATCCCTGAGCATGCACGAGCGCGCCAGGCGGGGCGTGGGCTACCTGCCCCAGGAAGCATCCATATTCCGCAAGCTTACCGTGGGTGACAATATCCTCGCGATACTGGAGACCCGCTCGGACCTGAACCGCAACCAACGCCGGGCCAGGCGCGATGAGTTGCTGGAAGAATTCCATGTGGAGCACCTGCGGGACAGCCTCGGCCAGTCCCTGTCCGGGGGCGAGCGGCGGCGCATCGAAATCGCCCGGGCACTGGCCACAGAGCCCTCCTTTATCCTGCTCGACGAACCCTTCGCCGGTGTCGACCCGATTTCGGTCATCGATATCAAGCAGATCATCAATCACCTGCGAGCCCGCGGGATCGGCGTGCTGATCACCGATCACAATGTGCGGGACACCCTGGACATCTGCGAAAAAGCCTACATTGTTGGCGAGGGGCATATCATAGCTGCCGGAAGTGCCCAGGAGATACTGGTTAACGAGCGGGTGCGTAAAACCTACCTGGGCGACCAGTTCAGCATGTAACAGGGCACCAGCGCTTCGGGACGATCCAGATCAACTTTCTGGCTACTTTTCAGAACTTTTTGAGATACGCCTAGCAATTTTCGCGCCAAGCTGTTGCCACGGCAGCTACGCGGGGGCTAAACTGATTTCTGACACGGCGTACCGCCCCAAGCCAGAGAGCCTTCCAGACACCCGATGAAACAATCGCTTCAACTCAAACTGGGCCAGCAGCTGACCATGACGCCTCAGCTGCAGCAGGCTATCCGTTTGTTGCAGCTATCTACCCTGGATCTGCAGCAGGAAATCCAGGAAGCGCTGGAAAGCAATCCCCTGCTCGAGGTCGCCGAAGAAGAAGCCGAACAGCAGCGGGACGCCAGTGCCAATGAGGACAGCGGTGCCTCCAGCGACGGTCCGCTCCAGAGCCTGGAGCAGGCTGCCGAGGGTGACAGTGACTGGGAGAACAACGCGCCTGACATGGCCCTGCCGGAGGATCTGCCGGTTGACATCCAGTGGGACGACCTGCTGCCCTCGGCCTCGGCGCCGCCACCACCCCCTGACGAAACTCGCGACAGCGATTTCGAAGCGCGCAACGCCTCCAGCGAATCCCTGCGCGAGCAACTGCTGTGGCAGCTGAACCTCACCCGGCTGTCAGACACGGATCGCCTTATCGCCATGGCTATCATCGATGCCACCGACGACAACGGACGCCTGATCCTGGAACTGGAAGACCTTCACCAGTCCCTGTCCGCCGAACTCGACATCGACCCGGACGAGGTGGTTGCCGTGCTGCACCGCCTGCAGCAGTTCGAGCCGGCGGGGGTATGCACCCGCGACCTGCAGGAATGCTTGCTGGTGCAACTGAGGCAACTGCCAGCGGAAACACCCTGGCTGGAACAGGCACGGGTGGTGCTCAGCCGCCATATCACGCAACTGGGCAATGGCGACTACAGCCAGATCCTGCGCCGTACCCGCCTCAAGGAAGATGAACTCAGGGAAGTGATGGCCCTGATCCAGTCCCTGGATCCCAACCCGGGACAGAGTGCCGCAGAGGACAGTGTGGAGTACGTGGTTCCCGACGTGTTCGTGAGCAAGAAAAACGGCCGCTGGCTGGTGGAGCTGAACCCGGACATTGCTCCGAGATTGCGCATCAACAGCGACTACGCCAGCCTGATCAAACGTGCCGACAGCAGCGCTGACAACACCTTCCTGCGAGACAACCTGCAGGAGGCTCGCTGGTTCCTGAAGAGCCTGCACAGTCGCAACGAGACACTGATGAAAGTTGCCAGTAAAATCGTCGTGCACCAGCGCAACTTCCTGGAATACGGTGAGGAGGCGATGAAGCCCCTGGTGCTGCACGACATCGCCGAGGCCGTGGAAATGCACGAGTCCACCATATCCCGGGTGACCACCCAGAAGTACATGCATACCCCCCGGGGCATCTTCGAACTGAAGTACTTTTTCTCCAGCCACGTGGCAACGACATCCGGCGGGGAGTGCTCCTCCACCGCGATCCGCGCGCTGATCAAGAAGCTGGTGGCCGCGGAGAACCCGCGAAAACCCCTCAGCGACAACAAGATCGCCCAGCTGCTCGAAGACCAGGGTATCAAGGTGGCCCGGCGCACCATCGCCAAGTACCGGGACACCCTGATGATCCCACCCTCCAACGAACGCAAGAGATTGGTCTAGAATTATGGTGATGCCACGGCCGCGCTTAATAATCACACCCGAGGCATCGAAAATCCGGCACTGCCGGTATCGGGCGACGCCCGATTTAACAACGAGAAGGAGCTATTTATGCAACTGAATGTCAGTGGTCACCATGTGGAAGTCACCGCGCCATTGAGAGAATACGTCGAGAGCAAGTTCGAGCGCCTGCAACGACATTTTGACCAGATCACCAATACGCAGGTCACCCTGATCGTTGAAAAAATGGTACAAAAGGCAGAGGCGACGGTGCATATTGCAGGCGCCGATATCTTTGCCCATGCAGAGTCGGAGGATATGTACGCAGCGATAGATGCCCTGGCAGACAAACTCGACCGTCAGTTGATCAAGCACAAACAGAAAAATCGAGGACATTGAGCCATCCGCCATGCAAGCCCTGAGCGACATCCTCACCCCCGCGCGCACCGTCTGCGGCGCGCCGGGGGTCAGCAAGAAAAGACTGTTTGAAACCATCGCAAAAATTATCAGCGACGACCAACCGGGCCTGGGCTACGACGCCGTTTTCGACCACCTGATCGCACGCGAAAAACTCGGAAGTACCGGCCTGGGCCAGGGCATCGCCATCCCCCACTGCCGGGTGGGCAACTGCCAGCAGCCCCTGGGTACCCTGGTATCACTGCAGGATCCGATTGATTTCGATTCGCCGGACGACGCCCCGGTAGATCTGTTATTCATCCTCCTGGTCCCGGAAGAGGCGCACCAGGAACACCTGGACATACTGGCCCATATCGCCCGCCTTTTCAGCCAGGCAGAATTCTGTGGCAAGCTGCGCCAGGCAGACAGTGACGCCGCGCTGTACCGCGTCGCCATTGGCCAGGCCGGGTAGCACGCCGTGCAGCTGATCGTCATCAGCGGTCGCAGCGGTTCGGGCAAGAGTACCGCCCTGCACCAGCTTGAGGACGAAGGCTACTACTGTATAGACAACCTCCCCGCCGCACTGCTCCCGGACCTGGTGCGCGAGGTCAGCCGAGGGGAATTCAGCCATTTCAGCGGCGCGGCAGTGTGCATCGACGCCCGCAATGCCTGGAAAGACCTGGAGAACTTCAACACCATCCTGGACTCCCTCCCGGCCACGGTAAAGCGGCAGGTGCTGTTTCTCGATGCCGAAGACAGCGCCCTCATCAAGCGTTTCAGTGAGACCAGGAGACGCCATCCACTGAGCAGTGAAACCACCCCGCTGGCGGAAGCCATCGACAAGGAGCGCCACCTGCTGGAAACCCTATACAGCAGCGCTTCCCTGGTGCTGGATACCACCCAGATGACCATCTACGAACTGCGCGATGCGATCCGGCAACGCCTGCTGGGGGCGAGCGACAACAGTATGTCGATCCTGATCCAGTCCTTCGGATTCAAGCGCGGTGTGCCGGCGGATGCGGACCTGGTGTTCGATGTGCGCATGCTGCCCAACCCGCACTGGGTCAAGGAATTGCGGCTGAAGAGCGGACTCGACCCCCAGGTGCGAGAGTTTCTGGAGGCACAGGCCATGACCGGGGAATTGTACAGTGACATCTGCCAATACCTGGATAACTGGTTGCCGCGCTACCGGGACAGCAACCGCAGCTACATGACCATCTCGCTGGGTTGTACCGGTGGCCAACATCGTTCAGTATACCTCGCGGAGCGCCTCTACCGGCACTACCGGAAGCACTACCCGGAGATCCACGTACGCCACAGGGAACTACAATAGTCAGTATAAACGGGCCCTAAATGATCCAGACCCAGGTAACCATCATCAACAAGCTCGGCCTGCACGCCCGTGCGGCGGCCAAGTTCGTCGGTTGCGCCTCCACCTTCTCCAGCTCGATTCGCACTGGCAAGAACGGCGAAATGGTAGACGGCAAGAGCATCATGTCGGTCATGATGCTGGCGGCGGGCAAGGGCACAGTCCTGGACCTGCACATAGATGGCAGTGACGAGGAAGACGCCCTGGAGGCACTGCAGACACTCATCAATAACCGCTTCGAAGAGCCCGAGTAAGCG
>JAACFI010000035.1 GCA_009937575.1 Haliea sp.
GAGGCCAAGTCCGGACCCCTGACCCTGGCGGAGACGCAGCAGAACCAGGTGCTCTCCTCTGACCTGACCTTATTCGGCTATGACATTTTTACCCAGGTACCCAGCACCTTCGCCCCGGTTCAAGGAATACCCGTGCCGCAGAATTACATTATCGGCCCGGGTGACAACCTGATCGTCCAGCTCTACGGCAAACTCAATGTGGAGTACAAACTGGTCGTCACGCGCGACGGCAATATCCTGGTGCCGGAGTATGGGCCGGTCAAAGTGGCTGGGCTGGCCTTCGACGAGGCAGAGCAGTTGCTTACAGAAGGTTTTGAGCGGCGGGTCATCGGCGCTCGCGCGGTGGTGACCATGGGGGCGCTGCGCACGATCCAGGTCCGCCTGGCGGGTGACGTTGTGCAGCCGGGGATTTATACGGTGGGCGGATTAACGACCCTGATAGATGCGCTGCTCACCACTGGCGGTGTGCGCACAACCGGTTCCCTGCGCAATATCCAGCTGATCCGCGGCGGCAAGGCCGTTGCGACACTGGACCTCTATGACCTGCTCCTGCGGGGCCACAGCGGCCAGGATCAGTACCTGGCACATAACGACACTATCTTCGTGCCGCCGATCGGCCCCGCGGTTTACGTTGGCGGGGAGGTTCAACGCCCGGCGATCTACGAATTGCGCGGCGAGAAAAACCTCGGCCAGATCATCGATATGGCGGGCGGCCTGCTGCCTACGGCGTCCCTGGCCGACTCTCACATCGAGCGGATTCAGACAGGCGGCTTCCGCACCCTGGTTGACTTCTCCAGTACCGGTAGTGACGCCGAAATACGTAAAGCACCCATCGTAAATGGCGACTTGCTGCGGGTATTGCCGCTGGAAGATCAGCTGCAGGATGTGGTGCTGCTCTCGGGACAGGTGGAACGTCCCGGCGGCTACCAGTATCGCGAGGGCATGCGTGTCACCGACCTGCTCGCCAGTGCCGAGGCCCTGCTGCCCGGAGCTGATATCGATTTCCTGCTGATTAAAAGGGAGCACCGCGCGACCCTGCGCAACCAGGTACTCTATTCCAACCTTTTGCGGGCCATTGAACAGCCAGCTGGCGAGGCTGACCTGCAGCTGCAGGCCCGTGACCAGGTGATCGTGTTCAACCTGGCCGACTCCCGGGAGCAGACCCTGGCGGAGATCGTCCGTGACCTGGAGTTGCAGGCTACGGACTACCGGCCCGCCCGGGTGATAGAACTCCACGGAGCAGTCCGCTTTTCCGGCCGCCTGCCGCTGCAGGACGACGCCCGGCTGCTTGACGTCGTCGCACTTGGTGGTGGGTTGAAGGCCGGTGCCGACACGCACTACGGCGTTATTGCCCGCACCCTTCACCCGAGTCGTGATATTGAAGTCTTCTCGTTCAGCCTGGCAGCGGCACAATATGACCCCGATTCCTCCAATAACCCCGAAATTCAGCCTGGGGACCGCCTGTACTTTTTTGACGAGGACCACGGACGCTCCACTCTGTTGGCGGATGAAATCGAACGCCTTCGCGGCCAGGCCAGTTTCGGGAATGAGGAAAGCCTGGTGACCATCCTGGGCGAGGTACACCACGGTGGAACCTACCCGCTGGAGTTGCAGATGCGCGCCAGCGACCTGCTCTGCGCGGCGGGTGGCCTCACCCGCAAGGCCTATGGCGTCACTGCGGAATTGTCTCGCGTCAACTACAGCCTGGATGGTGACAACTCGACACACCACATCGCCATGGACAGCGGCGTGATGTTGCGTATCTGTGAACTCAAGCGGCAATTTGCGAAGGGCAGGGTGAGTCAGAGTGAATATCTGGCAGCCTACAATGATGACCTGGCTAATCCGCTGCTGCAGCGGATGGACCAGATGACGTTCAGCGAGAAGGCCGGCTGGGTGGAGCGCGCCATAGTGACGGTGAGCGGTGAAGTCCAGCACCCCGGGGTGTACGCCATAGATCGAGGCGAGACTCTTTGCCAGGTGCTGGAGCGCGCCGGCGGCCTGACGGAGGATGCCTATGTCTTCGGGGCGATTTTCACCCGGCAATCGATTCGGGCAATGCAACAGGAAACCATTGACCAGTTGCACGATCAGCTGGACGACCTGATGGTCGAGCTATCCCTGTCGCATTCGTTCAATAACAAAGAGAAGACCTCGCACGAGTGGGCCGGCAAGCAGGATTATCTCAAGGCTATTCAGGAGTTGGAGCGCGCCGAGGCCAACGGTCGCCTTGTCGTCGATCTGGAGAAGAGCATGAAATGCCGGGGTCGAAACGACCTGCCGCTGGAAGATGGGGATACCCTTACTGTCCCGCGCGAGCCTGACTTCGTCCAGGTGGCCGGCCAGGTGTACGTGCCGACCTCCCACCTTTACGATAGCGATCGCAAGATCGCGGACTACGTTGAACTCAGCGGCGGCCACACCGTGCTCGGCCAGCTGAATCATACCTACGTGATCCAGGCCAACGGCGAAGTGCTCAACTACAAGGGGAGTCGGACCTCCTCGCGCATCGCACGCAAGTCGGTCATGCCGGGCGCCCGGATCTATGTTCCGCTCAATGTGGATCGCATGAACGGTACCGAGAAGGCCCAGACCTGGGTCCAGACACTCATTAATTCGGCGATCCTGGCCGGCGTTATTCTGTAATCCCCGGAGGCAGAAGAAAATGAAATCAATAGAAACCACGGTCCCCGAGCCCACAGCGGCCATGGAACTGGATCTTATGGTCTACATCAGTGCGCTGATCGATGCCCGTTGGATACTGGTCGGCGCAGCTGTGTTATCCGCGGTGCTTACCGGCTTTTGGGCACATTCCAAGCCCTATATGTTCGAGTCGGGCACCAAGGTCAGCGTGGTGGATATCGAAGATCCAGGCGGAGTGGCTCCCGATGATCGGCGGGCCTCGGAAGTGCTTACCCTGGTCGAGCACGGCTTTGTGATGGGTACCACCCACGACAACTACAACGATGTGATGCTGGCGCGCCTCAGATCCCGGGACTTCACCATGCGTTTTCTCGACGAGTACAACGTCTACCGGCACTTCTATCCGGAGCAGTGGCTCCAGCAGGAGCAGCGCTGGGAGGACGGGTTTACGCCAGACCGCGGAGAAGTATTCACCCGGTTTCGGGACGAAGTGCGTGCCGTCATTCGGGATGAGGAAACGGACATCGTCTCTGTGAGTATGAAATGGCCGGACCCTGTCGTGGCGCGGGACTGGGCCAACCAGTATGTTCGCAGTTTCAACGAGTTCATCCGCGCGCGCACGATGAGTGATGTACAGAGCAAGCAGAATTTCCTGGAAAAGGAGCTGCGCGACTCAGACGTGCTGGAAATACAGCAGTCCATTTACCGCCTCATCGAAGCACAGACCGCCATCGCGATGCTGGCCAGTGCCCGGGACGAGTATGCACTGGAAATCATCGATCCGGCGGCGCTGCCCTACCGCAGTTTCAACATGTCTCGGAAGAAGAAAGTCGTGATTGGAACGGTGGCAGGCACCCTGCTGGCAACTTTTGCTGTTCTCGCCGGGGTACTTCTGGCACGGATGCTGCAAACCATTACCCAATATCGGGCGCAGCAGCAGGAATCGGCGCCCAGTGGGCAAACAAACATGCTTTCAATCAACAAGGGAGAGATAAATAAATGACAGCTTTGATTCACAGTCCGCAGCGTGATTGCGTCAGTTCGCTGGGAATTCCGGTCGATAATCTCTCGCTGGAGGATACCGTCGGTCATGTCATCGGGATGGCAAAAACACGAGACGGCAGGGCGCGGCTGGTGTCCACCCTCAACGTGGATTTCCTGGTCAACTCTCTGGGCACTCGATTTACAAAGGCTCGTCACCCCGAATTACTTAGTGTGCTGCGCGATGCGGACCTGGTGACTGCTGACGGGTTCCCCATCCTGTGGCTCAGTCGCATCATGGGCAAGCCCCTGCAGCAGCGGGTTTGCGGCTCGGACCTGGTGCCGGCGCTGGCCGCGATGGCAGCCGGGGAGGGGCTGTCAATTTATCTGCTGGGCGGCGGCCAGGGCGCTGCCAGGGCTGCCGCAGACAAGCTGGTGGAGCAGCATCCGGGGCTTCGCATTGCCGGGACAGCCGCTCCCTTCATCCACACCGAGGGCCCTGAGCTTGCAAATTGCATTGCCGATGACGAAGCAATCACAGAGCAGATCAACGCATCCGGTGCGGATATTCTGCTGGTTGGCCTGGGTAATCCCAAGCAGGAACTGTGGTTCAATCGCAATCGCGATAGACTGCAGGTGCCTGTCTCCATTGGTGTGGGTGGTACGTTCGAATTTATCACCGGTGCCGTCAGGCGCGCCCCGACCTGGGTCCAGAGACTCAACCTGGAATGGTTGTTCCGGATCACCCAGGATCCGGCACGATTGTGGCACAGGTATGCAAAGGGCCTGATCAAGCTGGGCCTGTTGAGTGCACCGCTTTTCTACTCGCGGGCTGCGCAACTGGTCGCCTTCACCGGTCGCAGCCCGGCCGGGCCGGAATCGGTGCGCTGGCGCTCAGTGTGGTCAACGCGGGATCAATCCCTGGCAGTTCTGCGCCTGCCGGCCCTGGTCACGCGCGAATACCTGATTGCGCTGGTGGAGAGCATCCTGGCCGCGCCCGCCAGTACCACTCTGCGTCTGCTGGATTTCAGTGTGGTAAAGAAAGTTGAGATGGCCGGTCACCAGGCACTGCTCTCCCTGGCGGAACTGCAGCAACGGGAGGACAGCAATCTGCAGTTGCTGGGTATCACCGAGCGGTTGCGCCGCGATCTGGCTGCCACCCGCGTGCTGGATGTGCTGCACACCGGGGAGGGCGATACCCTGGATACCCTGGGCCGGGCGGGGAGTGCTAACACCGGCCGCTTTTCCTGTCGCAGCTATGTCCTCGATGACTCGGCCCTCATATGCCTGGGTGGCAAGGTTAGCGGTCGCGACCTTGCCGATCTCGGATTTATTGAATGCCTGGAGCACACTGCTCGTGACCGCGACTGTATTATCGATCTTCGCAACGTCTCGCTGCTGGAGAGTTCGGCCATCGTCGCGCTGGGTCCTTTCCTGTCCGGGCACTCGGGCAGCTCCGGCCGCGTGCTTTTCAGCGGAGCCGGCGCCAACGTGCTGCAGATGTTCCGAATGGCTGGCCTCGGTGAGCCCCGGCATTTCATAGGCGACTCTGATTTGCTGGCAGCGATCTGTGACGGGGGCCGTGCCAATGGGTAATCGCGGTCACCCTGTCGTTTGAATTAGTGGGACACCATACCTTGCTACGGGCCCAGATCTTCTCAAGGCTGCCCAAGCCCTCTTTCTAGCCTTGCTTTCGGGGCTGGTTTACGCAGCGGCCTCATTACGCAATGCATATTACCTCGCATAATGCAATTCTAAATGCTATGTTGATTAGTTTCAGCAGGGAGAGGTTCTTGGTCTAGCTCGTAATCGAATGCTGACTAAGTATTTTTATGTTGAAAAATTAGTTAGTTGAATGAGTCGCTTCAAATTTGCGATTCAAATTGCAAGGTTTGGTACAGTAATTGAGTAGTAATCAGGTAACTGTGGCACCAGGAGAGTATGAACACCATGAATCAGCCGGTAAAAATATTGATGGTCGAGGACAGTCCGTCGCTGACCGAAGTCTACAAGGCCTACCTGGCAGACACGGAGTACCAGATCGTGTCGGCTGAGACCCTCGGCATTGCTCACGCCACGCTCGGGGCATACCAACCTGATATCGTGCTGCTGGATATCGAACTGCCCGACGGCAGCGGCATGGATTTCCTGGTTGAGGCCGAGATACTGGACAACCCGCCCAAGATCGTTGTGATGACGGCTCACGGCACCTCCGACATGGCAGTGGAGGCAATCCGCCTGGGTGCCTTCGACTTCCTGACCAAGCCCTTTGACTCCGCGCGCCTCAAGGTTACCCTGGATAATGCTGTTTCCCAGTTGCGCCTTGGCAAGCAAGTGAATGAGCTGGCGAGCCTGCAACGCGATCACTATGGCAGCTTTATCGGTCAATCCCCGGCCATGCAATCTGTTTATAAGACCATCGACTCCCTGGCGACAAGCGATGCCACGGGCTTTGTTGTCGGGGAGAGCGGCACAGGCAAGGAACTGGCCGCTGAGGCGATTCATCAGCACAGTTCGCGTCGCGATCGGGAGTTCATCGCCATCAACTGTGGTGCGATACCTGGTGAACTCATGGAAAGCGAACTGTTTGGTCACGTCAAGGGTGCCTTTACCGGCGCCAGCAACAACCGCGAGGGTGCGGCCAGCGTCGCTGACGGCGGTACCCTGTTCCTCGACGAGATCTGCGAAATGAGCCTGGAGTTACAGAAAAAACTGCTGCGATTCATCCAGACAGGCACCTTTCGTAAAGTGGGCAGTAATACCCTGGAAAAAGTGAATGTACGCTTCGTATGCGCTACCAATCGCGATCCCCTGGAAGAGGTACGCGAGGGTCGCTTCCGTGAAGACCTGTTCTACCGCTTGCACGTCGTACCGGTGCGGATGCCACCCCTGCGGGAGCGGGGTGAGGACGTAATGTTGATCGCGCGTCATTTCCTGGATGCTTTCAATACCCGGGAAGGCAAATCGTTCGATGGTTTCAGCGCCGACGCCGAGGAGTCGATCCGCCGCTACCCCTGGCCCGGCAATGTACGCCAGCTGCAGAATGCCATGCACCAGGTCGTGGTGCTCAATGAGGGAACCGTGGTAGAGACGGCCATGCTGCCGGAGCCCGTTACATCCGGGCACATTGATACACCGGACCTGGCCGGGCCTTCGAGGGTTTCGTCGTCCGTCAACAACGCTCCCATTGCTATCACCACGCACGTGGAGCGACGACAGCAGGTCGAGCCCCTGTGGCTGACAGAGAGGCACGCCATTGAGACAGCCATCGAGATATGCGGCGGCAATGTGAACCAGGCCGCCGGCCTGCTGGAGGTGGCGCCTTCCACCGTATACCGAAAATTACAGTCCTGGAAGAAGCGCCAGGCCTGAACCGAAGCCCATCAACTGAGGAGTAAACCCCGTGTATGGCTTAATAAATAAGGCAATGCAGAGCATGATTTGCGAAAAGTTTGGCGACGAACAATGGGACAGGATTCAGGCGGCATCGGGTGTTCCGGAGGACTCTTTCCTGACCATGCGCAGTTACGACGACGCCATTACCTACGACCTGGTCGGCGCGGCAGCCGAGGTACTGGGGGCGCCAGTTGATGACTGCCTCAAAATGTTTGGGGAGTACTGGGTACTGGAAACCGCCGCGAAATCCTATGGCCCGCTTATGAACGCCTCGGGGGATACCATGGTCGAATTCCTGGGCAATATGAATGCCCTGCACGACCGTATCACCGGCACATTCCTTGACTACGTTCCGCCGGAATTTGAGGTAGAGGAACTGGGCGACCAACGCCACCGCATCCATTACATCAGCAAGCGGCAGGGCCTGGTACCCTTTGTGGTCGGTCTCCTCAGTGGTCTGTCCCAGCGCTTCAACAGCGAATTGGAGATTCACCACCAGGAACAGCTAGACGTGGAGCATGGTACCCACGCCATTTTCGAGGTCAGCATAAGATGATTAACGGCCTGAGTGTGGAACAGGCTGTTGAGCTGGAAGCCCTGCAGAGCCTGTTTTCGATCTTCATGGTCCTTGATCGTGATCTCAGCATCATCGATGGCAGCCACGTCCTGGAACGCCATTTGCCTGTCATAAGCGAGCAGCCGCAATTAATGCAGGTCTTTGAGCTGATACGGCCAGCGTCAGTAAGTTGTTTTGACGAGGCGATCAAGCATCTCGATTCGCTTTTTCTGCTGGTTGCCTGCGACCAGAGCTTCGCCATCCGCGGGCAGCTGATTTGCCGTGTACTAGAGGGGCAGGAGTATCTGATATTCTGCGGGGCACCCTGGCTATCCTGGCTGATCAGCCACCGGCCGGAGTTGAAACTTGGCCTGAAGGATTTTTCTCCCCAGGATGTTCAGTTCGACCAGCTCTTCTATATGACCACCGAGAAACGGATGGTGGAGGATCTCGAACTGCTCAACGAGCAGCTGCGGGTCGCCAAGAATGAAGCGGAGGCAGCACAGTTCTTCAAGAATGCCTTTTTCGCCCAGATGAGTCATGAGATGCGCACTCCTCTCAATGGCGTCGTCTCTGCCCTGGCATTGATGAAAGACCAGGGTCTTTCCGGCAGGTCCAAGGAGTTACTCGATCTGGCGAGCAAATCTTCTGTCAATCTGTTGCAGGTTATCAATTACGTCCTGGACCTATCAAAGCTCGAGGCCAGCAGCGCGCAACCCGAGAACCTCGAATTCGACCTGGGAGAGCTGGTCACATCGGTCATGGACATCGTGCGAGCCCGTGCCCTGGAGAAGGGGCTGGAGCTCCGCAGCCGGATTGACAGCGCTCTTTCATCGACTTACCTGGGGGACGCGGCCCGTCTTCGACAGACCCTGTTAAACCTCACGATCAATGCGATTAAGTTCACCGGCGCAGGTACTATCAGCGTGGACGTAACCCAGGCCACGATGGAAAATCAGACCATACGTTTCGAAGTGACTGACACAGGTCAAGGCATCGATGAGCAGGATCAGCAGACTATCTTCGAAGCTTTCTCGACTGTGGGACCCTCTGGTACAAATGTGGGTCAGCACGGCACCGGGCTGGGCCTGGATATAGCGAAGCGTAATATCGAGTCTATGGCGGGGGCGATTGGAGTGTATTCCACGCCCGCGATCGGCTCAACTTTCTGGATCGAGTTGCCGTTTCCTGCAATCATCGGATCCGCCGCCGGCTCGCTTGAAGCAATGGGGACGGTGGATGCGAGTGCGGAATTTGCAGGCCGGGTGTTGCTGGTGGACGACAATGAAACCAATCTCATGCTGGCTACTATGATCCTGGAAGGAATGGGCGTTACTGTTCTTACCGCCAGTTCGGGCGAAGAGGCTGTCGCGATCGCCAATACCAGCAGTCTGGACCTGGTGCTCATGGACATCAGTATGCCCGGAATCGACGGGTTCGAGGCAACGCGGCGGATCCGCGCAAGCCTGGATGCGCAAACCCTCCCCGTGGTCGCACTCACTGCCTATGCCAGCTCCGTGGAACAGACCAAGAGCGAGGAGTGTGGCATGAATGATTACCTGACCAAGCCCATCGAACGGGGAAACCTTATTACTGCCCTTGAAGCCTGGCTGCCTCGGATAGATGGGGAGAAGTCTGAGGCTCATGGGCAGGCGACCCCCGAGGGCCAGGTCGATCGGGAGGCACTCGATAACCTGCTGCAGCAGATCGGCAGGGACAATCTCGCTGCGGTTATCACCAAGTTTCTTGATGAGGCAGATCGGCGCTGGACAGCGCTGGAAAGTGCCCGCAATGAAAACGACCTGGCCCGCGAGGCTCACACGCTTGCCAGCACCTGCCGCAGCTTCGGCTTGCCGGCAGTGGCGGACAAACTCAACTGTATCGAGAGGTACGCCAAGTTAGATGGCGAGGAAGGGGAACCTCCCTGTATCATGGAGACAGGTCGACAGTTGACCGAAGGCATCATGGAATTAAAGGCAGAGCTCGCCAGGCTCTGAGGCGGGAATTTCTGCCTCGCCAATAGCACCGGCTCGGGCTGGGAAAAATGTGGACAAGTCGGATAAGAGAAGTGGTATGGAAACAATCAGGCAAGTCATTTACATCAGTCAAGCTATTCGCCCCATGAAGCAGGAGGACATAGAGGAACTGGTAGCCACTGCGAGCCACAACAATAGACAACTGGGTATAACTGGCGCCCTGTTGTACATCGAGAATTCCTTTGTCCAGGTTCTCGAAGGAGAGGATGCGCCCATCACCCGATTGCTGGCAACAATCGAATCGGACCCACGCCACAGAAATATGAGGATTCTTTCGGATCGGACAATTGATTTTCGCAACTTTGAGGATTGGTCGATGGCATATGTCAAACCTGATCCCCAGGATTCCTCGATAATAATAAGTGAACTACAGTCCACTTCGTCTGTGGGTGGCGACGAAGATCCGATTGTCATGCCCCTTCCTCATACCTTCGCCATGATGCAGCACCTCTACGAAACCGACGCGACCCTGCAGAGGGCAAGATCCAATACCTGATGGTCAAACGAGTGTAGCCGCTGATTGAGCTTATCGTCTGGCCTGTTCTGGCAGGTCGATCGGGGTAGCGTGCCTCTATGTGTGCATGGGTTGCAGCTACCTGTTTGGCAACGTCGCTGGATCGGGAGCGCGCGGTCACTATTGACGTATTCGTAGCCCTACCTCGTATTCTGCCGACCAGGGTTGTACCCGAAGTTATTTCAGAAAATACCCTGGTCTGTTGGCCCGGCAGTATTGCTCCAGGTTACGCTACCGGGGTCTTCGACAAACAGATCATCCATAAGCTTTTCGATAATCTCGTCTTCCTGTAACCGGTATGCCTCGCTGTCGGTTGTCCGGTATTCGGCAGCGGTGGATTGCCTTCTGACGCTCCCGACATCGTGGCATGCATATTGCTGATTAATGTTTGTGAAACAGGTTTTCTACAACAAACAGGGATCAGATAATGTTTTATTCTGCCGTCGACATGGCAGTTCGGACACCATCATGAGCTGTATCTGTCTGATTATTAAAGCTATTTCCATCTGGGTGGGATTGTGGAGGCAGTTGCATTATGCAATACGATATGCATTTTATAATGCATTGCACTGTGGTCTGGTACTTGTAGCCATGTTTGCCCTGGCGAATAACGCTAAGTCACAGCAGTGGGATGACGGGCTTCGCTGGACGGTCGACCTGAGCAGTCGGGTTCAGCATCTCACTGAAGATGCGCCGAGCCAAACCGGTTACTTCCACTCCGTCGGCCTGGATGCGATCAAGGTATTCTCGGGTGGTGATCGAGACCTCGCCACACTGAACCTGCAGCTTAACCTCTGGTGCATAGACGGGCTCACCCGCCGCCCGGGGCTGTTCGACGACGATACCGACTGCCAGATTGTCCACAAAGTCAGCACGCTCAATTTTGCGCTAAGCGGGGATGGAAAATTCAATTTCCTTATCGGTCATCCCGAGGTGCCCTTCGGCCTGGAGGTTCCTGTCAGTACCAGCCAGACGATACGCAGACTGACCAATCCCCGGGACCTGGGATTGAAACTGGACTGGGGTGTGGGCGTCAACGGCACGATTGCGGGCGTCAGTTACGCCTCGACAGTCAGCCGCGGTTCGGGCATGGAGTACAAGAGTAGAGGCGACCCCTGGGCTTTCGCCGGTCGGGTGGGTAGCGCGACGGACGGTGAATCTTATCTCGGGGCACCCGGTGTCGGTGTGTCCTGGTTCTACGGTGATATCCTGACCCGTACAGGACAAATCTCCGAGCGGTGGCGCCTGGGCCTGGACGGTATCACCTACCTCGGGCCATTGGGTTTTATGGGTCAGTTGTCAGCGGGCAAAACTGACAGCATGGACACCGTGAACGGCCTGATGGAAGTCAACGCCATCTCCTCGGGCCAGGCCGGTGTCGCCTACCTGCAATTGCAGTCCTTTAACCAGGACTTCCCCACGGGGTGGCAAGACGCACAGTCTGCCATCATCGGCGCACGCTACACGCCCGACCAGCATTGGGCGCTGAGCTTCCAGATCGAATGGGAACTCACGACATTCGGCGATAAGGTCGAGCAGACCATCATCGATGCGCAGTTGCGCTACCGCTTTTGACAAGGGAGTAAAGTCATGTCTGACAAGCCCGGAAAAAACTATCTGTCTGTCTGCGTTACCATCCTGCTATTGATACAGTCGCAAATGGTCCACGCCGTTGCCTACTGTGCCCTGCGGGACCCGGTTATGGCCATCCAGGCCTTTTACCCCCAGTACAGCAGTTACCGGTCCCTGGTGGGTGAGGTGGGGCCGGAGGTGCGCTCCGTACTCGAGCAGGAAATTCCGTATCATGTCCACTTCAACGAATTCGGCAAGCATACACTGTACCTGGTTTTCGAAGGGGATATCGCGGCCGGATTAGTTCACGCCCGTACCGAGAAAGGGGACTGGGGCCTGGATGAAATCGTCTGGTCACTCAGTACTGATTTATCCGTTCGCGATTTTCGTTTCCAGCGCAGTCGCAGCCGCAGACGCCAGGCTGTCGAAAGTCCCGAGTTCAGGGCGCTGTTGCAGGGCAAGGGTTTTTCCGAACTGACAAGCCTCCTCAGCAAGGATGGTAGTTCACTCTCACAGCATTACAGCTTTCTCCCGAATGATGCGGAGCCATTGGCAGCAACGGTTATCCTGTCGGCATTGAAAACAATTGTAGTCACCGGGTCTACATGGCAAGCAGAACTGGCTCCCTATGTGGCGCAAAGAGGGCATGGTGCCGGACAGTAATCGAATAATAGGAAGGTAGGGAGGCGGCGAATTATGTCGGTTCGCGATTACCTTTCCTGGGTGCTTGTGTGCACCGTTACGAGTGGACTCGCGATTGCGGGATACTTCAGTTGGAGCGCCATCGCGGTCGAGCGCATGCAGTACGAGGTTACGGATTATTCCGTGACACTTCGCGAACTAGACCAGATTGGAGAGCAGCTAGATGTACTGCTCATATCAGCAGATTTATCAATCGGCGCCGGCGAGACTTACACCGGACAGATCGCCCTGGACCTGCTCCGGGGTTTGCAAACGCGCTTTTCGGAACTGGCCGCCGTAGCGGCAGCACTTTTTGAGCGAGAGGATGTAGACCGGGTAATGGAATTGCTGGTCACTCTCGAGACTCAGTTGAGAGTGCAGGATGCGGTCACGGGTGGACACGACGACCAGGCCCACCCGGTGTTGCTCCGTGAATTCGACGCCACCTCGGGCGAGCTCGTAGGGCTTTATCAGAAGTTGCATGCAGACCTCCATTTGCATACGGAGGTAAGAAAGGATGCGCTGTCACAGCGCCGCGAAAACCTGCCTCTTTACCATCTGCTGGCTTTGGGTCTGTACCTTCTCGTCAGCGCTCTGATTGTTTACTGGTGCTCACGCAGGATAGCCTGGCCGCTGGAAGTGCTGTCGAATTCAGCAAGGGAGGCCACCGAGGGGAGCACCCCGTTTCATGTGCCCACGACAAAACTCCGTGAAATTGTTGATCTGGGTAAACAATTTTCAGGTCTGGTTTCAGGCCTGGAGCACATGGTCGCTGACAGGACTCATGAATTGCAAGAAAAGACCCGGAAACTCGAAGCCGAAATTACGAACAGGAAAGCTGTGCAGGCTGATCTGGAGAAAGCGAGATTGGTGGCAGAGGAGTCGAGTCGCGCCAAGTCGGAATTTCTCTCCGTCATGAGCCACGAATTACGAACGCCAATGAATGCTGTTCTGGGCGCCCTTACCCTTATTCGCGACAGCGGCATCGATGGCGTGCAGGCTTCCTATGTGAGGATCGCGAATGAATCAGGGCAGGCCCTGTTGGCACTGCTGGGTGATATCCTGGACCTGTCCAAGATAGAATCAGGCGGGGTCACCCTGAATGAGCAGTCTTTCTCAGTTACTGACCTGGTGAGCTCCACACTCGATATCCTGCGGGGCCAGGCAGAACAGAAGGGTCTGCAGATTGGATGCGTCATCCATGACGACGTGCCTGATACCTGTATTGGTGATTTCGACAGGCTGCGACAGATCCTGCTTAATCTTGTAGGCAACGCCATAAAGTTCACCGATATCGGTTCGGTCAATATTGAAGTCTCACTGGAGCAGGAAGCTCTCGAAAAAAATATGCTCAGGTTTGCGGTGGTTGATACGGGAGTCGGTGTACCGCAGAACGTGCGTGAATCCATTTTTGATCCGTTCTCCCAACTGGACAGCTCACTTTCCCGGGAGCACTCCGGTGTAGGCCTCGGTCTTTCTATCTGCAGCCATCTGTCCGCGGCCATGGGGGGCGAGTGTGGCGTCGATAGCCGGATGGGGGGCGGCAGCATTTTCTGGTTTACAGCCGCCCTGCCCGTCGCCGACGCGGGGAGCGTAGAGTATCGGGTCAGTATGCGAGCGCAATCGCAACAGCCTTTACCCGCTAACAGTGACGATGGACAATCCGCTGCCCGGGCTGGTTCCGGAGATCTCTGCCCCGCCCGGGTGCTTATTGTGGAAGACAGTGAAGTCAACCAGATGATCGCCTCGGCGATAATCGAAAATGCCGGTCATCATGTGGAAGTCGAGGACAGTGGAGAGGGCGCGCTTGACCGACTCACTCGAGAACAATTTGATGTGATCCTGATGGATATACAAATGCCCGGCATGGACGGGTTGGAGTCGACGAGGCGCATCAGGCAATTGCCCGGCCCCGTCGCCGAGACCCACGTCATCGCCTTTTCAGCCAATGTCCTGGAATCCACAGTCGATGAATGCATTTCGGCCGGTATCGATGACTTTGTAGGAAAACCCATAGACACCGACACGCTGCTCAGCAAGATTGCCGGCGTGGTGAGCGGTGAGGCGAATCAGGCAGGAGATCTTTTGATGCCTGCGGGTTGGGTGCCGCGGGATTCGTAAGAGTACAGACGATATGGCAAATGCCGTATCAGCCTCACAACACGCTGATAAATATAGAAAAAATCGAAACCCAAGATTATTGCATTATGCAACGTATAGTGCGAATCAATTTGCCGCCTGATACCCCATAGACAATAAACGTGGGTACATTACACCTGTCCTGGTCGGCGCCACCGTGAAAGGTCTATCTAAATCAGTGTCTTAGCTAAGAAATTCTATTTCAACACGCATTGGCATGAAGCCTGCAATGTCTTGTCCAGCTATCTTGATAAATTTGGAGGAGCCCGATGTTGAGCCCAGTGGATGTAAGTGAGCAGTTGGCTTTGGTTACCTGTTCTTACCGGCCTGACTTTGAACGCTGTGCACGGCTATGTGCGAGCATGGATACATTTATCGGTCCTGAAACTGCACAGTTCATTATCGTACCTGACCGGGACAAAAAGGTTTTTACGCAGTTGGGGTCCAGGAATCGGACCATAATCAGTACGCAAGACGTATTGCCAGCCAGATTCATTCATCTGCCACTGTTGAAGAAGTGGTGGCTCGATAATGCCATGTGGCCGATTCGGGGCTGGATGATGCAACAGGTGACCAAGCTGTGTGCAGATGTTGTTACCGAACGTGAAAAAATTATTTTTGTCGATTCTGATATCGAATTTATCAGGCCGCTCCAACATGGCCGCTTTGTCAGCGACGATGCGCTGCGCCTCCTTCGGAAGCCGATGGAGAAAAATGACGGCATCCACTTGAAATGGCACCACGCATCGGCCGAACTTCTGGGTTTGAACCCCCGGTATTTTGGCAGTGACTACATTGGACCACTGGCTACATGGCGGCGCAGCAATCTGGTTCAATTGAAACAGCATATCGAAAATTGCCTGGATCGCCCGTGGTTCGAGGCTGTCGGGAGACGAATGACGGTCTCTGAATACACGCTCTACGGTGTATTTGTTGAGCATGTTTTGGGTATTGAAAATTCCGGACATTTCCAGGATGCCGAAGATCTGTGTCACTGTCTCTGGTTTGAGGATGAAACCGAAAAATTCCTGACTGACTTCAGCTATAACAACTCTCCCCAGGCCGTACTCGTTCAATCAAATATCGGGATGGAGCAAAGCGATGTGAATGCGCTGATGAGCCGGGTACGACAGCAATTAGCCGTTTCATCATAAGGATACTGGTGTGAACTATGGCGCAGACAAACGCTCCCGGGTATTGAACGATCAACAACTGCTAAATTCGATTATTAAGGACTCCAAACATGAATGAAACCTGCACATACATAGTTCTTCTTAACTGGAATGGTTGGCGAGATACCATTGCTTGCCTGGAGTCTGTTTTCCAGTCGCGAAACTCACAATTTCGCGTTGTGGTCTGTGACAACAATTCAAGTGATGAAAGTCTGTCAAGAATTGCCGCGTGGGCCAGAGGTGAGATATCTGCCGAAGTGCCGAAGAATCAGCGGCTGAGCGCGCTCCTTGGTGGTGCAGGTCGCCCGATTGAACACGCCAGGTTTACCGCCACTGACGTTCATTCTGGTTGCCTCTCTGATGAGGGTGAACCCCTGATATTGATAGACAACGAAGAGAATCTGGGATTTGCCGCAGGTAACAATGTCGGTCTCCGTTACGCACTTAATCAATCTGACATGACCCATGTATGGATACTCAATAATGACACGCTGGTCGATCCGGATTGTCTGTCGAGTATGCAGTCTCGATTGAGCCGTGAAGACACTCCTACAGTATGCGGATCCATCATCCACTTTTTTGACAACCCCGAAACGATCCAGGCTATCGGTGGTAATTGTTTCAATAAGCGTACCGGAGTTGCATTGCAATCTGAGGGCCGCTTTAGACCAGAGCATGAGCTGGATGACTGTCATCTCATTGAGGAGAAGATTGATTACTTAAGCGGTTGCTCCATGATGATACCTCGAAGTCTTCTGGAAAGGGTGGGCTTGCTGAATGAAGATTATTTTCTCTATTACGAGGAGATCGACTGGTTTACCCGCGCGGGACTGTCTTTTAGGCCTTGCATCGCGGCCGATGCGCACGTCTATCACCGGGAGGGTGGATCGATAGGTTCACCCACCTGGCAGCGCGCAACACCCTCCCTGGTTGCCGATTTCCATATATTTCGCAGTAAGCACCTGTTTATGAGCAAGTATCACCCGGGTAGTCTGCTTTGGTGTTACCTGAGCAGTTACCTGGAGATCGGAAAGAGAATTATACGTGGACAGTTCGGGAACGCCCGTGTCGTTCTTTCTGTACTTTTCGGCGCGACGAGTTTCCGGCAATAGAGCCGCGTTAATGGGCTCACTCACGTCAATTCATGTGCAATCCCGCCCGGGCTATCAACCCCTGGACATTCGGCCCCTGGTATGTGCTCTGATTTTTCTTGCTGTATTTGCCGGTTGCCAGGGCGGACGCTATTACATGGCGAATCGATTGCAGGAGCTGGGCATCGCCAGCGCCCTGGGACTCTTTGTCCTGGGTGCCTGGCGAGGTCTGTTTCAGTTGGATCTGGCTACCTGGAAAGATTGGTTTATCAAACCAATCTGCCTGATCATAGGCATCATGGGCATCAGTTCATTGGCCTTTTATGCTAATTATGGCGGCAATCCTTTATTCAGTTTTTTCTCCGCTCGTGAGTTTTTGCTGGCGTTTATGGGGCCGGGCATCTATCTGCTCTGCAGGTCCGGATTTCCCCTGACGACCGTAGAGAAAACACTGCGCTTTACACTCATCGCGCTGATGTTGAATTACCTCATTTTCTACTTCACCCTGGATCTTAAGTCGCTATTTTTTTCATCTGACCACACTCTCAGCAACCTCGTCACTTACGACGAGTGGCGTGGTTTCCGTCTGAAACCACCTCTCTTTGCTATTATGGTTGCTTTAATGGCGGCTTTAATCGGCCTGGGCCAGTCACGTAATTTCCTGACATGGGTTGTATCCTTGTCGGTTCTGGGCATTGCCGTCTACATATGGTCGATAGTCATGTTTCGCTCTACGTTGGCTACGATGATTATGTCTATCTTTCTTTACCCGGTGTTTTTGTCCTCGAAAAATAGAATTCCAATCATGGTTGTTCTGTTTCCGCTGGTGATCCTGCTGATGCCGGTAGGCTTTCAGGTGATGTTGGATTTATTTCTGGGTTCGGATGGTGGTGCTATACGATCTAAAGCCTTTGCCTTGGCTTTTGAACAAATTCCCAAGCACTTCCTGTTCGGGGCGGGTGAGGACAACGCGTATGGCGCTACCTATCAGGATATTGTTGCACCCTATTTTTATCCGGATGATATCGGCCTGGTCGGCACGCTATACAAGTATGGTGTAGTGGGAGCTTTCCTGTACCTGTTCATGCACTTCAAGATTTGGGCACGGCTGTGGTTTGCGAATATGCGGTATGTTGAAGAGCAGGGCCAAATCAACCCACTGCTTTGGGGGCTATTCATGTGGCTGACCGCCCTGGCATTCAATCTGGTGCTCAATCCGGGACTAGCTTATGCTCAGGGGATCACTCTTGCATCCACCGCATTTGCCCTGGCTTCGCTGTATTCACGTTGAATTGAGTGACCTTATAATCCAGAGGTGTTGAAATGGACGCTTTTCACAGCCCCGATCTTTCGGTGACGGCGGCTCCAGGGCTGGTAGATCGAATGTTCCAGGGTATTTTTTATCTCGCCTACCGCCTGCACCTGGTATGGACCTTCCTGTTTCGGCCCGAGTGTCACGGGGTGTGGGTCGCTGTCTGGTGTCGCGGGGAAATTCTGCTGATCAAGAATACCTACCGCAACACCATTACCTTGCCCGGGGGCGGTATTGACCGGGGAGAAGTGGCAGAACAGGCAGCGATGCGCGAGTTGCTTGAAGAAGTGGGCATCGAATCTGCGCCGGGCGACCTGCGACTCTGGGGCCAATACCTCAGTCACGTGGAATACAAGCGGGACCACATCAACCTGTTTGAACTGGAATTGCCCCAGCGTCCCGAAATCCGACTGGACAACCGCGAGGTGGCCTGGGCCGATATCTGCAGACCCGAGCAGGCACTTTCCCTGGCCCTTTTTCCGGCTCTGCGTACATATCTTGAAGACAAGATGGCGGGGCTCCGAAGCGGGCCCGAACCGGCGGACGGTGCTTCGCCTGCATGATGTAAATAGCGGGTTTTTGCTTACTGAAATTCAGGTATTCTTGTCCGCGAGTATCATCTGGGGCACAATATCCAACGAGGCCTACATTCCGGCGTAGTTATATTGGTAGGTTCTAAGCCTATCGATAACGGCAGGCCTGGTAACTGGAAGAGATTTGATGAAGACGGGTACAAAACTCAGCATACTGGCCTTCGCGCTGGCCCTCGGCAGTGCTGTATTGTGGTTTTATCTCACCAGACAGGTAAACCTCCCGGAGAATCGGACGCTCTTCGTTGTGGCCTTTCTCTCTGCTGCTGTTCTCGGTATCGCTGCATTCATCAAGGGAACGAGCTGGGCCGGCGCAGTGCCGGCAGCCCTGGCGATTCTTATTGGCTTGTTTCTTCCATTCACCATTGCCGTCAGTCCGCAGGAGGTCTCTGCAAACGTCATCAAGGTGGGCGATACGATCCCCCATTTCACCGCTCCCGATGACAGGGGAGAACTCTTCGACTCGAACAGTCTGCACGGGCACCTCGTACTCATAAAATTTTTCCGCGCGCACTGGTGACCCTACTGTGTCGCCGAGTTGCGGCGACTCGAGGAACTGCGTGCCGAGTTTGATCGGCGCGGTGTGCGGGTTGTGACCGTAAGCACGGATCTCCCAAAAGAGATCCGTGAAGAGCGCCATTTACATGGCCTGCAGGCGCGTATGCTTTCAGATCCGGACCTCGTGGTCACCGACGCCTTTGGGCTACGCAACCAGGCTTTCCACACCGCACCGCCGGGAGACGACACGGAGGCACTACCCGTGCCGACGACACTGCTGGTGGACAGTAACGGCAAGGTACTCTGGATCGATATGTCGGAAGACTATCAGAGACGCTCGGATCCCCAGGTGGTGCTCGAGGCCATGAGAGCACATTTCGATTAGTTGCTGCCTTTAGCCGGCCTGGCCCCGGTTCTTTCGTCGCTTGCGAGCGGCCAGTTCGAGTTTGATATTCTTCCAGATGAATTTGGGCAGGCCCAGTGGGTTCTGTATCAGTTTCCGCCGGATAAGACGACGCATAGCCGGCATACTGTCATAGTTTCCTTCTCGTTGGCCGTGGCCAAGGTGGGGCCCCAGCCGCGGTACGTCTACTACATCCATCGGTAAGTCCAGATTAAAGGTTTCCGTCTGTGGAAGCAGGCATTCGTTTTCGTTACAGGCCTGGTAGCGAACCTGGACTTCAAGCGTGATACTGTCAGCATCGAGAGCCCGGGTTTCGCTGGCCAGTTCACCCCTGGCATAAAAGGGCACCACAATATCCACGGTGCCACTCCAGACCTCCAGGTCGACTCCCATGGCTTGCAGGTGCAGATGCTCCGTGGCGGGAAACTCTGTTGCCATTGTGCTCAGTCCAGGCGGGCCGTTTACGACTACCTGTGTTGCCGTCAATCCCTGGGGCACCGGCTCGCCATAAATATGCATACCTTCGGGCAGTTCGAAGCGCACGACCAGTTTACGGATGATTCCCTGGCGAACGCTGCCCTTGCCTCCGTGTACGGCTGCGGTGATTCGGATATCGTCGTCGCCGCCTTCTGCCTGCGGCGCATCTTCTTCGATAAGGATGCGACCCAGCGCTGCATCGATCAGTGTTTCAGGGCTGTCTCGCTTCTTGTAGGTGTCGTGGAAAAACTTGGCGACAACCTTGCCGCTTTCGTCGACGACATAAATCCCCGGGAACGGGATGCCGTAAAGAAATGCATCATCCTTCGAGACCTCGGTGTTTAAGATGCCGTACCGTTCAATGACCGCTGAATCGAGATCTGATAGCAGTGGGTAGGGTATGTTCTGGGTCTGGGCAAATTCTTTCAGGGTCTCCTGATCGTCATAGGAGACGGCATAGAGCTTGACGCCGTGTGTTTCAAACTTGGCGTAGGAATCGCGCAACTCACCTAGCTGCGTCCAGCAGGGGGGTCACCACACCGCCGAACGGTAGAACACCAGGGCAGCCTTGCGGCCGGCGCGGTCCTCGTGAAAGTTGACCAGGCGGCCCTGGGCATCGGGTAGTTCAAAATCCGGCAGTCGCTCCCCTACCGCGGGGCCTGTCGGGTGTCCGGCGGGTAGTCCCGCCCGCGCGGGGTGTCCCAATGGGGCAGGGGCGTCGAAACCGCTTTCGTCGCGTTCTATCGTCATAGTGTGTTCTGGGCGTGTCTTACGGCTTGGGATTACTATATATCCGCCGACTTTTCTTCAGCAAGTTTTTTTAACTTGCGTATTGCCAGTGGCTTTGCAATCAAGCTCAACAACCTCCGCTTCAGGCCGCCCTGTGGCGTGTTTCTGGCGCTTTCAAAACGATCGAGATGCAGTTTTTTTACCACGCTGTAGCTAAGGATGGCGTTGCGTTCATCCAGGGGTATGCCGGTAGAGTCGGCAATGCGCACCATGCGCTGGAAATTCGCCGCGACAGCTGCCGAGTCAACCAGTACTTCTGCGCCGGCTCCCTCAAGCAGAGCGCTGCGCGCCGTAGCGAGTGCCTCCTCATTCCTGCTGGCAAAGGCTTCGGCAAATTCCATCAGTAACTGTCCATGCTCGATGTCACCTTCCGAGGCGGGTGCGTCGCCATTGACTACCCTCAGGTCAACGTCTGATTCGGTAATATCGGCACTCAAACTGAGCATCGAGGCATGTGAGCTGGTTCAGTAAAAGCACTCGTTGTGCGAGGAGACCCTTCCTGCCACCAGTTCGATCTGCATGCGATTGATGGCTCGTCCGGGGATGGTTGTAAATTGGGTCATGCCCTGTATCGAGAGGTATTGCTGGGCAGCTACCGCCATCCATTCACGCATGGCGTTCGGTACCAGCGTGAGAGCGCGCAATACGTTGGCCGTCCTTTCTCTTTCCCAGAGGTCGGATTCATTGCCCGTGGCACCGTTGGCGGGGATCATTGCGACAAAACCTGTGCCGTGTTCGGCCTGGCTGGGGCGATAGTGGCTGGGCCCTCCCGGCAACGGTGCGGGGAGGGTCTCCAACGGTAAACCCAGCGCCCGGTTAAACTCGTCGACGCTCAGCACCGTGACAGCTATACCGACCATTTCCACATACTGTTCTTCCGTGAAACCTGCTGACGCATTGTCGTCAATGTAGGCCTGGGTAATTCGGGACTGATCCGTAATCACCCGGTGTATGGCATCGACGACACGGGGATCAAGTTGGTTGTCGCTTCGGTGCTCTCCCTTTAAAGAATAGGGAGACAGGGCGGTCTTGCGCTCAGCGCAGAATGGGCAATCCAGGGCGTTGCGCACTTCTGCCGCAATGGCTACTCGCTCGGCGCCGCTGAACCAGGTTCCGGGGCTGGCCAGTGCGTGCCAGTAGCTTCGATGCGCGTCCTGCAAATTCTGGCGAACAGTATAGGGGCTGTCTGCGTAGGTAAAGAAGGATAAATCTGCGTCGTTCATCGGTTTGACTATACATAATCCTGTAGGCATTGGCTCCCAATTGTTAAGGCACCTCTGATTAATTCGGTGATACCTCAGGCTTTGCGTCTACTCTGCCCGGAAGGCGCAGTCGTGCAGGAAGGCTGGTTGCCTTTCAA
>JAACFI010000036.1 GCA_009937575.1 Haliea sp.
AGGAGTCTGACCCCTTGATCACGGAGGAATTTATGGGCCTGTCACAACTCAGCCGCTCGATTGCCGGCAGCGTCGCTATCGTCACTGGTGCCGCCAGCGGGATGGGCCGATCAACAGCGCGAGTGTTCGTCGACGAGGGTGCTCGCCTGGCCCTTCTGGATATCAACGGCGAAGCCCTGCAGGTGCTGGCTGCAGAGATCCAATCTGCCGGTGGCGAAGCGATGCCACTGACAGTGGACCTGTCCTCCCGGGACGCCGTAGAGCAGGCAGTGACCCGGGTGGCGAATCACTTTGGGGGGATCGACATACTGGTGAACAATGCGGGGCTGGTCATTCCCAGCGAAATCGATGCGGAGAACTACGGCGAATCCTGGGATACCTCACTGGCGGTCATGACCACTGCCCAGGCCTGGGCCATTCGCGCTGCCTTGCCCAGCCTGAGAAAGGCCGCGCACCCGCGAATCGTCAACATTGCCTCCACCGAGGCCCTGGGCGCCACCCGTTTTACCAGCAGCTACACAGTAGCCAAGCACGCCAGCGTTGGCCTCACCCGTGCCATGGCGGTCGACCTGGGCAAGGAAGGCATTACCGTCAACTGCGTCTGTCCCGGACCGATACACACGGGCATCAATGCCTCGATACCCGCTGAGGACAAGACCGTATTCGCCAGCCGCCGCACCGCCCTGCGGCGTTACGGCGATCCCGAGGAAGTCGCCCACGCCATTCTCAGCCTTGTCCTGCCCGCCTCCAGCTACATCACCGGTGCCACACTGGTGGTGGACGGCGGCTTGAGTATTCGCAACGCCTAAATCAAGGAGTCTGACCCCTTGATTGTGGAGTTTTGGCACTGGGTCTCACTGTTCAGCATCTGCCTGCTCGGGGCCATGTCTCCCGGACCCAGTCTGGCGGTGGTGATGAACACCAGTCTGCACAGTGGTCATCGGGCGGGCTATGTCTGCGCGCTGGCTCACGGCGCCGGGGTGGGGCTGTACGGGCTGCTGACGGTTGCCGGGCTGGCGGTGCTGATCACCAGCTCCCCTGCCCTGTTTACCTTTATGCAGGTGGCCGGGGCGGGCTACCTGATTTACCTGGGGATAAAATCCCTGCGCGGCGGTTCCGGGGCGATGCCCACCGAGGGTCACGCCCCGCGGGATCATCGCGGCGCTGCGTTGAGTGGCTTTCTGGTGGCCTTCCTCAATCCGAAGCTGGCGATTTTCATGCTGGCGCTGTTTGCCCAGTTCCTGGATCCACAGGCAGGCGTCGTGGAAAAAGGCATCATGGTGGCCACCGTGGGCATCACCGATGCCTGCTGGTACTCCCTGATCGTCGCCCTTGTATCTCACCCGCGCTTCCTGGAACGCCTGCAGCGCAGCGCAAAACTGATCGATCAGGTATTCGGGGTGATCCTCATCCTGCTGGCGCTGAGCGTAATGCTGCGAGCGGGCGGGTTAGTGTAGGGTCAACGAAGGTTCGCTAACCACCACTGCCTGCAACTGCTTGCCCAGCATGATCACGAAACCCTGGCGCCGCTCCACCCCATCGTAGGTATAGTCGAAGCGGTACTGGCGCCATATCCGCCAGCGCCCGCTGTCGTCCCGGCTGAGGGAGACGCGGCGGATATGCACCGCCTGGTCCAGCAACTGGAAGTCATCCCGCCGGCTGGCCTGCCCCACTGCCTGCAGGGCCAGTTCACGCACACGGATGGCGCCCAGGAAATGCAGGCTCAGTGCCCCGAACAGGAATACGCTGAAAATCTCACCAAGTGTGAAGTACACGCGCCGGAATTCTTCTATAGATCGATGCCCGCCAGCATACGTGGCTTTGAACCTTCCCGCCAGCGAGTGGAATTTACAATTTCACTATGCGAGTGTATGGTCAACGCCCTGTCCAGGGGAACACCGAATGAACACAGCTGCCACCGAACCCAACAGCCGCCAGAAACAGCGGGACCAGACCCGCGGCCAGATCCTGTCGGCAGCGGCGAAGGTGTTCGCGCGGTCGGGATTCGACGCCTCCTCCCTGGCCGATATCGCCGCCCAGGCCGGCGTCAAGAAGGCCCTGGTGCAGTACCACTTTTCCACCAAGGAGCAACTTTGGAAGGAGGCGGCTACCTACCTGTGGCAGGGACGCAATGCCCGCCTGGAGCAACTGATCGGCGACAACTGCGACAATGACCTGGGGGAACGCATGCGGCGGGGTTTCACCGCGCTGGTGGAGTACACCCGGGAAAACCCAGAATGGTTGTGGTTCATGTTCCACGAGGCAGCGGCCAAGGGCCCGCGCCTGCACTGGCTCACCGATCATCACCTGCGGGAGGATTACCGGCTGGGTGAGAAGTTCATTACCCTGTTCCAGCAGCGCGGGCTGATACGGGAGGGTTCACCCCTGCACCTGCTGCACCTGATCTCCGGAGCGCTGACCTATAACCTGCTGGTGGCGCCCCAGACCCAGCTGGTTACCGGTACCGA
Source organism: Haliea sp. (assembly GCA_009937575.1). Classification (GTDB taxonomy): domain Bacteria; phylum Pseudomonadota; class Gammaproteobacteria; order Pseudomonadales; family Halieaceae; genus JAACFI01. Next base: position 2,469 of record JAACFI010000036.1, read on the forward strand.
CCTGGCCAGCGAGGAATCCATTGCCCGGCAGGTGGAATTGCTGCAGTCCCTGCTGGCCCCTCAGGGAGACTGAGCGTCCAGGAAACGCCCCACCAGGCCGTTGAACAGGCGCGGATGCTGCGCGTGTAACCAGTGCCCGCAACCGGGCATGACCTTGAGTTGGGCCTGTGGGAACAGGGCCATGATGTGGGTCCGATGGCTCTCCTGAATGTAATCCGACTCACCGCCCTTGATAAAAAGCACCGGCCCGCGGTAGGGGCCCGGCAGGTCCGGGGCGTCCCGCACCGCCGCGTAGTTTTGCCGCAGGCCCTCCAGGTTGAAGCGCCAGCGGTAGTTGCCGTCCTCGTCCCGCTTCAGGCTGGTCAACAGGAACTGGATGACATCCGGCTCTTGTATATGCTGCTCCATCCGCGTCGCCGCCTCCCGCCGCGATCCGCAGGGCGATGCCGCGACCGCCCCGAGCCCGGCAAATACGTCGTCGTGGTGTGGCTTGTACGCGACCGGCGCAATATCCGCCACCACCAGCGAGTCCACCCGCTCGGGGTGCCCCAGGGCCAGTTCCATGGCGACCTTCCCGCCAAGGGAGTGCCCCAACAGCGAGGCAGAGCCAAGCCCGTGGTGGTGCATCCAGTCCAAAAGTGCCTGGGCCATCGCCGCCAGGCCCGCCTGTTCGGCCCAGCCTGAGCGTCCGTGATTCGGCAGGTCGACGCTGTGTACCTGGAAACGGTCACTCAACGAGCGGGCCAGGGACCCCAGGTTATTGCCCGAGCCGAACAGGCCGTGCAACAGGACCACGGGCGGACCATCGCCATGCAGGGTGGAGTGGAGTTTTACACTCATCGGGCGCTGTGCCCGCCAGAGGATTTTGCTACCATGCGGACCACTATAACTGATCGGAAACCCGCATGCGCAATCTCAGCCAACCGTTTCAATCGCTGGCCCTGGCCGGCCTCGCTGCCCTGCTCCTGGCCTGCAGCAGCACCCCCACTTACAACCCGACGACGTTCCCCTATGAAATCAACGAGGAGCTCGCCGCCCAGGGCAAAATCAAGACCGTAGTCATCCCCCACATCAATCTCGGCGGGGTGTCGCGCAACTACCTGGAAAAGGAAGCGCCGCGCATCGACGGCTACGTCAGCACCTACCTGAAGGAGAACGGCTTCAAGGTACTGCCTCAGCGCCAGTTCCAGCAGCACTGGAATACGGCGGTGCGCATATACGGTAACCCGGTGGACCCGACCAGCGGCAAGGTCAATATGAAGGCCTTCTCCCAGATCATGCAGAACGTGCGGGATGAGATGGCGAAGGAATCCGACCTGGACGCCTTTGTGTTCACCGACCTGGTGGAGTTTGAGGTGTCTTTCAGTGGCGGCCTCAAGCATCTGGCGCGCTGGGACGGCGTCAGCCGCAAGCCTTCCATGCAGGGACCGGGCAACGCGGTATCCGCCGACTTCGACTGGAATATGCAGGCGGCGGTGGCCTCCATCCAGGTGACCATTTTCGATAAGGATTTACAACGGGTGTTCCTGGGTCGCGGCGGCATGGATGCCACCGATGCGATCGATAGCCGTTCCTCGTCGGGTCGGTACATCCGCCGGCGTAATATCCTGGAGAGCAAGGATAATGTGATGGAGGGGATTCAGTTGGCGTTCCATCCGTTTATCGAGTTCGAGGATTGGCCGGGGAAACGATGATGTAAGGGGGTTTGCACCACGCTGGGCCCAATGCTAGGCTAATGCCTATTAGCCGATAGCGGTACTGATAATACGGAGCCCGGTATGGATTTCGCCCTCCCCGATTACGTTCGGCACAAGGACAACAAGAACCTGTCCCACATCCCCGGCAGCTACGGACTGCCTGTGGTGGGACGCACCTTCCAGTTCGTGCTCGATCCCTACAAGGTACTGGACGATGGGTACCGTGAGTACGGCCCGGTCCACAAGGCCTCCCTTACCTTCCAGAAATTCGTGGTGGCGCTGGGCCCGGAGTTCATCCAGCAACTGATGCTGGACAGTGACAGGTCATTCTCCGCGCGCATGGGCTACGACTCGCCCCTGGGGGATTTCTTCGCCGGCGGCCTGTTGATGCGCGACTTCGACGAACACAAGTTCCACCGGCGCATCATGCAGACGGCGTTCAAGATCGACGCTATGCGCACCTACGTGGACCTGATGCATCCGATCATCGACCGGCAGGTCGACCAGTGGGGTGACATCCCCGCTTTCCACTTCTACCCCCATATCAAGACCCTGCTGCTGGATGTGGGCGCCAAGGTCTTCCTGGGTATGGACATGGAGGGTGAGGAGACCAAAGCCCTCAACCAGTCGTTCCTGGAGATGAACGAGGGGGTGCTGGCACTGGTCCGCAAGGACTGGCCAGGCCTTCTGTACCGCAAGGGGATGAACGGGCGGCGCGACCTGGAAAAGTTTTTCCTGGGCCTGGTCCCAGGGCGCCGAGGGAAAGAAGGCAGCGACATGGCGACCTTCTTCGCCAACGAAAAAACCGAGGACGGGGACTATTTCTCCGACAAGGTGGTCGGGGAGCACCTGATATTCCTGCTGCTGGCGGCCCACGACACCACCACCAGCGCCCTCACCATGGCCGCCTACTACCTGGCCAATGACCAGGCCTGGCAGGATCGGCTGCGGGAGGAGCTCAAGGGCCTGGGCCGGCCGGAACTAGAGTACGATGACCTGGGCCACAACGTACCCGACCTGGATCACTGCTTCAAGGAAATACTGCGCATGAACCCGCCGGTACCCATGCTGATGAGGCGCACGGTAAAGGAGGTGGAAGTCGGTGGTTATCGTCTGGCGCCACATACCATGGTGCAGATCTCACCCCTTTACACCCACCGCATGGAGCAGTGGTGGACCAACCCCCACGATTTTGACCCGGACCGCTTTGCGCGGGAGGAGCATAAGCAGCACAGTTTCCTTTGGGCACCCTTCGGTGGCGGTGCCCACAAGTGCATCGGCCTGCACTTCGCCGACATGCTGTTCAAATGCACACTGGCGAAACTGGTACAGGGTTATCGCATCCGCTTTGCGAAGGAGGACCAGTACCCCAGCCGCATCCAGCACTTCCCCTTCGCCAAGCCCATGGACAACCTGCCGCTGGTGCTGGAAAAGCTGTAGATCAGGCGAGCACCTCCAGCCCGCGTTCGATGCACCACATGGCAGACAGCGCCCCCAAAATATAGACCGGCACCGGCAGCAGCCGGTCCTGCCAGGGCGCCAGGGGCTTGCGCACCAGGTACCACAGGATCAACACCACGAAGATAAAGGCGATCTGCCCGATCTCGATACCGATGTTGAAAAACAGCAGGGCCAGGGGCACGTTGCCCTGGGGCAGGCCGGTTTCCGCCAGGGCGCCGGCAAAGCCCATACCGTGCAACAGGCCGAAGCCCCCCGCCAGCCACCAGGGGTTGCGCCACAGCATATCGTGCCGCTCCACCCGGGTCAGCTCCACCGCCAGCACGAAGATGCTCAGGGCGATGGTGAATTCAACCAGCGCCACCGGGTAGTCGAAGAAGCCCAGGGTCACCAGGGACAGGGTGATACTGTGGCCGACGGTGAAAGCGGTGATAGTCCACAGCAGGCGGGTGCCGCCACCTACCAGCAACAGCAGGCCGAAAACAAACAACAGGTGGTCGATACCGCCCCAGATATGTTCCATGCCCAGCAGGCTGTAATCGCTCATCACCTCACCGGCACTGGATTCCGCCGGCACCACGAACTCCGGCTGCGCGGCGTTGAGCACCTCCTGGTACTGGCGCCCGTCCAGCAGGCTCACCATCACCATGGCCGAGGCCTGGTTTGCCCCCAGGCCGGATACTCCCAGGGTATCTCCCACCATGCCATCCTCGCCGAGATCGCTGCAGTGCAGCTGCCAGCTGCTGACCTTGCCGGTGCCCTCCAGTTGCGGCGGACTGGCGTTCTTCACCTCACAGGATTCGGGCCACACGGGCCGCAGGGGAATATTGCTGGTGCCCTGCGCCGGTGTTTTCCACACCATGTTGTATTGCCCGGTGGCGATCTCATTCACCTTCAAGAGGGACGGTGCAAAACGGTGTGCGTGAGCGCCCTGCACCAATAACATGGTAAGGACGATGCCCACCAACAGCCGCAGCAAGGTCATTTGATCACCTCGTAATTTTCGCGCATCGCGTCGATGCTTTCCCGCAGGGCCCGGGTGCGCTCGCGGGATTCCAGGTCGCGCTGCAGCAGGCCCCGCACTTCCTCCAGAGTGGCGTCCCTGGAAGGCTCAACATCCTCCACCCAGACGTAATGCACCCCATAGGTTGAACGTACCGGGCCGCGCCAGGTGCCGGGCTGGGGATCGGTGGCCCGCAGATTTTCAACGAAGGCAGAACCGAAGTGCCGCGCCAGCTGGTCCGGCGACTGGCGGGTGAAGCGGTAACCGGGCAGGAAGGGGGAGCTGAACTCCCGTGCCTCGGTCGCATCCAGTCCCTGCGCCTGGATGGCGGCGATAACGCTCTCCACCTCGGCCTCCCGCTCCCGGTTGAAGTACAGGTGCTCGATGGAGTAACGGGGCGGCCGCCGCAACTCGTCCTTGCGCTTGTCGAATTCAGCCGCCAGGGCCTCCTCGGTAATCGGTCGCGGCGGATTGGCCGCCAGCAGCAGTTGTTCCATCACCTGGATGAGGCGGCGCTTCACCACCTCGTCGCCCAGGTGCAGGCGCATTTCCAGCGCCTGTTCGTAAAGTTCCTGGTCGGTCTTGCCTTCTGCCAGCTGCAGGAAGCGCATGTTGCGCAGCAGGCGCTGGTAGACCACCGTGTCGTAGAGATGCAGTTCCAGTTCTATGGCACGCTGGAACAGCATATCCCGGTCCAGTTCGGCCGCCACCATGCGCGCCATCTGCTCGTCCTTGGGCAGGCGGCCGGTACTGGCGAACCACTGCTGCTGCAGTGCCTCTAGCCGGGCTTCGCCCAACGGGCCAATCACCGGCTTCGGCTCAGGAAACAACACGCCCTGCAGGTAAAACAGCAGACTGCCGAGCACAATAAAATGCAACCACGGCCGGTTCAGCCGCGACAGGAACTTCATCGATTAAACTCCAAAGGCTATGCGCAGCGACCTAATCCTCGTATACCGCCTGCTTTTTTTCCATCTGTGCGGTGATGCCCGCCTTGAGGTCGGCCTGGCTCAGCATGCCGGCATTCCAGGTGGCAATGTAATTGAGCCCATCCTGCACCGAGTGGTCCCGCGAGTAGAGCAGCATTTCCTTACTTCCGCGCATCGCCAGGGGGGATTTCCTGGCGATGGTATGGGCGATATGGGTAACCTCCCGCAGCATGCTCTCGCGATCCTCGAACACCCGGTTGACGTACCCCACCTCCCGGGCCTCCTCCGCATCCATGTTGCGCCCGGTGTAGGCCAGTTCCCGCACCACCCCATCGGGAATGATCTTCGGCAGGCGCTGCAGGGTTCCAACGTCCGCAGCCATGCCGATATCGATCTCCCGTATGGAGAAAAAGGCGTCCTCGGTGGCATAACGCATATCGGCACAGCAGGTCATGTCCACCCCGCCGCCGATGCAGGTGCTGTGAATGGCCGCCAGCACCGGCTTACGACAGCGCTCGATGGCGGTGAGGTTGTCCTGCAATTCCAGCACCATGATACGGAAGGCCTCGGCGCGCCGTGCCGGATCTTCCGAATCGCTGAACAACTCGCCGAACATGGCCAGATCCAGGCCGGCGCAGAAGTGCTTGCCGTTGCCGGCCAGCACCACCGCCCGCACCGCGGGCTCCCGGTCCAGCCACTCGAAGCACTGCTGCAATTCCTTCCACATGGGGCCGTTCATGGAATTGGCCTTGTCCGGCCGGTTCAGGCAGACCGTGGCGACGTTCTCATCGAGAGTGAGTTCCAGGGTTTCAAAGCTGGGGGTCATGGGAATTACTCTTCAGGTATCGGATAAACGGGGGCAATACTACCAGCTGGATACAAATTCGGCAGTACTCAATTGAGGGATAGGCTTGGCCTTGCCTTCGCGGCTCCCCAGGTAGATAAAGCCGATGATTTCTTCATCTTCTGCAAGGCCCAGGGCATCCATGACATTGCGATCGAAGGCGGGATCGCCGGTGCGCCAGATGCCGGCGTATCCACTGGCCTCCGCCGCCAGCAGAATTCCCTGGGCGGCGCAGCCCGCGGACAGGCGCTGCTCGATGTGGGGAACCTTGGGATGCTCACTGAGGCGCACCACCACCACGACCAGCAGGGGCGCCCGCAGGGGGCCATTGCGGGCCTTGGTCCTGGCGGCCTCGTCGGCATCCGGGTTGCGCAGCATCAGGCACTGCTCCAGCACCTGGCCCAGGGCTTCCCTTCGCTCCTCCCTGACGGTAATAAAGCGCCAGGGATGCAGCCAGGCGTGATCCGGTGCGCGCATGGCCACCTTGAATATCTCCTGCATCTCGACCGGATCGGGAGCGGGCTCGGCCAGCTTGGGCGAAGAATTTCGGTTCTGCAGGAAGCTCAGGACATCACTCATGGTGTACACCGGAATAACGAAAGGAGGCAATAATAGCAGTAATTTCACACAGCGGGTGTCGGCCCCACCAGGATGTTCATGAAGCCGGCGTCGCCGGCAACAGCATCCACGTCGTCGCACCAACCGGCGAGTTCCTCGCAGGAACTTGCCACCAGCCGGTGCTCTATGTGATCGACGATCCAAAAGGACTGTCGCAGTTCTCCCAGCAGTTCCACCAGCGCCCGGCCGCTGCTCCCGGCATGGCGCAGGGACAGGGGCGTGAGTTCAAGCAGGATGCGGGGCGGCCGCGCAAGTGCCGATAGCAGGGGCATTAGTCCTGCCATTACCCCGTACTCGGAGCCCTGGGTGTCCACCTTCAGCAGGTCAAGGGAGTCGAGTCGGCCCTGCAGATAGTGGCTGCCGCTGAGCAGTTCGATGGGAACGCTTTCGCGGGCATCGCCGGCGGCGTAGATCTGGTGGTCCCCGAGGTTATCCTCGCTGAGGTATAGCCGCCCTTCCCCGTCCTCTTCGGCGAGGGCGGCGGGTACGGCGGTCACTTTCCTCTGTAAGGCATTGAGAGCGAGATTCGCTTCCAGCAGGCGGAAGTTTTCGGGGTCCGGTTCGAAGGCGAATACCTTGCCGGCAGTAGTGGCGGCCAGTACCGTGAAGTAGCCGATGTTGGCGCCGACGTCGACAAATACGGCGCCGGGGTGCAGGAGGTCCATGACCAGTGAGGTTTCGTAGGGTTCCCAGATGCCCTCCTCCGCGATGCGGCGGGAGACGAAACGGTCGTGGTCGCCGTGGACGTGGAGGCGGAGGTTGGTTGCCAGGCCGGGGATGTTTAAAGGTATGGAGTTGGATAGATTCACGGGATGCGGTCAGGGTTCGATGGTGCGCAGTGCGCACCCTACCTCAGATCGGAGTGTGAACAAAGGCAGTCGAAACATTAGCCGTCTATATGCATATCCTCAAACGGCGACCGTAAATCCAGATCCACCACGTTGCCGCCCACCAGCATTTTCCGTGGGCCGACCTCGACGTCGCCGTCGAGCAACACCCCGTGATCGAACTTGTAAACGGGATCCCGCCGGCCGGAAATCATATCGTCGTCGTAGGCCTGCTGCCGTTCACGCACGTCCTCGTTGGCGCGCTCCCAGGCGGCCCAGTCTTCAATGCTGTAGCGGGCCTGCATCATCTTGCGGGTCACCGCCGGGCTGAGCATGGTGGCGGAGGCATTGTTGCCGCCGAAGCCCTTGGAATTGACGATCGCGTAATGTTGCTGGTCAGGGTCCACCTCCCGGTGCCCGGGACTGAAGGCCAGGTTGTCCTGGCGGACGTCATCGGCGATACGGTCGATAGTGGTGATACCGGGGATGATGCCGTGATGCCAGGTACCCAGGGTCGCGGTGACCTGGTCACCGGAAGCAGAACCCAGGGAGTGCCCCAGGTAACACTTGATCGCCGCCACCGGCCAGTCTTCTATACCGAAGGCCTGTGCCGTCCGGCTGAGGATCTCAGCCTCGCTGGTACGATTCTGTGGGGTACCCGTGCCGTGGGCCTGTACCAGGCCACCCCGGCGTACACCATCGTCGCCCACGATCGCCCGGGCCGCTGCCACCGCCTTGGCCATGGTGATGTAGTTGCCCACCCCGGGGCCGGAGATGGATTTCTTGTGGCCGTCTGCGTTGACGAACACGTCGGTGGCGGCGCCAAAAATCGTCGCCCCCAGTTGCATCGCCAGCTCGTCGTCGAACAACACCACCATCTGCGAAGACTCGGCGATGGTAAATCCGCAGTTGTCGGAGAACGGGCGACAGGCGCGCCGGTGATCGGGCGACTGACTCCCGTCCAGCCCGTCCAGCTGGCGCAGGCCCTTGTCGGTCGCCAGGGCGCCCATGGCGGAGTAACCCTCCATCACCTCGGGATTCACTGGCGCTTCCGCGGAGCCGACGAAGGCCACCCGGGCGCGCCCGCTGCGGATATCCTCGATACCGTTTCGCAGGTTGTAGAGGAAAGATGCACAGGCGCCAAGGCTGGCGCCGGTAGAGCCCAGGCTGCCCAGCACGTAGGCATTGATAAAGTCCGCCGGCATCTCCGCCAGGCTCAGCGGGCAGTACTTGGAGGTCACTCGCTGCCCCTGGTAACGGGCTTTCATCATGCCGCCGGCACCGGCGTTGTCGAGCTGGCCCATGGCACTGCCGGCGTAGACGCTGATCTGGTCAACCGCCACGTGCCGGCACACGGTATCCCAGTCGATACCCAGGCTGCCCAGGGCATCGGAGGCCGCATACACGGTCATCTGCAGCCCACGCGGATGACTGCGGGACGGATAGAGCGTGCCGGGATCAAAGCCGGTAGGCAGCTGGCCGGCGGCCTTTACCTCGAATTCCCGGTGGGTGGGCAGAAGGAAATCCTGTTGCCCAACGATCTGCACATTGGCGTGGGTCACCGAGGTGTTGGTCACCACCCAGTCTGGCGGAATGGTGTCCGGCAAATGCTTGCGGGCGATATCGAAGTTCACCGGGTGGCCATTGCTCTCGGTGGGAAAGCGCTGGTTCCAATCGACAAAATCCACATCGAAGTGATTGTGCTCCACCCGGCGCACCAGGGTGTGATCGAGAATAAACTGCTCGTTACCAGCGCCCGATTCCAGCCCCATCAGGTTGGCCAGGGAGGCGAAAGTGCGCTCGCGGGCCGCCTCCGGCAGGGCCGAATGAACCATGCGGCCGAAGGCGTGGTGAGCCGAACCACGGCCGGCACCGTTGATACCCCCGAACCCCACAATTACCGGTAACCGCTGCCTGCCCATTTCGCCCCTCGTCTTTTAAAAACCCAGTCCAGACAGCAGTCTACCGATCCGGGTGGAGTGTCCTCATGCCATTTCAGACATATTTTGTGGTATATTGGCCAGCAATTACCAGGGGAAAATTACCGTGTACACCGCCGCAGCCCTGCTCTACCCGGATGCCCTTGCCACCAGCATCACCCTGCCCCTGGAAATCCTCAAGGCCGCCAGCCAGATGGCCAGTACCCGAGATCGGGGCCGGGAGCAGGTGCGACGCCTGTTGGCGGGTCCGGATCGCAAACTGATAAAACTCGCCTCCGGTGTCACCCTCAAACCCGATCTCAGCTACGACCAGTTACCTGCCCTGGACCTGCTGCTGTTACCCGCCATCTGGCGCAATCCTCTACCCACTGTGCGGCAGTCCGCCTCCTGGCGGCCCCAACTTATCGAGCTGGCAGCGACGGGCACCAAAATCTGCAGCGTCGGAACAGGCAGTTGCCTGCTGGCGGAAGCAGGCCTGTTGTCCGGCAAACCCGCGACCACCCACTGGAACTACTTTGAACAATTCGCCAGGCGCTATCCCGATGTCCTGCTGAAAACCCGGCACCTGATCACCCAGAGTGAAAATATCTACTGCGTCGGCAGCGTGAACTCGATCGCCGACCTGATGATGCACATCGTGGAGGAGTGGTTTGGCAGCCGCATTGCCCGGGCTATCGAGAACCAGTTCTCCCCGGAAATCCGCCAATCATTCAGCGCCGCCGCCTACCAGAACGAGGCTGACAGCTCCCATCCCGACGAAACCGTGGTCCAGGCCCAGCAATGGCTGCAGGAGCACCTGTCCGCCGGGGCCAGCATGAATCGCCTCGCCGATGAACTGGGAGTGAGCACGCGAACTCTGAATCGCCGTTTCAGGCAGGCTACCGGGATCAGTCCCCAGGCCTACCTGCAGAACCTGCGCATCGCCGGGGCCAAGGACCTGCTGCGGCACAGTAACCTCAGTATCGGCGACATCGCCTGGCAGGTGGGCCTGCAGGATGTCTCTTATTTTTCCCAGCTGTTCCGGCGGCACAGCGGTATGAGCCCGCTGCGCTACCGGGAGGCCGTTCGCGGTAAATTGTTCGACCCGGATCCCGACCTGGCAACTTGAGAAAAAACCGCGTCTGTGGCTAAATTGGCGCCCTTTTGCAGCGGGAGCGTCGGCGGCCCGTACCACCGACAGCCCCCTCACCTGAGCACAACGGAGTCACATCATGAGCAACGATTCAGTAGTTATCGTCGACGGCGCCCGCACCCCCATGGGTGGCCTTCAGGGCAGCCTTGCCGCCGTACCGGCCACCGAACTGGCGACCACCGCCGTTGCCGCCGCCGTGGAACGCAGTGGTGTCAGCGCTGCCGATATTGACGAGGTGTTCATGGGTTGTGTACTCCCCGCCGGCCTCAAGCAGTGCCCAGCGAGACAGGCGGCGATCGGCGCCGGCATTCCCAAGTCCACCGGCGCGGTCACCCTGAACAAGGCCTGCGGCAGCGGCATGCAGGCCACCATCTTCGGTTACGACAGCATCGTTGCCGGCACCAATAAAATCGTGGTCACCGGCGGCCTGGAAAGCATGTCCAACGCCCCCCACCTGCTGCCCGGCGCTCGTACCGGCGTGCGCCTGGGGCACACCAACCTATACGACCACATGTTTTACGACGGACTGGAAGACGCCTACACCGGTCGCGCCATGGGCACCTTCGCCCAGGAAACTGCCAACGCGCGCGGCATTACCCGCGAGCAGATGGACGCCTTTGCCATCGAGTCCCTGACCCGCGCCAAAAAGGCCATAGACGACGGTTCCCTGAAAGCCGAGATCGCGCCGGTAACCGTCAGGACCCGCCGCGGCGAGACCGTGGTAGAAGACGACGAACAGCCCCACAAGGCCAACATCGACAAGATCCCGGAACTGCGGCCGGCATTCGCCAAGGACGGTACCATCACCCCCGCCAATTCCAGCTCTATCTCCGACGGCGCCAGCGCGCTGGTGCTGATGAGCGGCGCCGAAGCCGAAGCCCGCGGCCTCCAGCCCATGGCGCGCATAGTCGGCCATGCCCGCCACAGCCAGGAGCCCTCCGAATTCACCATCGCGCCCATCGGTGCCATGAAAAAGTTGTTCGAAAAGACCGGCTGGAGCCAGGCCGACGTGGACCTGTACGAGATCAACGAGGCTTTCGCCATGGTCACGATGCTGGCCATGCAGGACCTCGGGCTGGATCACGACAAGGTCAACGTGCACGGCGGCGCCTGCGCCCAGGGCCACCCCATCGGTTCCACCGGCTCGCGCATTATCGTTACGCTGATGTACGCCCTGAAGAAATACGGCAAGCAGCGCGGCGTCGCCGCCCTTTGCATCGGTGGTGGCGAAGCCACCGCGATCGGTATCGAACTCCTGTAATTCAAGGGGTGCGGGGCCTCCCGCACCCGCCCCAAGGCACCGACTATGGCTCTCAGCAGCGTCCCCGACATCCTGGATGACATCCGCGCCGGCAAGATGGTCATCCTCATGGATGACGAAGACCGGGAGAACGAGGGTGACCTGATCGTGGCGGCGGAGGCCGTTACCCCGGAGATCATTACGTTCTTCTCCAGTGAGGCCTGCGGACTGATCTGCATGCCGATCACCGAGGAGCGGGCCCGGCAACTGCAGCTGCCACTGATGGTGCGGGACAATCGTTCCCAGCACGAAACCAATTTCACCGTCTCCATCGATGCGGCGGAGCGAAAGGGTCCGGGGATCAGCTCCCTGCAACGGGCCCACACGGTCCTGCAGGCCGTCGCACCCAATGCGCGACCCGAGGATATCGCGCAACCCGGACATATCTTTCCCCTGGTCGCCAAGCCGGGTGGCGTACTGCGCCGGGCCGGCCATACCGAGGCGGGGGTCGACCTGGCGCGCATGGCGGGTTTCGAACCGGCGGCGCTGATCGTGGAGATCATGAACGAGGACGGCACCATGGCGCGGCGGCCGCAGCTCGAGGAGTTCGCGGAAAAGCACCAGCTGCACATCGGGACGATTGCCGACCTGATCGAGTACCGGGCACTGCACGAGCAGTCGGTTGAACTGCGCAGCAGTAAAACCGTCAACACCGAGTTCGGCGAGTTCGAGTTGCACACCTTCCTGGATCTTATCGAGGATACGGTCCACTATGCCCTCACCCGCGGAGAGATCCACGAGGAGGAGCCGGCCCTGGTGCGGGTGCAGGAAGTAAACACCCTCCGCGACGTGCTGGGCACGCGCATCGACGAGGCGGAGCCCGGCTGGTCCTACCGTCTGGCCATGGAGCACATCGCCAGTGAAAACCTGGGCGTGGTGGTGATGCTGCACCAGCCTCTCAGCGCCGAGCAGAGCCTGGAAGAGGTGCTGCGATTCCCCGCGCCGCCACAGACTATCCCCCAGGGCGCCCAGAACTACCGCCTGATCGGCACCGGTTCCCAGATCCTCAAACGCCTTGGGGTGGGCAAGATGCGCCTGATGTCGGCGCCGGTGCACTTCAACGCCCTGTCCGGGTTCAACCTGGAAGTTGTCGACTTTGTCCAACCCTGAGACGTGAACTCACAGTTCCCGGGCTGGGCAGGCTTACCCTCGTAGACTATATTTACAGCAGGATGTGAAACCACAGGGACTTCCCGTGCGCCTGTTTGTTCGTGTACTGGTGGGGATTTATATCGCCTACCTCGCCGTCGTCGTGCTGTTGCTGACGCCGGCACTGAATTTTCTCCCGTCCTGGTATGCCAGGGAGTATCTCGGCCGGGAATTTCGCAGTGATATCATCCTGTTCAATCCTTTCACCGTGGCCCTGGAAGTGCGCCGGGCCGAGCTGCCTGAACATGACGGGGAGCGCTTTGCCGAACTGCATAACGCCACCGTCGACCTGTCAATGGAGAGCCTGTGGGAACAGGGCTGGGTGTTCGACGAATTATCCATCGCCGGCCTGTTCCTGCATATTCGCCAGCTGGCTGATGGCGAGTTCAATTTTTCCGACATGCTGCCCCCGTCGGATGAAGGACCAACACCCGAGCCAGAAACCGAGGGTGATATCCCCGGACTGACTATCCACCAACTGGCCCTGCAGGCGGAGGCCATCAGGGTAAGCTACGAGAACCGGGACGAACCCTACAGCACGGCCCTCCTCGACCTGGATATCGAAGTCGACGACCTTTCCACCATCCTCGAGGAGGGCCGCCCCTACCGGATCGACGCCTTGGGCGAAAAAGGCGGCAAGTTCCACTGGGAAGGGGTGGTGTCAATACCGGGTGCTTACAGCGAGGGCTTTCTCCTGCTGTCCCAGGTGCAACTGGAACCGTTCTGGCGTTTCGCGCGCCCCTGGCTGAATTTCGAACTGCGCGATGGGAGACTCGGGCTCAAGGGCAGCTACCGGGTGAACTGGGATGAGACCCTGAGCTACGCGATCGAAGAGGCCGGCGCGATTGTCCACGACATCGACATACACCCGATAAAACCTGACTCGCTGCCCGACACGTTTGTCTCACTGGCGTCAATCACCGTGTCCGGCATCAACGTGGACAGTACCCGACAGCACGCCAGCGTGGCTGGCATCGAGGTGGACAGTCTGGCGATCAGCGGGTGGATGGAGGATTCCCAGGTCAGCCTGGCGGACCTGTTCGCCGTGCACGATCTGCCCGCCGATGACAGCCCCGAACTGACAGCAGAAGATGCCGAGGTGCCGCCAGGCTGGACTGCTGAAATCACCGGCGCGCAACTGGTGAACAGCAGTATTCATTTTCGCTCGGCATTCACTGATCCGCCCTTACTTCAGGTGGAGCCGCTGGAAGCCTCCCTGGGCCGCATCAACTGGCCACTGTCCGGTGACACCGACATGAAGCTCAGCCTCGCTGTCAACCAGGAGGTTTCGGCGGGCATCGATGGGGCGCTGGACCTGGGCAGCGGGAACGGCACCCTGGCCTACCAGCTGGAAGGCGTGCCGCTGACCTGGTTCAACCCGAATTTCCCGGCGGCACTGAAAGCGAAACTCACCGACGGCCACCTGGCCACCGACGGAGAAGTCACCCTGGCCGGCTTCTCTCCCGACACCATTTTCAACCAGGGAGAGATACTCGACTTCGCCGGCAGGATCCAGGACGCGGAGGTCGCCCTAACCAGTTGGGAGACCCTGCGATGGGAGGGTCTTGACGTGAATGTCACCGAGCGGGACATCAAGCTGCAGAAACTTTATTTCAACCGCTATGCGGGCCGCCTTCACATCCAGGAGGACGGCACGGTCAACGCCCAGAAGGTCTGGCAGGAAGAAGTCGGCGAGCAGGCGGAACAGGTGGTGGAGGAGTTGTCTGAAGGCAAACCCTGGTCGTTTGCGCTGCCGCAGATCGCCATCAGTGACAGCCAGATCGATTTCATGGATGAGTCCCTGCCAATCAATTTTCGTACGGTCATCGGCAATCTCAATGGTGAAGTGCTCGGTATACACAGTGATCCCGGCGTGCAGGCGCAGGTGGATATGCGAGGCACTGTCGACGGTTACGCACCCGTGGTCCTGAAAGGCACCGCGGCGCCGATGAAAACCCCACCCGCCCTGGACCTGGACCTTGGTTTCACCGGTGTCGACCTCGCCCTGCTGACGCCCTATTCAGCCAATTATGCCGGCTACAAGATCGAGAGCGGCGTAATGAATCTCGACCTCCAGTACCTGATGAAGGACTCGATGCTTGACGGTAACAACAGCCTGAAGATCGATCACCTGAAACTGGGCGAGCGGGTAGACAGTGAAGACGCCGTGGATCTCCCCCTCGAGCTGGCACTGGCCCTGTTGACAGACAGCAATGGGGTTATCGAGATGGAGGTGCCGGTCAAGGGCAATGTCGACGACCCCTCCTTTGATGTCGGCAGTGTCGTCGCCAAGGCCTTTGTCAATATCATCACCAAGGCAGTCACCGCCCCGTTCAAGCTCCTGGGCAGCCTGGTAGGCAGCGAGGAGGACCTGCAGCGCATCCAGTTCGCCATCGGATCCTCTGAATTGGATGAAGGCGCCAGAACCAAACTGAACCAGCTCAACTCAGCCCTGCAACAGAGACCCCAGTTGACCCTGGTGATCACAGGGCAGCTCAACCTGGAGGCAGACCGCAAGCGCCTGCAGTGGCAGGCCCTGCAACAGCAGCTGCTCGATGAAGGCCTGACCGAGGAAGATATCCGCAACAAAACCAAGGCCTGGGAAAAGGCCATGGAGCAACGCTACCTGGCCATGGGACAGACGCAGGGTGAGGGCCTGTCCATGGCCGAGAAGGCCGACGCAGTTACTGCGGCAACCACCATCCCGGACAGTGAGTTGGAAGAACTGGCCGAAGCCAGGGCCGTGGCGGTGAAGTCGTACCTGGTGAATGAGGCGGGCATGGGACCCGATCGCGCGGTGATCGAACAGTCAGCAAAAGGCGAGGCGGCAAACCTGTTCAGTGGCGCGGAACTGAGCCTCAAGTGACATAGGCCAGCAGGCCGTCGCAACTGCGACAGTGATAGCGCGCCAGGCCTTTCATCACCCGGTTGTGGCGCGTCGTCGACACCTGGTGGATACGGCAGTCACAGCGATAGGGGTGGGTTTTCTGGCGACGCTGGGGTATGCCTTCGAGATCCAGGTTGAAGGTGACCTCACCCTGAACTCCGAAGGCGGCCATCACAGCGCGCCACTCTTCACCGTGCGGCCGTACCCCACGCCGGCGGGATCCCCTGCCCCAGACCTCGTGCACGATGTAATGGGCAACCTCGTGGGGCACGGTCTCCCCCAGGTTTTCCTCGTAGTACTTGGAGAAAATCCAGGGGTTATAGCGTATCCAGCGCCGGCATCCATCCAGTTTGAACATGCCGGCGGCCCTGCCGCGCAGGTCGAAAAGTATGGGAATGCGATCGAAGGGACGCTCGAACACCTCCTCCGCGTGGGCAATGTAACGCTCGGTCCGGGCCAGTACCTGGGCCTGCTGCTGGTCTGTAATCGGTTCTACCACTGCCGGTGTTGTCTCGTCCCCTGTTACCGGCAGAATAACCGGCGCCGCCCCAGCACTCAAATATTTCCGTGACGCTGTCATTTGCTGTACATTTATTTGTTCGCAATTGTCATTGCCCCGCCCGGCAACAGGTCACAGACTCTTGCTCGGCTGGCCGGACACCGCCCACCAAAGGAAAAGAACGAAACCTATGAGCACCCAGCAACTCGACACCGATAGCCTCGGCGATTACCTGTCACAGCAAATCCCGGGATTCGAGGCCCCCCTGAGCGCGGAGAAATTTCCAGGCGGGCAGTCCAATCCCACCTTCAAACTGACCGCCGGCGGCACCTCCTACGTGCTGCGGCGCAAGCCCCCCGGTGAACTGCTGAAATCCGCCCACGCGGTGGACCGCGAATACCGGGTGATCAGCGCCCTGCAGGATACCGACGTGCCGGTACCGAAGACCTTCGTGCTGTGTGAGGACGACAGCGTTATCGGCTCCATGTTCTACGTGATGGAATATCTGGAAGGCCGCATCCTGTGGGATCCCACATTGCCCGAAGCCAGGGATAACGGGGAACGCGCCGCCATCTACGATGCCATGAACCAGACGATGGCAGCGCTGCACAATGTGGACGTGGAGGCAGTCGGCCTTGCGGACTTCGGTCGCCCTGGCAATTACTTCGAACGGCAGGTGGGGCGCTGGAGCAAACAGTACCGGGCCTCCGAGACCCAGCATATTGCCGCCATGGAGACCCTGATGGAGTGGCTGCCGGCCAACATGCCGGAAGACGATGGCACGGTCAGCCTGGTGCACGGCGACTACCGACTGGACAACATGATGTTTCACGCCTTGGAACCGCGGGTCATCGCCCTGCTGGACTGGGAACTGTCCACCCTGGGCCACCCCCTGGCGGACCTGGCCAACCAGTGCATGGCCTGGATGTTACCGCGGGACGGTGGAGTGGCGGGCCTGCAGGGCATCGATCGCAAGGCCCTGGGCATACCCTCCGACGAGGAATACATCGCCCGCTACTGCGAGCGCACCGGGCGCGACGGCATCGACAACTGGAATTTCTATATCGTGTTCTCCCTGTTCCGCCTGGCGGCGATCCTGCAGGGAATCGTCAAACGGGCCCAGATAGGCACTGCCTCAAGCGCCGAGGCGGAATCCCGGGGAGACGCGGTGGTGCCGCTGTCAGAGATGGCGCTGGCACTGATCGACTGATGACAATGACCATCCCGGCTCGCGACGGGATTTCTTTTTCCAACACAGGAGTACACCCATGTCCGATGAAGTAATGGTAGACGTAGCCGACGGCATCATGACCGTCACCCTCAACCGCCCTGAAGCCAAGAATGCGGCCAACAAAGCGCTGGCCGAGGGTGTTGCAGCCGCCATGGATCAACTGGATGGTAGCGACGACATTCGCGTGGCCATCATAACCGGCGCCGGCGGTACTTTTTGTTCCGGCATGGACCTGAAGGCGTTTGTCAGCGGAGAGACCCCTCACATCGAGGGCAAGGGATTTGGGGGCCTCACCGAAAGTCCGCCTAAAAAGCCTTTGATTGCCGCGGTGGAGGGCTATGCGCTGGCAGGAGGGCTCGAACTGATGATCTCCTGTGACCTCATCGTGGCGGCGGATAATGCCAAGTTCGGCATCCCCGAGGTGAAACGCGGTCTTGCCGCCGCAGCCGGTGGCCTGGTGCGCCTGCCCCGCCAGGTGCCGCCGCGACTGGCCATGGAATTGGCCTTAACCGGTGATTTCATCGACGCCACCAGAGCAGCGGAGATGGGCCTGATCAATCGGGTAGTCCCCGCCGGCACCGCACTGGACGCAGCGAAAGAACTGGCTGCCACGATCTGTGCCAACGGCCCGCTGGCGGTCAAGATCAGCAAGCAGGTTGTCGCCGAATCCGCTGACTGGTCCTCGGAGGACATGTGGGAGAAGCAGCAGGCGCTGGTGATGCCGATTTTCACCAGCCACGATGCCATCGAGGGCGCCACCGCCTTCGCGGAGAAACGCGCACCCAACTGGACTGGAAAATAGGAGCAGGACAGTGAATGAAGCATGGATCATAGACGCCTGTCGCACCCCCCGCGGTATCGGTAAGAAAGGCAAGGGCTCTCTCGCGGAGCAGCACCCGCAACACCTTGGCGCCACTGTCCTCAAGGCCATTGCCGAGCGCAATGACCTGGACACCGCCGAGGTGGGCGACATCATCTTCGGTACCAGTTCCCAGCGCGGACGCCAGAGCGGTGACCTGGCGCGCATGGCGGCCCTGGAGGCCGGCTACGATATTCGCTCCAGCGGTGTCACCCTGGACCGTTTCTGCGGCTCCGGCATCACCTCTGTCAACCTGGCGGCCATGAATATCATGTCCGGGTCCGAGGAGCTGGTGATCGGCGGCGGGGCCGAGATGATGTCCACCTTTGGGGAGGACGGCGCTCCCGCTAGTCCGTTCATGGATAACGACAACCTGACGCTGCGGGCGATGCACCCACAGCCCCACCAGGGTGTCTGTGCCGATGCTATCGCCACCCTGGAGGGCATTGCCCGGGAGGACCTGGACGCGCTGGCCTACCTGACCCAGCAACGGGCGGCCAATGCCATCGGCAACGGTTATTTCGACAAGAGCCTGGTGCCGGTTTACTCGGTGGATGGCACCCTGGCACTGGACAGGGAAGAGTTCCCGCGTCCGGAGACGACGCTGGAGGGCCTGGCAGAACTGAAACCCTCCTTCGAGGCCCTGGCAGACTACCCGCTGGACGAAGCCGGCACGACTTTCCGCAACCTGGTCTTACAGAAGTACCCCGACCTGGAGATCACCCACATGCACCACGCGGGCAACTCATCCGGCGTGGTGGATGGCGCAGCCGCCCTGCTGCTGGCCTCTCCCGACTATGCGAAGGCCAATGGCATGACCCCGCGGGCCAGAATTGTGGCCATGTCCAATATGGGCGATTGCCCTACCCTAATGTTGAATGCTCCCGTGCCCTCTGCCAGGCGCGCACTGGAAAAAGCGGGCCTGGGCGTCGAGGACATCGATCTGTGGGAGATCAACGAGGCTTTTGCCGTGGTATCAGAAAAGTTCCAGCGCGACCTGGAACTGGACCGTGACAAGGTGAACGTCAACGGCGGCGCCATGGCCCTGGGTCACCCGATCGGCGCAACGGGCTCCATCCTGATCAACACGGTGCTCGACGAATTGGAAAGGCAGGACAAGCAGTTCGGCCTGGTCACCATGTGCGCCGGCGGCGGTATGGCGCCGGCCGTCATTATCGAGCGGATTTAAATATCCGGGGCTGGCACGATCCCCTTAGGGTGCGCTCCGCGCACCATCTCGATCTCCTGAGTTTTTGAAAATGCTTCAATTCACTCTTTACATTTTGGTTTTCCGGAGATAAATTA
>JAACFI010000258.1 GCA_009937575.1 Haliea sp.
GGAGATTCACTGCGGGGATTGTCACTGGTCAACACCACCCGGTCCGATAATTCACAGGCAACGCGCCCCATGAGTTGTCGCTTGTCCCGGTCGCGGTCACCGCCGCAACCGAATACCGTCACCAGCTCGCCCTGCACGTGGGACCTGAGTGCAGACAGCACCTGGTGCAGGGCATCCGGGGTGTGTGCGTAATCCACGATAACCTGCAGCCCCTGATTATTGGGAACCACTTCCATTCGACCCGGTACCGGCCGCAGTTGTTCCACAGCCTGCAGTACTGCCACCAACTCCTCCCCGGCGAGCGCCAGGGCGGCGACGGCGGCCGCCAGGTTGGCCAGGTTGAAGTCCCCCGGCAGGGGACTGTCGAACTCGCCCACACCCCAGGGGCTGTGCAGCTCACCGTGTACGCCGGCGGCATTGAAATGCGCGTTCTCAACCCGCACATCCGCGGCCGCGCCCCGGGTGGAATAGGTGATCACCCGGGTTCCCTCCTCTACTACCGCCATCACCCGGGGAGCGAATTCGTCGTCCAGGTTGATCACTGCGTGTGCCAGCCCCTCCAGGGCGAACAGTTGCAATTTGGCCCGCCCGTAGGCGTCCATGCTGCCGTGATAATCCAGGTGATCATGGGACAGGTTGGTGTAAATGGCGGTCTCGAACTCGACACCGTTGACCCGCCCCTGCACCAGGGCGTGGGACGACACCTCCATGGCCACGGCAAACACACCCTGGTCGCGCCAGTCGGCCAGCTGCCGCTGCAGTGCGACCGGATCCGGCGTGGTATTGCCCGCCTCTCCCACCTCGTCACCGAGGGTCGACCCCAGGGTGCCGATCACGCCACAGGACCTGCCCAGTGCGCGGCCCAACTGGGCCAGCAGGCGGCTTGTGGTGGTCTTACCGTTGGTCCCGGTCACGCCCACCATGTGCAGGTCCCGGCTGGGATGATCGTAGAATCGCGCCGCCAGGTGGCCGGCATCCTGGCGCAGCTCAGGTACTTCCACCAGCGGCACCTGGATATCGTCGACGAAACCCGCCACCGGCGCCTCGGCGACCACCGCGGCGGCGCCGTTGGCCACCGCCTGCTCGATAAACTGGCGCCCGTCGTGCAAATCGCCGGGCATGGCGAGGAAGACGTCGCCATTGCCCACCCGACGGCTGTCCAGTTCCAGGCCCGACACCAGGGTGTCGCCGCCCCGGCAAGGGTCTCTGCCGAGCAGCCGGGACAGGGGCATAGACCGGGGCGCGCTGTGGCCACCCACCATCATCAGGCCGACCCTCCGCCAGGCTTACCCGCCGCGGTCGCCAGTTCGCCACTTTCTGTCGGGGGGACATTGAGCAGGCGCAGGGCACCGGCTGTCACCCTGGAGAATACCGGCGCCGCGGCGGCCCCGCCGCCGTAGGCCTCACCCTTGGGCTCGTTGATCACCACCACAGTAACGATTCGCGGGTCATTACTGGGTGCAACTCCGGCAAACAGGGCCACGTACTGGTCGTCGATATATCCCTGGGGGCCCACCTTGTGCACTGTGCCGGTCTTGCCCCCCACCTGGAAACCCGGCACCCGGGCCTTGCGGGCAGTACCGTGTTCGCCGGTCACTGCGTGCAGTACATTTAATACCTGTCGGGCGATCTCCGGGGAAATTACCGGGTTACCGGGGGACAGTTCACCGTCAAGGGCCAGCAGGGAGGCCGGCTGCTGCACGCCACCGTTGGCGAAGACCGTGTAGGCACTGGCCAATTGCAGTGGCGTGGCGGTAATGCCGTAACCGAAAGCCAGGGAGACTTTTTCCGTGGTGTGCCAGCGCGGACGGTTGGGCAGCATGCCGGCGCTCTCCCCGGGGAACCCGGTACCCGGCGGCTGGCCGATGCCGAAGCGGTTGAACACTTCCCAGATCGGCTCATGCCCCAGGTCCAGGGCGATCTTCGTCACTCCCACCTGGCTGGATTTCTGGATCACGCGGGTGACGGTGATCTCGCCGTAGTTACGCGGATCGGGATAGACCTTGCGCCCCACCCGGATGCGCCCCGGGGAAGTGTCGATCATGGTATCCGGGGTGTAACGTCCACTCTCAAGGGCCGCTACCAGGGTCAGGGTTTTCATGGTCGAGCCCGGCTCGTAGACATCAGTCATGGCACGATTGCGCATGTGGGCCGGTTTCATCCCCTTGCGGCTGTTGGGGTTGTAGACGGGATAATTCACCATCGCCAGGATCTCACCAGTGTGGGCGTCCAGAGTGACGATGGAACCGGAGGCAGCCCCGCTGGCGGTCACTGCCCGGCGCAGCTCACGGTGCTGCAGGTACTGCAGGCGCAGATCGATACTCAGCTTCAGGTCCCTGCCGGGGCGGGCCGGCTCCAGTACGCCTATATCCCTGACCACTTCGCCGTGGAGATCCTTGATGTATTTTTTCTTGCCCGGCGCCCCACGCAACCAGTCGTCGTAGGCAAGCTCCAGGCCGGCGATGCCCTCGCCATCGACATTGGTGAAGCCCACCAGCTGCGCGGCCACCTCTCCGGCAGGATAAAAGCGGCGATACTCGCGCTCCCCGTAAACCCCGCGGATGCGTTTTTCCAGGATCACCCGGGCATCCGCGGGCACCCGGTGGCGCTGCAGGTACATGAACTGCTTGCCGGCATAGCGCACCAGTTTCTGTTCCAGCGCAGACAGTTCCATACCCAGGGCCTCTGCCAGCTCGCCGAGCCGCTCGGAACCGCCCAGTAATTCGGGATTGGCCCAGATGGATACCACTGGTGTGCTCACCGCCAACGGTTCACCGCGGCGGTCGGTAATGACTCCGCGGTAGGCGGGAATCTCGGCGGTGCGCACCGCGCGTCGGTCACCCTGGTTTTGCAGGAACTGCCGACCGCGCTCGGTATCGAGCACCTGCAGGGAAAGAATGCGGCCCACCAGCAGGGCCAGCAGGGAGCACAGCACGACCACTACCAGGTGGAAACGCCAGGCTGACACTGCTGTTGCCTTGGCCGCGCGCTTCACTGGACCACCACTTTCAGCTGGGCCAGGTCCGGCGAGCGCATACCGAGGTCGGCCCGGGCCACTTTTTCCACCCGGTAGTGCGACGCCCAGGTGCTCTGCTCGAGCAACAGGCGTCCGTAATCCTCATGCAAGTACCATTGGGCCGACTCAAGAACCTGCAACTTCGCGTACAGGGTGCGACAGCTGTGGGTCGAATGAATCACGGCAAAGGTGGAGACCAGGATCAGCATGCCCGCAAGCACATTGCACCAGGCCAGCTGCCGGCTGCGCGGCCCGGGAGTACCCCTGGAGACGTTACCGGACTTGTTCTTTTTAGTTCTTCGGGTCATCTGTCAGCTGATTTTTTCCGCCACACGCATGATGGCGCTGCGGGCTCGCGGATTGTCATGCACTTCGTCAGCAGAGGCCCTGACCGCTTTGCCCACCAGTTTCATCCGGCGGTTCAGGGCGCTGTCCGGCACGGGCAGACCACGCGGGAAATCCTCTCCCCTTGCCATGTCACGCATGTAGCGCTTTACCATACGATCTTCCAGCGAGTGGAAACTGATCACCACCAATCTGCCGCCCACCCTGAGCATATCCAGGGAACCTGACAGCAGTTCCTGCAGGTCATCCAGCTCGCGATTCACCTTGATGCGGATTGCCTGGAACGCACGGGTTGCGGGATGCTTGTGCTTTTCCCACCTGGGGTTGGCTTCGCTGACCACCCGGGCGAGGCGCGCGGTGGAGACGATGGGTTCGTCCTCCCGGGCAGCCACGATGGCAGCGGCAATACGCCGGGCAAAACGTTCTTCACCGTAGTCCTTCAACACCTCGGCGAGCTCTTTCTCGCCAGTCCGGGACAACCACTCTGCGGCAGTCTCTCCGGCACTGCTATCCATACGCATATCCAGGGGGCCATCCTGCAGGAAACTGAAGCCGCGTTCACCGTCGTCGAGCTGCGGGCTGGATACGCCCAGGTCGAGTAAAATCCCGTCAACTGCATCAATCCCCATTCGACGCAGTTGACGGGGAAGCTGGGCGAAGGACCCGTGGTAAAACTCGAAACGGGCATCACCCTCTGCCAGGGCCTGCGCCGTCTCGCAGGCCAGTGGATCTTTGTCCACTCCCAACACACGCCCCCTGGCGTCAAGTCGCGACAGTATCTGACGGCTGTGCCCCCCGCGACCAAAAGTGCCATCCACGTAGAAACCAGCGGGGTTTGTCACCAGAGCATCTACCGCCTCTCGTAACAGAACTGTCTGATGCATTCCGCGGCCCTACAGTGTCAGCGACATTAATTCTTCGGGCAGATCCGCCTCGGGACCGGAGTCCTGCAGCGCCTGCTCCCGCTCGGCCAGCCACAGGGCTTCCGACCACAATTCCAGTTTGTTGCCCTGGCCCACCAGCACCAGCTTCTTGTCCAGCTGGGCATACTCACGCAGGGGCTGGGGTAACAGCATGCGACCGCTGCCGTCCAGCTCAAGGTCGGTGGCATAGCCCAACATGAGGCGCTGGAAGCGCTTCACTGCGGGCTTGAGAGCGGGTAGGTTCTGGATATCGCCTTCAATGCGCTCCCACTCGGGCAGCGGGTAGATCGCCAGGCAATTGGCCTGGGTATCGATGGTGACTACGATCTGGCCCTCGCACTGGGACAACAATGGCTCGCGCTGACGCGCCGGCATAGCCAGCCGCCCCTTGGCGTCCATGTTGATGTGCTGCACTCCGCGAAACACGCCAGATATCCCCACTCACCCGACTTTTAAATCCACAAAAAGCCAGATTTATCCACTTATTCCCACTTTTCAACACTATAGGTCTGGGTCAGCAAGACTGTCAAGCAAGCCAAAGGGAAAAAACGTATTAATTTCAGTAGATTAGCGCTGATTTTGGGGAATTTACGCGCGATTTGGAGCGGATTCAAATTGTAAAAATTACAACAAAACAACCCAGTAAATTCACAACTTAAGGATTCACTTTAACTTAAAGGCCGATTTTTTATTTTCGGAACAAGCCTTTAGCAGGAAATAGTATAAGAGAGACCAAGGGGTCAGACTCCTTGATAGTCCTTCCTACGCTCTCGCCGTGGGAATCAAGGCGACATCAAGGAGTCTGACCCCTTGATTGCCTTGCGGGAAGGGGACGAGTCGGTCGATAAGCCGGGTTCTGTCGTGGACGATCATTCATCTGCGACAGGTGTCACCACCTGCCTCTAGCGACCTACCCGAATCCACTGCGGGCCGCAGCTGGCGGATTCCTATTTGGTCTTGCTCCAGGTGGGGTTTACCATCGCCGCGCCTGTTACCAGCCGCGCGGTGCGCTCTTACCGCACCATTTCACCCTTACCCGACCACGGTCGGGCGGTATACTTTCTGTTGCACTTTCCGTAGGCTCACGCCCCCCAGGCGTTACCTGGCACCCTGCCCTGTGGAGCCCGGACTTTCCTCCCTCACGTCCTGATGACGAAAGAGCGATTGCCTGGCCGACTCCCGTATGCATTGTCCCTCAGACCCGGCCGGATTACACCCCTGTATCCTTTTCCATTGCGGCGTAGACTTCGCGTCGGGCCACATCAAAGTAACGGGCGGCTGCACGTGCAGCCTGGCTGGCGGGTAAGTATTCCTGCAATGACTCAGCCATTGACAGGGCCTGGGCAAACTTTTGAGCGCGTGGCTGATCCTGTGCCGCCACCAGGATGACGAATTCGCCTTTGCGCTGGTTCGAGTCATCCGCCAGCCAACTGCTGAGCTCGCTCAGCGCCGCCCGTTTCACCGTTTCGAATCGCTTGGTCAGTTCGCGGCAGACCGCTGCCTCGCGGTCGCCACCAAGGATGTCACACATGTCGTTGACACATGCTTCAATACGGTGACTGGACTCGTAAAAAACCATGCTGCGTTCTTCATCAACCAACTGTTCGAGTCGTTTGCGACGGGCCGCGGGTTTTGCCGGCAGAAAGCCTTCGAAACAAAACCGGTCAACGGAAATTCCACTCACGGACAATGCTGCGGTCAGGGCGCTGGGGCCGGGCACGACGTAAACCGGTATGCCAGCTTCACCACACAAGCGAACCAGCCGGTAACCCGGATCCGACACCAGTGGTGTGCCTGCATCGGAAACCAGCGCGATGGATTCACCGTTGTTCAATCGTTCCACCAACCGCGGCGCCAGCTTTTCTTCATTGTGTTCATGCAACGCCAGCATCCGTGTACCAATCGAATGATGTTCAAGCAGGATCCGGGTATGTCTGGTGTCCTCTGCGGCGATGCAATCCACTTCAGACAGGATTCGCAACGCACGAAGGGAAATATCCTCCAGATTTCCGATCGGAGTTGCTACAACAAACAGCCCGGTTTGACCCATGGGAACCACTCTCAATACACCAGGGTCATAGGGTATCATTCAGCAGACCCATCCAAAGGAATCCTGATGATTGCCGGTCAACACCGAATACCGAAAATCGTAGCCTGCCTGCTGACTGCCCTGTGGCTTGCCGCATGC
>JAACFI010000259.1 GCA_009937575.1 Haliea sp.
CCCGGTGGCAGCTTGCGACTGGCGCCCGGCGGCACCCACCTGATGCTGCTGCAACTCGAACGCATGCCGGTGGCGGGCGAAACCGCTCTGGTCTGCCTGCACCTGGCCTCCGGTAAGGTCGCTTGCACCGAGGCTGCAGTGCGCAAATCCGCCGCGGCCGGGCGGCAGCACAACCAACACCAACACCATTAACAGTGGAGTCTACAGATGAACGTAGTGACTGAAACCCTGGCCGATTGGCGCGACAACATTGCCGACTTCCTGCCCGAGGGCGGTATCGCCAAACCGCTGGGCGTGGTCCTTGGGCTTTACCTGCTGGGGGCGGTATTGCTGGGCATATACTGGAGCAGGACACCGGACACGTTTGATGTTGAGGAGAAAGCCGCCGTCTTTGCCGCCGAGGACGGAGGCGCCGTGGTGACCGGATCGGTCACCACCGCCGCCCTGATGGGCGTGATGAAGACGCTGCTGGAAAAACCCGGCGGATTCCTGCACAACGATATCTTTCCCCCGGGCCTGTGGCTCGACAATATGCCCAACTGGGAGTACGGCGCCATTATCCAGGTGCGCGATCTGGCCCGCGCCATGCGCGAGGTGCACAGCCGCTCCCAGTCCCAGTCCCTGGAGGACCCGGATCTGTCGTTGGCAGAGCCTCGCTTCAATTTCAATACCGAAAGCTGGATGCTGCCGGCATCCGAATCCGAGTACCGGGACGGCCTGGATTACGCGCGCAATTATTTTCGGCGCCTGTCTGATGTTAATGCACCCAATGCCCAGTTCTACGCGCGGGCAGATAATTTACGCTATTGGCTGTCCACGGTGGACAGCCGCCTGGGCAGCCTGTCCCAGCGCCTGAGCGCCAGCGTGGGCAAACGCCGTCTCAATACCGACCTGGCCGGTGAAGAGGGTGCTACCCAATCCACCGCTACCTCCGCAGAAGTGGAAGTGCGCACCCCGTGGACCGAGATAGACGATGTGTTCTTTGAGGCCAGGGGCACCGCCTGGGCACTGTTGCATTTCCTGCGCGCGGCTGAAGTGGATTTCGCCGATGTGCTGGAGAAAAAGAATGCCAGGGTAAGTTTGCAGCAGATCATTCGCGAACTGGAGGGCACCCAGGATTTCATCTGGAGCCCGATCATTCTCAATGGCACGGGTTTTGGTTTCGTGGCCAACCACTCCCTGGTGATGGCCTCCTACATCAGCCGCGCCAATGCCGCGATTATCGACCTGCGGGACCTGTTATCCCAGGGGTGACGGGGCTCAGTCCCGCTTGTAGCGCAGGCGGGTGCCGGTATCCAGAGACAGACGGATCTCGGTAGCGCTCAGCTCAGACGGGAAATAGGTACCGGACAACTTGGCGTCCAGCAGACTCGCCCCCTCGAGGTTGGTGTCGCGAAAATCGATGCCGCTGAGGTCCGCATTGCGGAAGTAGGAGTTGCTGAAGTCCAGACCCCGGGCATTCATGTTGCGCAGGTCGCGGCCGCGGTAGTCGCCACTCTTCAGTTCACTGGTATCGAGCTGTTCGCGCTGCTCGTTGAACCCCTTGATATCCTCGTTGCGCAGGAGCTGGTATAAGGGATCCTGTTTGATGACGGGCTTTTCCATTGCATTACCTTCCAGATAAGCTGCCGGCCAGGAATCTGCGGCCGGGCCTGAGGGTGATAGCTTAAGCCACCCGGGGGCTCAAGCCCAGCCCCATCGCCGCGAACACACGGGGACGGAGTTTGACAGCACAGACCTTCGAGGGTTTTCTGCTCTCCCGTAACTGGCGCGATGCCGGGGACGGGCTGGAACTGGAGTTCTGGTTCGCCACCGAGCAGGGGCCGGTGCAGTCGTTGGTGAGGGGTGAGCGCAGTGTGTTTTTCCTGCCGTGCTCGCAGCTGGCTAGGGCCCGTGAGTTGCTGGCGGCGGAGCCCGCGGTGGAATTCAAGCCGGTAGAGCTGCGGGATTTTCACCTGGAACCGGTGTCCGCGCTGTATTTTCGCAGTTATCGCCAGGCACGGCGCAGTGCAGACATGCTGCGGGAGCGGGGACTTGAACCGCTGGAGGCGGACATCAACCCGGCGGACCGATTCCTGATGGAGCGTTTCGTGGCCGGCGCGGCACTGCTGCACGGAGAGCCGATACGGCGGGATCGGCACCTGCAGCTGCTCAACCCGGGTATCAGGTCTGGCGATTACCGACCGCGCCTTAAGGTGGTGTCCTTCGATATCGAAACCGCCATGGAAGGGCTGCAGTTGTATTCCATCGCGGTTGATGGCCGCCAGGGTGATCGACAGGTGCGGCGCGTTTTCATGCTGGGGGAGGGGGCCGGGCAGGATTTTGTTTCCGCCTGCGGATCCCAGGGTGAGGTGCTGCAGGCCTTCCTGGACTGGATAGCGGAGTACGACCCGGATGTGCTGATCGGCTGGAACGTAATCAATTTCGACTGCTGGTACCTGCAGCGCCTGTCCGACCAGTTGGGGCGGCGGTTGTTATTGGGGCGCGAACGGCGCCCCGCCCACTGGCGTGAGCTGGACGAGGACGGTGAGCGACGCTCGGTGCAGCTCCCCGGGCGGGTGGTGCTGGACGGTATCGAGCTGCTGCGTGCTGCCTTCTACAGTTTTGAGAGTTTTTCCCTGGAAAACGTGGCGCGGCAACTGCTTGGGGAGGGCAAACTGCTGCATGGCAGCGACCGGGGAGAAGAGATCACACGCCTGTTCCTGGAGGACAAGACCCGGCTGGCGGATTACAACCTGCGGGATTGCGAGCTGGTGTCGGAGATTTTTGCCGCTACCGATATGCTGGATTTCGCCCTCGCCCGCACCGCCATGACCGGCCTCAACCTGGATCGCCTGGGTGGCTCGGTGGCCTCCTTCGACAATCTGTACCTGCCGCGCCTGCACCGGGCAGGCTACGTCGCTCCCAATGCCAGCAGCGATCACATCGCCAGCCCGGGTGGCTTTGTGCTGGATTCCCAGCCAGGCATCTACGATCACGTGCTGGTGCTGGATTTCAAGAGTCTGTATCCCAGTATCATTCGCACCTTCCTGGTGGATCCCCTGGGATTGGCCCTGGGCGTATCCGGTGAACTGGAGGAAGATGAAACGGTACCCGGTTACCTGGAGGCACGTTTTGCCCGGCGCGGCCACATTCTCCCTGAACTTATCCAGCAGCTGTGGGAACAGCGCGATGCCGCCAAGCGGGCGAATGACGGGCCCCTGTCCCAGGCGATAAAAATCATTATGAACAGTTTCTATGGCGTGCTGGGCACGCCCGGGTGCCGATTCTTCGACGCGCGCCTGGCCAGCTCCATCACCCGCCGGGGCCATCTCATTCTGGGGCGTACCCGCGACTATATCGAGGAGGCCGGCCACCGGGTGATATACGGCGATACCGACTCGGTGTTCGTGTGGATCCACGAGGCCAGCGATCACGCCCAGGCGGAGGCCGCCGGCAAGCAACTGGAGAGGGACCTTAACAACTGGTGGCAGCGGGTGGTTCGCGAGGAGTTCGACCTGGACTGTGTACTGGAACTGGAGTTCGAGACCCACTACAAGCGCTTCCTGATGCCCACCGTGCGCGGCTCTGACAAGGGCAGCAAGAAACGCTACGCCGGGGTAGTGGCGGGCCCGGATGGCGATCGCCTGGTGTTCAAGGGCCTGGAAAACGTGCGCACCGACTGGACGCGGCTGGCCCGGGAATTCCAGGAGGAATTGTACCGGCGGGTGTTTATGGGAGAGCCCTACGAGGACTACGTGAAGGAACTGACCGCCGACGTACTGGATGGGCGCAGGGACGAAGAGCTGGTCTACCGCAAGCGCCTGCGTCGCAGGCTCGACGAGTACCAGCGCAACGTGCCGCCCCATGTCCAGGCGGCGCGCCTGTATGAAGAGCGCGGCCTGCCCGCCCCCTCCCGGGGCAGCTGGGTGGAGTACGTGATCACCACCTCCGGCGCGGAGCCCGCGGAGAAACCGCTGGCGCCCCTGGATTACCAGCATTACGTTGACCGGCAGCTGGAGCCGGTGGCGGACGGGATATTGGGTTTTGTGGGGAGTTCGTTTGCGCACCTGGCGGGGAAGCAAATAGACCTGTTCTAGGTTGGGTATGGTCGGGCTTAATGGTACCCGATAAAGCGGGGCAGGCCCTGCGCAGTGCGCACCCTACCCTTGATCACGCTCCGATCCAACGTAGGGTGCGCACTGCGCACCATCAAACTTCCGCGCACCACCGGACCTGCTAAACTTTCAATCTTGCACCTATGACATACCGGAAACTCGCCACATGGAATACTACCTCCCCACCATCGGTTTTTTCGCCTACGCGGTGGAAACCCTCGGCGTGATCGTCATCCTGGGAGGTGTTTTTCACGCCCTTCGCATCGTGATGCGCCATCGGCGCGCACTGAGCCAGGCCGACCTGTTTACAGAGTTCCGGCGCGAATTCGCCCGCATCATGCTGGTGGGGCTCGAGTTCCTGGTGGCTGGAGATATCATACGCACCGTTGTCGTCTCCCACACACTCACCGATATTTCCAGCCTGGGTTTACTGGTACTGATCCGCACTGTGCTGGTGTTCACCATGCACCTGGAACTCCATGGTCACTGGCCCTGGCAGAGGGGTGCGGAGCAGGTGGACTGAGTCACCCGCTCCTCCTGGGTAACCGTTGAAGGAGATGGCAGTGAGATTGACCGACATTGTTATCTACCCGTTAAAGTCCTGTGCAGGCTATTCACTTGCGGAAGTCACCCTGGACCGTTTCGGTCCCCGGGGCGACCGACGCTGGATGGTGGTCAACGACAATGGTGGATTTCTCACCCAGCGGGATCTGCCCGCGATGTGCCGGATTGAGGTAGATGCGGATGATGACCGTATCCGGCTGTACCTTGGTGACAGTTCCCTTGCCGTCGAGCAGCCGTCACCTTCAGTAAAACCCCGAATGGTGCGGGTGTGGAGCGATCACGCCCTGGCCCAGGATGCGGGAGATGAGGCCGCGAATTGGCTCAGCGAGCGCCTGGAACGCCCCTGTCGCCTGGTGTTCATGCCTGAAGAATCCACCCGCCTGGTGGACGGGCTCTATGCCCGTGAAGGGGAGACCGTGGGTTTCGCCGACGGCTTCCCACTGCTGTTGATCTCGCAAGCCTCCCTGGATGACCTCAACGATCGACTGCCGTCACCGGTACCGATGAACCGCTTCCGCCCCAACCTGGTGGTGGAGGGATGCGAGCCATTTGCCGAGGACGACTGGCGACGAATCCGCATTGGCGAAGTCGAGTTCCAGGTGGCCAAGCCCTGCTCGCGCTGCGTGATGCCGTCCATCGTCCAGGAAAGTGCAGAGCGCGATCCTGATATCAACCGGGTGCTGGCGGGGTACCGGCATTTTGAGGGTAAGGTTTATTTTGGGCAGAACCTGCTTTACCAGGAGATGGGGAGCCTCAAGGTGGGTGATGGCGTTGAGGTATTGGAGTGAACGTGGGCTACCATCAACCTCCGAACTTACTCCATACCTGCGGTAATTAATCCCCGAAAAACTCCGCGCGGAGGGCTGGATAATCCGCCGCCGGCAACCGCGGCCCGTAATTGGCCACGATCCTGCCCGCCGCCAGGCTGGCAAAACGCCCGGCGGTGGGGAAATCCTCGCCGCGGGTGATCGCGTACAGGAAAGCCCCGGCGAACATATCGCCCGCGCCGTTGCTGTCCACCGCCTGAACCTGGTGGGGCGGGATCTCAGCCAGTTCACTGCCGTCAAAGGTGAGGGCGCCCCGGGAGCCGAGGGTGATCACAAAACTTCCCGCCACCTGCTTCAGTTTCTCGATGGCCTCTTCCAGGCTGTCCGTCTCCGCCCAGCCCAGTGCCTCCGCCTCGTTGCAGAAAATAAGGTCCAGTCGCTCGCCGACGATCTCGACCATCCCGTCCCGGAAGAATTCGACCATACCTGGATCAGAAAAACTGAGCGCCGTTTTCACCCCGGCGGCCTCCGCCAGTTCCCTCGCCTTCACCGCCGCGGCCCGGCCGGTGGGGGAGGTGACCAGGTAGCCCTCGATATAAACGTACTCGGAAGCGGAAATCGCCTCGGCATCCAACTGCTCGCTCGACAGGGTCTCGCTGATCCCGAGGAAGGTATTCATGCTGCGCTCGGCGTCGGGGGTGATCAGCACCAGGCACTTGCCAGTGGTCCCCTCCGCGCGCTCGGTCTTGAAACAGTGGTCCACCCCCGCGGCCTCGAGATCGGCGATATAGATATCCCCATCGGCATCGTTGGCCACCTTGCAGCTCATAAACGTCGGCCCGCCGAACTGGGCGGTAGCAATCATGGAGTTCCCGGCACTGCCGCCACTGGCGTGGTTGGCCTTCACCAGGTGTCCCTCCAGGTGACCCAGCAACTCCCGCTGCCGCTCCTCGTCCACCAGGGTCATCAGGCCCTTCTCCACATTTATCTGCGCCAGCTCCCGGTCCTGCACCTTGATCTCGGTATCCACCAGCGC
>JAACFI010000037.1 GCA_009937575.1 Haliea sp.
AGCCCCTGCGCCATGGATTGTGGAGTCAGAAGGGGGGCGGGTTTGCCTTCCTCGCCGATTTTTTCAATCAGCAGCCTGCTGTCACGCTCCCCTGACCAGTCACTGTGAGTAAACCGAACCAGCAGCGTCTCCGCGCCCTCGCCATTGGCAAGCCAGTTGATCCCCGGCCCCGGGTCCTGGCGGCTGACGATGATCTCGAAGGCGCCGTCCTCATCGGTGATGATGTCCCGGTCATACAGTACGCTGACATTGTCGCTGGTGCCCGCGCCCCGTACGCCCGGCTGCCCGATCACGAGCTGAAACACCAGGCTGGCGGTGCTCCCGCGGTTGCCGATAATCCGGTAGTCCGCGTCGTCGTGAATCATGGCGATATAGTAGTTGTTATCGGGGTTGTCCAGGCCGCTCTTGCTGGTCCAGTCCACCGCGCGCATGAAGCGCGGGTGGTCGTGGGATTGCAGGGCACCTGCCTTGATCGCGCCGACCAGAGCATAAAGAAAACCACGATAGGCCTCCGCCTGCGCCTGTTCACCATCAAAGAACGCAGAGTCACGAAACAGGGCAATGGTGTTTTCCTGCGCCCGCAGGAAGTCTTCGAAGGCCGCGCCCAGGGGATCCTTGCCATCCAGTGCTGCCGGTTGGTAAAGCGGCGCCGGTGCGGTAACTCGTCCGACCAGAAAGCCTGCGAACATGAGACCGACCAAGACAGAAAGCAGGAGTAATTTTTTCATTATATTGCAGGCTCCTCACGGTTAGGCTGGAAACAGCGGGCACCGATGATTTTACTTGTGGTGCCAGACTGTGCATGCTCTGTGCCGAAATGTTTACACGAGTCCTAGAAAATGAAAACCCATGATTTATTAATGCCACTGTTGATTGCCTCGTTTGTCGCCGCCTGTGGCGAACCCGCGGTGGAATTCGACAGCGACGCTGACACCCAGGGCCATTCCGCGCCCAGTAGTTTCACCGTCGACATAAACAGGAATGTATCCAGGGCGCTGCCCATCTCCGACCAGCAGGACTTCGAGGATGCCCGACGGGGGTTTATCGCTACCGGTAAGGATGTGGTGGTCATTGATGCCGGGGGCGCAGAGGTTTGGAACCTTCCTGCCTATGACTTCATCCAGGGGGACGCCCCTGCCAGCGTAAATCCCAGTTTGTGGCGCCAGGCCAGCCTGAATAAAATCAACGGCCTGTTCAAGGTGACGGATCGCGTATTCCAGGTGCGCGGTTACGACTTGTCCAATATGAGTATTATCGAGGGCGACACCGGCTGGATTATCGTTGACCCGTTGACCTCACAGGAGACCGCTGCAGCGGCCCTGGCGTTGGCCCAGGAGCATCTCGGTGTAAAACCCATCGTTGCAGTGATATTTACCCATGGTCATATCGATCACTTCGGCGGTGTATTCGGGGTGATCAGCGAGGAGCAGTACCGGGCCGGCGAGGTGCGGATTATCGCCCCGGAGGGCTTCATGGATGAGGCAACCAGCGAGAATATCATCGCCGGTATCGCCATGGGCAGGCGGGCGATTTATATGTACGGCAGGGACCTGGCCCGCTCCAAGCGGGGACACGTGGGGTCGGGTTTAGGCAAGGGACCGGCCTTCGGTACCTTCGGAATTATCGAGCCCACTGAAATCATAGACTCTACCCCACAGGAAAAAACCATCGATGGCCTGCGATTCGTGTTCCAGAACGCACCGGCTTCGGAAGCGCCCGCCGAGTTGACTTTCGGCCTGCCTGAACTGGGCGCCTATTGCGGTGCCGAGGTGGCCACCCGCACCATGCACAATCTTTATACGCTGCGCGGTACCAAGATTCGGGACGCGCTCAAGTGGAGCGGTTATATCGATGAGATGATGAACCTTGCTGCCAGGGCCGATGTGTACTTTGCAAGCCATCACTGGCCAGTGTGGGGGCAGGCGCGTATCAATGCCTACATGGAACAACAGCGTGATACCTACAAGTTCATCCACGACCAGACCGTGCGCATGTTCAATAACGGCCTGACTCCCAGGGAGATCGCCGAGCAGCTGGAATTGCCCGAATCACTGGAGCGGGGCTTCGCCAACCGCGGTTACTACGGTACGGTAAAACACAACGCCAAAGCGGTATACCAGGGCTACCTGGGCTGGTACGACGCCAATCCCGCAAACCTGGACAGCCTGCCGCCAGTGGAGGCCGGCAGGCGCTACGTTGAACTGGCTGGAGGCGCTGAGGCCCTGCTGGATAAGGCCCGGGCAGCCTATGACGAGGGCGAGTATCGCTGGGCTGCGGAATTGCTCAATCACCTGGTATTCGCCCAGTCGGACAATGCGAGTGCTAAGGCGCTATTGGCCAACACCTATGACCAGCTGGGTTACCAGGCTGAGTCTGGCCCCTGGCGGGATGTCTACCTGGCCGCTGCCTATGAGCTGCGCCATGGTGTACCCGACCAGATGGTGGATATGGCGACCATGACTGATGTTCTCAAGCGTACGCCGATGGACAAGTTCTTCCAGTCCATGTCGGTGCGCCTGGACGCGGAGAAGGCAAAAGGTGTAGAGATGGCCGTTGCAATCAATCTTATCGACCTCGACCAGACTTACCTGTTAAGTGTGAAAAATTCGGTGATGCGTCACCGCCAGGCGCAGCAGCCGGTGGAGTCCAATGCCAGCCTGCAGTTGACGCGTGATCTTTTCGTGCGAATGCTCACCGGGGACGTGGACCTGCGCGAGACGCTGACCTCCGATGATCTGGAGGTCGACGGCAGTGTACTGGACCTGGTGCGTTTTTTCGGCCTGTTCGAGTCGCCCGATGGGCTGTTCAATATCGTGACGCCCTAGTGTTGTTCGGATTGCGCGCGCCGGAGAGCTGGAGAACTGGATAGGCTCAACTGCTCAGAAACAAACAGCATTCGCTGTGGAGCCTTTCCAGTTCTCCAACTCTCCACCATCAGTGTCTAGAAGTCGTAGGAAATACCCGCATACCAGTAGGCGCCGTTAAAGCCAAAAGGTGCCGAGCGGCGGGAATAGGTGAACACTCCGGGACTGTCGACGAACACTTCACCCCCCGGGGAATCCTCCAGGGTGCCACCGCGGCTGTTGCCGATCTTGTTCTTGTCAGGGTATTCGTCGAAGACATTGTTGCCGCCGATGGTGAAGCCCACCCCGTTATCCAGCATGTACCTTGCGCTCACGTCGGTGACGATCACCGCGTCATAGCGCTGGCGTCCCCCGTCTTCCACGGCGTACTCCCCAAAGCGGTTGAAAGATACGTTGAACTGGAAATTGTTGATCTGGTAAAGGCCGGTCAGGTTGACGCGATCTTCCGGCTGCCATTCCTCGATGATGGAGATCTGCTGGCTGCTGAATACCACGTCGGGATCGATGCCTGCCAATCCTCCGGTAGTGTAGAGGTCGGTGACATCGGTTTCGGTGACGTTGGCGGCAAGGGTGATATCCAGTTCGCCGCCGAACAGGGTAATCCCTGTATAGGTCGCTACAAAGTCCACGCCCTCAGTTTCAGTGTCCGCCCCGTTGAGGAAGAACTGGCCCGCGCTGGCGCCCACGGCCTGCAAGGCATCCCCCAGGTTGCCAGTGGGGTCGTCGTCGGCTTCCAGGCGGTTACTGATGACGATGCGGTCATCGATTTCGATGAAGTAGTAATCGACCGTCATCATCAACTTGTCCAGGGGCGTCCACACCACACCAAAGCTGTAGTTGGTTGACTCCTCCTCTTCCAGCGCGGGAATGCCGATGGCCTTGGCCAGTTCGCTGTCATTGCGGAAAGTGCCTATCTGGGCGGAAATCTGCGGCCCGTCGGGGTCGTCAGGGTTGGTGACGAACTGGGTGCTGATGTTATTAAAGTACTGCTGCTGCATCGAGGGTGCACGGAAACCGGTGCTTACAGCCCCGCGGAAACGGAGATTATCGGTGACCGCCAGGTTGCCCGCCAGCTTGAAGTTGGTGGTATCGCCGAAGTCGTCGTAGTCGTCGTAGCGAACCGCGGCGCTGACCAGCAGGTTGGACGTGAACTCGTATTCCGCATCGACGTAGAAGGAGTAGACATCCCGGTCCTCGTCGACCGCCGACACCGGTGAGATGCCATTGAAGCCCTGTATCGCCCCGGGTGCGTTCTGCGGGTACAGGGGTTCACCCTGGACGGAATCGAAATCGTCGTAGGCGTAGGGTTCACCCGGTTTTATCTTGTACTCGTCGATCCGGAACTCGGCGCCGACCGCCAGGGCGAGATCACCGAATCCCTGGTGCAAGTCCAGGTTGAAGGTTTCCAGGCCTAACTCCAGGTCGTAGGCATCGGCGTTGCGGGGAATCGTCGAACGGATTTCGTCGTCGCTGAGGCCTTCGCCAAAGTTCAGGTAGTTGACGAAGGAATAGTTGATGGAGTTCTTGGTTTCGTATTCGATCTCGTTTTCACCATTGGTGTAGGAGATGTCCATCCCCAGCCCGCTGTCGAAATCGATGCGGTAGCCGAGACTGACCGAGTAGTCATCGATCTGGGAATTGATGATCGGCAGGAAACCGTCGGGGATAACGTTGTCGCCATCATCCAGGTACGAAGATGACCCCGAATCCGGGTTGCGGTAGAAGGCGCCAGATTCATTCTCCCGGGTCGAGTAAGTACCGAACCCGTACAGTTCCCCCTTGCCCAGGGCGTAGGCCGCGTTGAGGACGAGCCCAAATTGTTCTGACTCCGCATCACCGATACGAAACGACTTTCGGTCGAATGTCAGTTCCCTCGGATCACCGGGCTCGTCGATACCGTTACCGTCCGTGTCTTCACAGCCGCCGTAGGCGCAGGCTCCCTGTTTCCCGGTGCGGGTGGTATCCCCGCGGTCGCGGTAGTTGAAGGTGCCGTTGAGGAAGCCCCCATCACCCAGCGGCATACCGGCATTGAGGTCTACGTTGTAGGTCTCACCGTCATCTTCGGTGTACTCCCCGTAGGACGCGTAGGCCCGGCCGCCTTCATCGGCATCGTTCAACACAATGTTGATCACGCCGGCGATGGCATCGGACCCGTACTGGGCGGCGGCGCCGTCGCGCAGTACTTCAATGCGCTTGATGGACGCGGCGGGTATGGCATTCAAATCCACGCCGGCGGTGCCGCGGCCCACCGAGGTATTGACGTGAATCAGCGAAGCCTGGTGGCGCCGCTTGCCGTTGATCAGGACCAGGGTCTGGTCTGGCCCCAGGCCCCTCAGGGTAGCCGGGCGCAATGCGTCGGTGCCGTCACTGATGCTGGAGGAGGAAAAGTTGAACGAGGGCGCCAGGCTCTGCAGCATCCGGCCGACCTCGGTCTGCCCGGTATTGGCCATGGCCTCCGCGGTCAGTACGTCCACGGGTACCGGCAGGTCTTCTGCCGACCGTCCCGGTGCGCGGGTACCAGTGACCACGACTTCTTCAAGCACTGCGTCGAGTTGCGCACTGGCGGGGCTGGCCGCGGTATAGGAAATGATAGCTGCACTGACAGCCAGGAACAGTGGGGTGTAATTGGATTTCATGCTGAGCCTCCGGAAACCTTATTTTTGGTATATATGTTCGGGCTTGCTGCACAGCTACCGGGCACCTCAATAATACTCCACATCCCTGCATCCCTCGATAAGCAGACATGCAGCACCGGTTTACTGCACCATGCTTACCGTAGCATGTTTCGTTCAAGCGGCTCGCAGACAGGTAGTTGTTTGTGAATTTTTAACAGCTTTGGAGGGAAACTGGCTGGCTAAATCACCATATTTTGCGTGGTTTTTAGCGAAATACCGTCCAGCAGCGGGACGTTTCAGTCGTAGAACACCAGTAGCCGGGACTCGATACTTTCGCGGGGCGGGGCGTCCGCCGGGGCCCTGGGGTTGTCGAAAGCTGTGTGTATAGAGCGCCTGGCGCGTCCGTCGTCGGCGCTGTCGAAGGTCTTGATGAGGAGGGCCTCCGTGAGGGACATCTGCGGGTAGTAATACCAGCGATGTTCGGGGTTCCACGCTACCAGCTCGAGTTCCCCGATGCGATCCTGGGCGCGTCTTTCACTGGCCACCAGATCGGCCTGGCCAAGCGATGCGGCATCGCACAAGGCCAGTGGGCTCCGAATAACCGGCGACCCGACGGTGCGCCACAGGTTGATGATGGCGAA
This sequence comes from Haliea sp., assembly GCA_009937575.1. Lineage (GTDB taxonomy): Bacteria > Pseudomonadota > Gammaproteobacteria > Pseudomonadales > Halieaceae > JAACFI01. The sequence goes on from JAACFI010000037.1 coordinate 6,121, forward strand.
ACGCCGCTGCAGGCGCCGTTCAGCTTCGTCCGCGGGTAGGAGGTCCCGAAGGCGTTTTACCGCGGAAGCGTCGGTGTAGTCATTGTGGATAACAGAGGCGGGCTCGCGGGTCACACGCTCACCGCGGACCTCGCGCGAGTCGGAGCGCAATGTGTGATCGAATACCAGGGCCTCCCCACCACCACTGGCGGCCAATACCAGGTCGCAAATTTCCCGCTCGTAATCCTGCCGGACGGCCTCCAGCCGGTAGAAATCCTGTACCAGGGTCCGGTGTTGCACCAGAGTAAAACCCTGCCGGTCCAGACTGGCGGCTGGGTCAAGTTGCCGCGCGTCGTGAATCGTGACGGTATGCTCTTCAAAGTCCGCGCCAATATTCATTGCCGCGTCGGCCCCGCCGGTTGAGGCGATATAAACCGGCTTGTCGCCGGTCGGCACCAGGTAGCGAATAGTTGCGGTAATCTCGAGCGGGTTCATTCGCGTTCAGATCCATTCATCGGGCCGCTTGACCCGCAGCACTTCCCAGATCGAGGTCCGGTCGGTATCAAATACCAGGCGACTACTGGCCCTGACAGTGGTCCAACTCCCTTCCAGGATCTCCGCCTGCAATTGCCCCTGCGCCCAGCCCGCGTACCCGGCGTAGAACTCCAGCCTGGATTCGCTCCGGGGTCGGCGTAATTGTTCGGCCAGAATCTGTCGGTCGTTACTGAGATAAATATCGTCGAAAAGGTGCAGGGCATTTTCCGGCTCTGCAGATGCCTGAAACAGGAACAGTAGGGTAGAGATGTGTACCGGCCCGCCAAAGTGGACGAGGCCGGCATCCTTCATCAGATCATCTCCCGGATACAGTCGGGATGAGTCAACCGGGAGAGGGCGATTGAGTATCACGCCCATTGCCGTCCCGTCATCGTGCGTGCTCACCAGGATCACACTGCGCTGGAATATGGACTGGTCGAGAGCGGGCGCGGCAATCAGCAGGATGCTGAAGTCTTCTGAGCGGGTTGCGGCCGATAGAAAAACGAGCAACAGGGCCCCGACGTAAATCGGCCCCGATCTGATCAACTTGTGTTTCGAAGGACTGCGGGGGGTCACAGCTATACCCATATCAATCTGCTACCGGGAGCGTGCAGCCGCTCACGGCCTGGTTAATGTCAACATAGTTCATGCCTTATCCGCTGTCGAGGCGCGCTCCCTGAACTCGCGCGGCGAGCAGCCCTCCCGGTTGCGAAAAGCGCGCCGGAAATTTGCCGCGTCCTGGTAACCCAGGGAGGCCGCAATGGACTCCACGCTGTCGCTGGTGTGCATCAGGTACTGGCGGGCCCAGGTGTTCAGAACCTTGTTGCGGATTTCACGGTAACTGGCACCTTCCTGTTTCAGGCGGCGTGTGAGCGTTCGTTCAGACAGGTGCAGGCTGTCTGCAATACTGGTCAGGTCGGGCAGGGGAGGGTCCTGGGATTGCATTAGGGAGGTGAGGTACTGGGTGTAGGCCCGTTCATTATTGGCGCCGAATTCCCGGATTTTTTCTGACAGTTTCAGTTGTGCTTGCCGCCACATATCCACGTGGAAGTAGGGCGACTTGAGTTCCAGCCAGTGCCGGGGCAGTTCTATAGAAGTGTATTTGCAGTCGAAGGCCACAGGACTGTGCATACATAGGGCATATTCCGCCGCGTACTCCGGTCGCGGGAAACTGAAACGGTAGGTGGCGTCGTCGAGCAGCCGACCGGTGAGGGTTTCGACATAGTTTTGCAGCATCATCACGGCGCTTTCGCTGTGGAAGCGTTCCGTGTCACGGAGGTCCTGTAGAAAATCGATCTTGATCGACAATCCCTCCAGGTTGGACTGTACCGTCACGCCGATATAGCTGGCATGCAAGCGACTGTAGTTTTCCATGGCCTGCAGTCCTTCCCGGACCGTTGGAGCGTTTGCCATTGCCGCCCCGACCGGGCCCAGGGTCAACGGGTTGCAGTGTCGCCCGATCATCAATCCCAGGCGCTCGTCGTCGCCGAGCTTTCTGCCGTTATCCAGGATGGTAACGAAATCCCCGACGGAGATGTCCCCACCGGTTTCGAGTCGTTCGCGGTCCAGGGTCGTACCCGCCAGCACCCGGGAGGCTTCGATGCCCCTGCCGGTCAGTTCACGCAGCACAAACCGGGCGTAGACTGGGCTGATATTCTCCAATTTTTCGTCCTTTTCAGTGTGTGTGGCGGATTATGACACCCAGTTGTCTGACAATACACTGAAATCAGTGGCGGGGTAAGCGCATCCTGTAGGCCTGTAATAACTCCACCGGAGATAAGCAAAATGAGCGGGAAAGCAAACCTCAACCTGCAGGCGCTGGAATCTGCAAAACACTATATGGGCGATTTTGCCTGGCCTACGGCGGTACTCGGCGTGGCCATATTCGTCGCTTACCTCGCGACGCCGCTGTTGGTCGTGTCAGGCCACCTGGCCCTGTTGCCTGGCATGTTGTTGATGTCCCTGCTGACCTACGCGGCCTACACGGTGCTTCACGAGGCCGCCCACGGCACGATCAGTGGCAGCCACAGCTCCCTGCGCTGGGTAAATGAACTGCTGGGTTATCTCGCCGCCTGGGTCATCATGATTCCACTGACGGCCCATCGTCACGAGCACCTGGCCCACCATCGCCATACCAACGATCCTGACAAGGACCCCGACTTCGTATTGTCTGAACTCAGAAACTCACCCTGGCGGGCTGTACAGATTGTGTCGCGACTGTATCTGGATCAATTCGCCTATTATCTGCGTCACCGCTGGTCCCGCGGTCCGCGCAAGCAGGATTTGTATCTCTGTCTGGAAGTCCTGGCGGCGTGGGCACCGAGAATGGCTTTTCTCGCCGCGGGTTACTGGTTGGAGGGACTGGCCCTGTTCGCGGTGGCGGAAATTCTCGGCCTGCTGATCCTGCTGTACCTGTTTGCCTACATCGTGCACACGCCACATGAGTCCGTCGGTCGCTACGTGGATACCTCCACCATTATCGTGCCGGGGCCCGCTGGAAAACTGGTTACTGCGGCCTGGGGGTACCAGAACTATCATTCGATTCATCACCTGTTCCCGCGGATACCGTTCTACAGGTATCCGGCCCTGTTTGCGGAGATCCAGGGTGCGATGATCGCCAACGGCGCGCCGATCTACCGCCTGGGCTGGACGGGCCTCAGGACCTGCGCCGCAGACCGGGTCGCCGTGGCCGGATAATCAGTCCGGCTTCACCAGCACGGTTTCCGCCCCGGGATGTGCCGTGGCTGAATAATACAGCGAAAATTCAGCTAAGGATTCTGGTGACATTCTCGTAAATCCGTAGTGGCTGCTATACAATTCGCCGCCTTATGGATGATTTGAGTTCTGATAGCGCAGCGATGGAATGCGCCCCTGCCCCTTTGAGTAAACCCGGAATCTCTCCGCCAGATACCTGCAGCCCGGAGGCTGCGAGTATTGAAAGCGAAATGAAATTTACGCTGGATGCGACGCTTGCAGGAAAGCTATTGAAATCACGCCTGGTGCGCAAACATGCCAGGTCCCGGGCGACAACTCGTCAGCTGACCAGTACCTATTTTGATACCCGCCAACATACCCTGCGAAAGGCTTCTGCTGCCCTGCGCGTGAGGAAGACGGGCAACAGGTTTGAACAGACCCTCAAGCTGGCCTCAGCGGGCCTGGTCGGCATGCAGAACAACGAGGAATGGAATGTTCCTCTGGCCAACGATCAACCGGATCCGGATTTATTCGACAAGACCGTGATGGCCCGGGTCCGGCCCACTGGCAGGAAAATGAACCTGCAACCGGTGTTTACCACGGAAATCCGGCGTACGGCCCTGGTTCTTGGCCGTGGGAATACCCGCTTCGAGATAGCCCTTGATATTGGCGAGATTCGTGGTCACGGCGCAAAATCACGTCGTGTCCCTGTCTCCGAGGTTGAATTCGAGTTGCTAAAAGGCAGCCCACTGGCGATGCTGGACTTCATTCTCGAGCTCTGCAATGAAATTGACCTGGTCCCGCTGTACCTGAGTAAGGCCCAGCGCGGTTACGGACTTGCCCGACCCTCGCTGCGCCCCGGGCCCACCAAGGCGCGAGCGGTGTTGCTCTCCCCGGATATGAGTGTGGGGGAGGCGTTCAACAAGATCGTCGCCGAGGCCCTGCGCCACCTGTCCACCAGTCACCAGCCTGTGCAGGAGGGCTCCCCGCAGGGCGTTCACCAGGCGCGCGTCTCCATTCGCAGGATTCGCGCGGCATTGCGGGCTTTCAAGAAAAGCCTGCCCTATGACAAACGCAAGGCTTTCAATGGCGAGTTCCGTTGGTTCCAGGCTCGTCTGGCCCCGGCGCGGGACTGGCACGTGTTTCTCAGCGAAACGGTGCCCTCGATCCAGGAGAGCCGGCCCAGGTCACGGGTCAGCCTGGCAAACCTGGCAAGGGGCGCTGCCACCGAAAGGCGGCGCGCAACGGCAGAGGCCAGGGAACTATTCAAAAGCAGGCGGTTTACCCGGTTGGTACTTGAGTTCCAGCGCTGGGTGTTGGCCCTGGAATTGGAAAAAGGGGCTATGTTCGATCTCGAGTTGAAGCCCTTTGCCCAGGGGGTACTGGATAAAACCAGGCGCGATTTCCTGCTCGATATCCGTCCCCTGTCGCGGATGTCGGAAGAGGATCGTCACAGCCTGCGCAAGAGGGGCAAGAAGGCCCGCTACGCCACGGAGTTTTTTGCCGGCCTGTGGCAGGGTCGACAGGTGGATAACTACCTGCAACTGATGGAGAAGATCCAGGACCTTCTGGGGGAGGCCAATGACGCGGTGGTGGCACGCCAAGTGTTGGCCACTCTCCCCCCCAGACTGCTGAAGCCCTCGACAATCTGGCGGGTGCAGCAATGGTCGGAACAGCGGGTGCGCCACAATATCAAGGTCGGGCAGCCACTGTGGCGCCGGGTGAAGACGGCGGAACCTTTCTGGGTTTGAGAATTATGCTGCCGGGCTTGCCCTTTACCTTTTTTTCGAAGCGCTGCCGCCAGGGCCGCTGGACCACCTGAAAATGCAATGCCTGTGAAACTCGTCTATCCTGTGACGTGGCAAGGCATGTTCCTTTGATCGGAGAAATACATGAATAAGTGGATTTTCAGGCTTCTGCTCCTGGCTTTATTACCTGCCGGCGCAGTTGCCCAGGACATGGGTAAACTGGCCGAGGCAGTCGATAAGGAGAAGGCGGTTGAATCGGTAGATAAAGAGAAGATGACAGAGGCTGTAAGTAGCGGCGAAGTAGATTACGAAAAAGCCTATGACGCCGTCGACAAGGAGAAGGCAGCCGATTCTGTTGACGTCGAGAAGGTGAAAGAGGCGATGTCTACCCCGGAGTAAGTTTCCGGGTTCTTACTGTGGACCAGGGATGATCTACGCGGGCAGCTGCCATTGCGGAGCGGTGAGGTTCGAAGTGGACGCACCCGCGGATCTCGAAGTCGAGCGGTGTAATTGCTCGATCTGCACCAAGTCCGGATTCCTGCACCTGATTGTACCGGCAAGCAAGTTCAGGCTTTTGTCCGGCCACGACTGTCTGACGACCTATACCTTCAATACCGCGACGGCCAGGCACAGCTTTTGTAAACACTGCGGTATCAAACCATTTTATACCCCCCGGTCCAATCCGGACGGGGTCGATGTAAACGTAAACTGCCTGGATGGTACGCCTGCATCTGTCAAGATCGTTGAATTTGACGGTCAGAACTGGGAGCAGAACGCGCACTCACTGGCCCATAAGAGCCGGGAACCCTGAACTGAATTAAACGTGACCGTGGTACAGCCAGTTTTTTCACACAGGGCGGGGCAACACGTTTATACTCGGGCATTTTCTGAAAACGAGCTCGAGTTCCCGCCATGGCCCAACTTAACGATGACCCCAGAGTAGATCCCCGCATTAAGCAGATGATGGGCGCCATGCCGCCCCTGATGATGGATGATGTGGAGAGCAGGGAGCAATTGCTGGAAGAGGCAAACAGTCCTGAGTCCCTCGCCCGCATGGAACAGATGGTTGCCATGTTCGAAATGGTAGACAACGAACATGTGGCACCCTCGGACGGATTGGCCATCAGTACTCACGAATTCGTGTCGCAGCCCGATGGCAACACTATCAAAGTGCAATTAATCCGCCCCGATAGCCAGGAGACGCTCCCCTGCGTGTATTACATACACGGCGGCGGCATGCAGGCTATGTCATGTTTTTACGGCATCTATCGCGCCTGGGGCAAGACCATCGCCAGGCAGGGTGTGGCCGTCGCCATGGTGGATTTTCGCAACTGTGTGACCCCCTCCTCGGCAGAGGAAGTGGCTCCCTTTCCGGCGGGACTCAACGACTGCGTGTCGGGCGTGAAATGGCTGGCAGACCAGGGCGAAGAACTGGGTATCGATACCGGGCATATCATCGTCGCCGGTGAAAGTGGCGGTGGTAACCTGACCCTGGCCACCGGGCTGAAGCTGAAGCAGGATGGCGACCTGGGCCTGATCCGGGGCTTGTATGCATTGTGCCCTTATATTGCCGGTACCTGGCCCCAGGAGCGCTACCCGTCCTCGATTGAAAACAACGGCCTGCTCATCGACCTGCACAACAATCACGGAGCCATGGCCTACGGTATTGAGGCGTTCGAGCAGGGCAACCCGCTGGCCTGGCCCGGCCTGGCCACGGAAGAAGACGTCCGTGGGCTGCCGCCGACGGTGATCAGTGTCAATGAATGCGACCCCCTGCGGGACGAGGGTATCGAGTTCTACCGCCTGCTGATGCGCGCCGGCGTACCCGCCCGCTGTCGCCAGGTCATGGGTACCATCCACGGTACCGAGATGTTCGTGGTGGCCTGCCCCGAAATCAGCCGGGAGACGGCGGCCAGTATTGCGCAGTTCTGCCGGGAGGCCTGAGGTCGACTCACTGCGTCAGCAGGGCCTCCAGGGCGTACACATGGGGGTCGTGATCACCCAGTTTCCTGAGTGCCCGCGCCAGTTGTAACACGTAGTCGGTGTTACTGCCGCTGGGGCCGTGGGAGCGGGAAATGTGAGAGGCGACCTCCTCCAGGTGGGCCGGGCCGAGGTAGGCGTGGTTGTCTTCGGTGGCGACGTAGATCAGACCATCTACCTCAACCTCTTTCTCATCCAGGCAGATAGTGACGGAGTAGCGTTCATAGCCGTTCTTCTCCCGGTGATCCAGATGTTCGAACACCTCCTGCTCAACCAGGTAGGCCACCCCGCGGCAGGTGGCACCGGGGGAGGGAATAAGCGTCACCACCCGCCCGGGCGCACAGGGAGTGCCGCGATGGTCGTGGGATCCCTGCCAGAAACGGCGCTCCCAGCCGCTTATGCTGGCGGTCGCCTTCTGCTGGTAGGGAAAATCCACCTTGTAAATCAGTGAGCCGTAACCGAAGACCCAGGTTGTATCGGAACGAGCCGCCCTAGTCATTGATTACCACCCGCGGCGTGCGCGCCGGCATGCGAGTGGTCAGTTCGTAGCCGATGGTACCCGCGTGGCTGGCTACCTCTGCCAAGGGCAGGCCCTTGCCCCACAACACCACCTCGTCACCTACCTGCACCTCGGGCAGTTCGGTCACGTCGACGGTGATCATGTCCATGGAGACGCGCCCGGCCAGGCCGGCGCGGTGGCCGTTCACCAGTACCGGTGTGCCGTTTGCCGCCACGCGGGGATAACCGTCGCCGTAGCCGATCGTAACCGTAGCAATGCGGGAGGGGCGCGCTGCGATCCAATTGGCGCCATAGCCCACCGCTTCACCGGCGGCAATCTCGCGCACGGAAATCACCGCGGAGGTCAGGGTCATCACCGGTTGCAGATCTTTGGCATTGGGATGGGGTGCGGCCATGGGTGAGTTACCGTACAGCATGTAGCCAGGGCGCACCCAGTCATAGCGGGCATCCGGCCAGGCCAGCAACCCTGGCGAGTTGGCGGCGCTGCGCAGGGCGGGCAGGCCGTCGCAGGCCCGGTCGAACAGGGCCATTTGTTCGCTGGTCTGGTCGCTCGTAACATCGTCTGCCGAGGCAAAGTGCGTGTATATGACCGGGTTGTCGCCGGTGTTGCCGCTGGCTTTTATGCGTGCGTAAAACTCGTCGGTACGCGCGGCGGGTACACCCAGGCGATGCATACCGGTATCGACCTTGAGCCAGCAGTGCACCGGCTCCGGGAGCACGGCCTCCTCCAGCCAGCGCATCTGCCACTCGTTGTCGATGGTCACCCAGAAACCCAGTTGCGCCGCGATGCCCAACTCCCTGGCCTCGAACACGCCTTCCAGCAGCAGGATCGGGGCCGTGATCCCCGCATCCCGCAGTTCCACCGCCTCCTCGATACTGGCCACCGCCAGTGCGTCTGCCAGGGATTGCAGCTGCCGGGAGATGGTGACGGCACCGTGACCATAGGCGTTGGCCTTCACTACCGCCATGACCTTTGACTGCGGTGCCAGCCCCCGGGCGACGCCCAGGTTGTGACGCAGCGCCGCGAGGTCCAGCCTGGCCTGGTTGGGGCGTGCCATCAGAAGTCGAATTTATGGGCGGAGTAAAGGGTCTGCGCTGCCAGCCAGACATCGCCGACATCGCCATCCGCCACCGGTTTGCCGTCTATCTCGACCACCGGCGCGATGTCCTTGCTGGAGCTGGAGATCCACACCTCGTCGGCGTCTTCCAGTTCCTCCAGCTTCACCGCCCGTTCCTGCACCGGGATGCTGCCGTCCCGGCGCAGAATCTCCAGCAGCATCAGGCGGGTGATGCCGGGCAGCTTCTGGTGATCAAGGAAGGGGGTGGCGACAATACCGTTCTTCACCACGTACACGTTGCAGGCGGCGGCCTCGGTGAGCTCACCGTCCTGGTTGTACAGGATAGTCTCGCTGTTACCCTCGGCGTAGCCTTGCTGGTAGTGCATGACATTGCCCAGCAGGGCGGTGGATTTGATGTTGCAGCGCTTCCAGCGCAGGTCCTCTGCGGTGGACACTGTGTAGCAGGTGGCAGCGCTCTTGTCCGGCATAGGCGCCGGTGGGATTTCGAAGGCGAAGGCGTAAATGGTTGGCGCGATGCCTTCCGGGTAGGCATGGTTGCGCTGGGTGTCAGCGCCGCGGCTTACGTGGAAGTAGATGCCGAGGTTGCCGCCGCCGTTGCGCTCGATCAGTTCATCGGCAATACCCCGCCACTGTGTGTGCTCCACATGCAGCTTGATCTCGATGGCGTCGAGACCGTCCTGCATGCGATCCATGTGCGGGCCGAAACCCACCAGCTTGCCATCGTAGGAGGGTACCACCTCGTAGATGCCGTCACCGAACAGGAAGCCCCGGTCCATGGGGGAGATCCGCGCTTCGTCCATCGGCATGTAATCGCCGTTCAAATATACAGTGTTCATTGTGTTTACCTGTGTTTCAAAAAATTCAGCCCTCGAGGAATCCCGTAAGAATCCGCAGTTCCCGTATGACCCGCAGGCCTTCCTCGGCCTCAAGCCCGTCCTCGGTCAGGGTGTTCTCGCGCGTCACGCCGTCCACGCTGCCCCGGGCGGAAAGATAGTCCAGGATGTTCACCGGAGACACCTTCGCGAGCAGGTCTTCTTGCGCCCACACGGCAAGTAGTGCAATCAATCCGTAGGCACCCCAGTTGGATACATCCGCCACCAGCAGTACGTCACATCCGGTGATCGAGGCATTGATATCCAGTTCCTTAATCGCGCTGGCGATGTTGCCCATGCCAATCTCGTTGCCGCCGTCACCGACGGCGATGGTGGGGCAGCTGGCGCCGTCCACATAGGGGTCGAAGAAGGCGGCGCGATCGGTGATATCCTCACCGCGCATATTGTAATAGCGGCCGTCAGCGGCCAGGCCCGGCCGCTCAATCGATACAACGGCGGTTGGTTGCAGTCGTTCAAGCTGCTGCTGTGCCTCCTGCCCTGCGCTATCGAGATCCGGCGCGGCCAGCTTCAGTACCCGGTAGCCATCCTCCAGGGAATCAGACAGGGGTGGGCCGCAGGCTAGTATCGGATTCGCACCCAGTGCCTCCAGGGTGTCGTAGAGGGCGATGGCGCCTACCGGGCCATCGGTCTCGAAGGTGCCGTTAACAGGGAAACCGGTGCCGATGATCACGTTGCCGCCAATGCCCTCCAGATAGCGGGCGGCGCGCAGGTAGTAACCCGGTTCCAGCGCCGATCGGGCGACCTGCATATTTCGCGGGTTGCGTTCCACCAGCAGTTCCTCGATGGCGATACTCAGTTCCAGTTCGCTCATGGGCGGCGCTCCATCAGGGGTTGGCGCCGGGCGAAGCTGCTCGCCAGGTGCAGCGCGTTGTGGGCGCCGTGGGGACTGATCGGGGCGAAGTGCACCGTGCCGCCGGGCGTAAGCTGCGATAGTCGTGCTGTATCGAGGGAAATCGCCGAGCCGATCTTGGGATAACCGCCGATGGTCTGGCGGTCGTTCAACAGTACGATCGGTTGGCCGTCGGCAGGTATCTGTATGGCGCCGGAGCAGATGCCCTCCGACAGGATGCCCTCGATATCACACTCAATCGCCGGGCCCTCCAGGCGATATCCCATGCGGTCACAGCGATCAGACACGGTGTAGCCGTGGCTGAAGAAACGTCGCTGCTGCAAGCGGCTGAAGTGGTGCTGCTGGTAGCCGGGTATGACCCGCACAGTGATTTCGTGGCTGTAATGGGGGTGGCGCTCCCGGGGCAGGTACAGGCGCCGACGCTTGTTCACCGTCGGGCAGGGGAGTTCGTCCCCGGCGTGCAACTTGTCTCCATCCAGGCCGCCCATGTGTTCGCGCACAACGGTGGCGCTGCTGCCGAAGCTGGGCGGGATAGTGAATCCTCCCGCGACGCCCAGGTAAGCGCGGCAGCCGTTTTCTGCAAAATCCAGCTGGATGTCTTCCCCGGCCGCCACCGGCAGTACTTCCCACAGGGGACGGGTTTCCCCGTTGGTACGCAGGGGCAGGTTGGCTCCCGTGACGCAGATAAAAGTATCCACCTGCGCCTGCAGGTGTACACCGCCGAAACTGACCTCGAGGGCGGTGCTGCCCGCCGGGTTCTCCAGCAGGCGATTGCAGTAGTCAAAGGCCTCCCGATCCAGGGGACCGCCGTTGGTCAGGCCGATGCGATGCTGCCCGCGCCTGCCGCTGTCCTGCAGCAGGCTCAGGATACCGGGCTGGATGACCTTCAGGCTCACAGTTCCCCCCCCATTGCCAGGAAGCGGTCCCGGGAGATGGGCTCGAAGCGGACCCGGTCGCCGACTGTCACCGGCATGGTGGGCCGGGCATCGGGATCGAACATGCGCACCGGGCAGCGCCCGATAAGGTTCCAGCCCCCAGGAGAAACCGCCGGGTATACAGCGGTCTGGCGGTCGGCAATGGCCACGGCGCCGCGGGGTACCTTCTGGCGTGGGGTGGCCAGGCGCGGGGCGGCGATGCGCTCGTCCACCTGCCCGAGATAGGCGAAACCCGGGGCGAAACCAATGGCGTAGACCCTGTACTCTTCGCCACTGTGCAGGGCGATTACGTCATCGGTCGACAGCCCCGCCCTGGCTGCCAGGTTTTCCAGGTCTTCACCCGCCTCCGGGGCATAGTATACGGGCAGCACCACACTGCGCCCTTCGCTGGCGGATACGGATCGCAGGAATGCCAGGGCTTGCTTCACCCGGTGCGCCACACTGAGGTGATCAGTTGTCATCGGGTCATAGATAATCAGCAGGGAGGCATAGGAGGGAACCAGGTCTACCAGGTCATCACCCAGGGCCTCCTCTAACGCGGAGACCGCCGCCTGTACGCGTGCCGACACCTCCGGGCTGGTTTCCTCCCCAAGGTACAGCATCATTGCGTCTTCGCCGGCCGAGTGCAGTTCCACGATGTGTCAGTTTCCATCCACCAGTGCACGGATCGCCTGTATCGCCTGCACGCCTTCCAGGTTGTCCCCGTGGACACACAGGGTATCTGCTTGCAATTTGATGACGTGGCCGCTGACCGTGGTGACGGTGCCGTCCCGCTGCAATTGCTCCACCTGAACCAGCATACGCCCACGGTCGTGAACCGCTCCGGGCTTACTGCGGGACAGCAGTTTCCCGTCGTCGTCGTAGCAGCGATCGGCAAAAGCCTCGAACTGCAGTGACAGGCCGAATTCCTCGGCTTCCTGTCGGTGCTGCTCTGCTTCCGGCGTCGCCTGCAGCATCAGCGACAGCGGCTTGTGGTAGCTCGCCACCGCCTGCATGATCGCCTGACGTACTTCCTGCTTTGCCATCATGTCGTTGTACAGGGCGCCGTGGGGCTTGACGTATTCAAGCTCGAGTTGCTGGCTGTTGGCCATGCCTTCCAGTGCCGCCACCTGGTAGTGCAGGTTGGCGATGATCTCGTCGGCGCTGAGATTCATGGGCCTGCGACCAAAACCCACCAGGTCGGGGTAGGCGGGATGCGCTCCTATCCTCACACCGTGTTCCGCCGCCAGCGCCAGGGTTCTGCGCATGGTCAGGGGGTCACCGCCGTGAAAGCCGCAGGCGATGTTGGCCTGGTCGATGTGGGGCATCACCTCGGCATCCAGTCCCATGGTCCAGCTGCCGTAGCTCTCGCCAAGGTCGCAATTGAGTAGCATCGTCTCGTATTTCCTACAACACAGCCAGTTGGCTGTTGCGTAAATCCGTCACCAGCATGCAGCCGGGGCTGTGGGTAATGGCGAAGGGTGGACGGGCCGCCTCCAGCGCCACCTGCGGCGTCACACCGCAGGCCCAGAAAACGGGCAGTTCATCTTCAGCAATAGTGACCGCGTCGCCATAGTCCGGTCGCGCCAGGTTATTGATACCGATCAATCCGGGTTCCCCCAGGTGCACCGGCGCACCGTGTACCGAGGGAAACCGGGTGCAGATCTGTACTGCCCTGATCGCATCGGCGGCCAGGAAGGGCCGCATGCTGACAACCATTTTGCCTGCGAAGGGCCCCGCGGCGGTGCAGTCGATGTCGGTGCGATACATGGGTACGTTGACACCCTCACTGACGTTGCGCACCTCCAGTCCGTCCGCCAGCAGCGCCTCCTCGAAAGAGAAGGAACAACCCAGCGCGAACGTTACCAGATCATCGCGCCACAGCCGGGTGATATCCGGTAATTCCTCCGTCACTTCGCCTTCGCGAAAAACCCGGTAGCTTGGCACGTCACTGCGTATGTCGATATCCCCCAAAGGTGGTATCGCCGGATCCCCGGGTGCGTTGGAAGTCGCCACCAGGGGGCAGGGCTTGGGGTTCAGCTGGCAGAAACGGAGGAAATCGTTGGCCCAGTCTGCGGGCAGTATCACGATATTGCACTGTACGTATCCAGCCGCAAAACCGGAAGTATTGCCCCGATGTTCACCGCTCCGCACCCTCTGTCGCAGTGCGCCGGGACTGAGTTGACCGTCCATTGATGCTCCTTTATCAGCCACAGATTTAGTTTGGCACAGAATCGCAGATCTGGATAATGACGTCTCTACCGTTGTGGGGTTATAAACCATGCTCGAGCAATTACTGGAGGTCATCAGGTTGCGGGCCGCAGGCGAGGACAATTTCACCGGCGGCAATATGCATCCTGGGGCGTATCGCGTTTACGGCGGGCAGGTATTGGCACAGGCCGTCAGCGCTGCGGTGTCCACGGTGGACGAGGGTCGCACAATCCACTCCCAGCACGCCTACTTCCTCCGTCCCGGCGATGCGTCCACGGATATCGAGTACCAGGTTGAACGCGCCCGTGATGGCGGCAGTTTCAGTTCCCGCCGGGTGGTGGCCCTGCAGCGCGGCAAGCCCATCCTGGTGAGTTCCATGTCTTTTCAGGAGGCCTCCCGGAGTGACGAATACCAGCCGCCGATGCCTGAGGTGGCGGAGCCGGAAGATCTTGTCACTGACCGCCAGCAGGCTCTCGCCACCAGCACCCTCGACCAGGATTTCATGGTCACCACCGGGGAGGACCTGGACGTGCGATTATGTACCCCTCTCGACTGGCAGAACCCGACGCCGCAGATGCCGCCTTTACAGGCCTGGGTGAAGACCAACGGCAAAGTCGCTGACGAGACCGGGCTGCACCAGGCGCTGCTGGCCTATTTTTCGGATATGTACCTCATTGACGCCTGCCTGATGATCCACGGCAGGCCCTACACGGACCCCTCCCTGCAGGTGGCCAGCCTGGACCACGCCCTGTGGTTTCACCAGAGCTTTCGCGCCGATGACTGGTTGCTGCTCAGCATGGACGTCGAGCGCGTCGGTGGTGGCCGCGGCCTCGCCCGCGGGCGGTTTTTCACCCGCGACGGGCAAATGGTGGCCACTGCCATGCAGGAGGGCCTGATGCGCTTCCGCTGAGGGTGGTTGCTTTCGCCGCCCTGATTTTATAGTGTCCGCTAATTCCCTGTCATTCCCAAGGACCAAGCAATGCCGCATCCCAGTATCACAGCTCAGACTTATCCCCACAAACCGGCCATCATCATGGGCGATTCCGGGGAGATGGTAACGTACAGGCAACTGGACGAGCGCTCCAACCAGGGAGCACAGCTGTTTCGTTCCCTGGGGCTGAAAACCGGCGATCACATCGGGATGATGATCGAAAACGATCGGCAGTTCCTGGAGATCGCCTGGGCGGCCCAACGCTCCGGGCTGGTCTTCACGCCGATCAGTACCCACCTCAAGAAAGACGAGACCGCCTATATTCTCGAGAACTGCGGAGCAAAGCTTTTCGTGGGTTCACTGCACCTGGCGGAGGTCGCTGAGCAGTTGCTGGCGGAAGCGACCGGGGTAGAGCATTTCTACATGATCAATGGCATCAAGCCCGGCTTCGAATCCTGGGAGGAGGCTACCGATGCCCAAGCCACCACGCCCATCGATGACCAGGCTTACGGCGTGGCCATGCTGTATTCTTCCGGCACTACCGGCAAGCCCAAGGGGGTGTTCATACCACCCCACGATACTGCTTTTGACGCGGACCCCCTGATCGCGCCCACCCTGGGCAGCGCTTTCGGCTTCAGCGAGGAGACGGTGTACCTGTCACCCGCGCCCCTGTACCACGCCGCGCCGCTGCACTACAACATGATGAACCAGTTTATGGGCGGCACCTCGGTGATCATGGAAAAGTTTGATCCCGAGAAGGCCCTGGCCCTGATCGAGGAGCACCGTGCCACCCATAGCCAGTGGGTGCCGATCATGTTCATCCGTATGCTCAAGCTGCCCAAAGAGGTGCGGGATCGCTATGACATCAGTTCCATGCAGGTGGCGATCCACGCGGCGGCGCCCTGCCCGGTGGAGATCAAGGAGCAGATGATCAACTGGTGGGGTGAGGTGATCGTGGAGTACTACGGCGCGAGCGAGGGGGCCGGCTTCACCATTATCGACTCGGCCAACTGGCTTACCCACAAGGGTTCCGTGGGCCCGGCGCTTTTGGGCAAGATCCACATTGTCGACGACGATGGCAACGAATTGCCCGTCGGCGAGATCGGCACTATCTACTTCAGCGGTGAGCAGGCCCGCTTTGAGTACCACAGGGAGCCGGAAAAGACTGCCGGTGCCTATAACGAAAAGGGTTGGGCCACCACCGGCGATGTAGGTTACCTGGACGAGGACGGTTACCTCTACCTTACCGACCGCAAGAACTTCATGATCATCAGCGGCGGGGTGAACATCTATCCCCAGGAGATCGAGAACATTCTGGTGAGCCACGAGAAGGTGGCGGACGTGGCCGTGTTCGGCATACCGCATGAGGAATTCGGCGAGCAGGTGCAGGCGGTGGTGGAGCCCATGAACTGGGCTGATGCCACCGATGAAACCGCCATTGAAATCCTGGAGTGGCTGCGCGACCGCATTTCCCACATCAAGATGCCGAGGGCGCTGGACTTCCACCCGAAGCTGCCGCGCACCGATGCCGGCAAGTTGTACAAGCGCCACCTGGTGGACGAGTACCGCGGCGGGGCGCGCTCCGACGAGGG
>JAACFI010000549.1 GCA_009937575.1 Haliea sp.
TGCCGCCGCTGGTCATCGGGCTGTGCAGCCTTGGCCAGCGCCTGGCGAGTCCCCTGGTGCGCTCTTTCTGGGAAGTGGCCGGGCAGACCTACGGCCTATCGGTCTGATACTATAATCTGTAGCTTGAATTGAGTGGAAAGCATGAATAAACCTGAACAGGATCCGAATCCGGAGCGGGAAAAGCGCGAGGAGGGGCAGCCTTCCGGCGGTGTAGCGCCGCGCCTGGACATGCTGGTGGACGAGCACGAGGAAGAGATCTCGGTAGACGGGCGCACCGTGCGGCGCCAGGGTATCTACCTGCTGCCCAACCTGTTCACCACCGGGGCCCTGTTTGCCGGATTTTACGCGGTGATCGCCGCCCTCAGGGGAGATTTCGAGAGTGCCCCCATCGCAATCCTGTTTGCGTTGGTGTTCGACGGCCTGGATGGGCGTATAGCGCGCCTGACCAACACCTCCAGCAAATTCGGCGCCGAGTACGACAGCCTGTCTGACATGGTGTCCTTCGGCGTGGCGCCGGCCCTGGTCATGTTCAGCTGGGCCCTGGGTGACCTTGGGAAATTCGGCTGGAGCGCGGCCTTTATCTACGTGGCCTGCGCTGCCCTGCGCCTGGCGCGTTTCAATACCCAGATCGATACCGCCGACAAGAACTACTTTACCGGGCTGGCCAGCCCGGCGGCGGCCTGTGTGATCGTCAGCACCGTGTGGGTGTGCCATGACCTGGGTTGGGTAGGGGAGAACCTTCCCTACGAGGTGTCGGTCCTGGTGGCCCTGCTCACGGCCACCCTGGGCTTCCTGATGATTGCCAATTTTCCCTACTACAGCTTCAAGGGCATCGACTTTCGCGGTCGTGTGCCCTTCGTTGTGATGATTGCGGTGGTGTTGATTTTCGGCCTGGTGACTGTTGATCCTCCGCGGATTCTGCTGATTGCATTCCTCGCTTACGCCGCCTCCGGGCCGATCATGTCGGTGGTGAAACGCAGGCGCTGAGGCCGTCAGCTTTCTTCAACCGGGAGGGAACCATTCTCCCGATCCCTGTTCTCAAATACAGTATTTGCCACGTACAGCGGAAAGGGTTCTTATGCGCAAGAGATTTACTGTCCCCCATATCGCCTCCTCTGAAATAACCTCCGAGTCCGCCTATATGCAGCGGCGCGAGTTTGTGAAGGGGCTGGGACTGGCTGCGGCGCCGGCGGTCCTTGGCAGCCGGTCAGCGGCTGCGACACCTGCCACGGGTGGTAAACCCCTGGATTACCGCACCGCTGGAGGATGTGAAGGCCTACTGTAACTTCTACGAGTTTGGCACTGACAAGGGGGATCCCGGCCGCTATGCCCATGAAATGACAGTGGATCCCTGGTCCATCGAGGTCACCGGCGAGGTTCACAAGCCGGGAAAGCTGAACCTGGAGGATATCCTGTCGGGTTTCGACCTGGAGGAGCGGGTATACCGGTTCCGCTGCGTGGAGGCCTGGTCCATGGTGATCCCCTGGGTGGGATTTCCCCTGGCAGACCTCCTGCAGCGCTTCGAGCCCACGGGAAAAGCCCGCTACGTGGAATTTCGCACCCTGTATCGGCGCGGTGAAATGCGCGGTACCCGATCCTTTACCAGTATTATCGACTGGCCCTACCGCGAGGGGCTGCGCATGGACGAGGCGATGCATCCGCTGACCCTGATGTCGGTGGGCCTCTACGGCAACACTCTCCCCAACCAGAACGGCGCTCCGGTACGCCTGGTAGTGCCCTGGAAATACGGTTTCAAGAGTATCAAGTCAATAGTCAGTATCCGCCTGCTGGAAAAACAGCCCGGGACCTCGTGGGAAGCCCTGAACCCGCGGGAGTACGGTTTTTACTCCAATGTGAACCCGGAGGTGAACCACCCCCGCTGGAGCCAGGCCAGCGAGCGCCGCCTGCCTTCGACCCTGTTTAAGCCCAATCGCATTCCCACCCGGATGTTCAATGGCTACGGGGAGCAGGTAGCCCATTTATACGACGGAATGGACCTGTCGAGGTACTACTGACCGTGGAACGCGCTGTTCGGGTAGGGGTATTCTGCCTCTGTCTCCTGCCTTTCGCCTGGCTGGTCTATGCGGCGGTGGGCAACAACCTCGGTCCGGATCCGGCCGAGGCGGTGATGCATGTCACCGGTGAATGGGCACTACGCCTGTTAGCGCTGACCTTGTTGGTCTCGCCACTGCGGCGGTGGACGGGCTGGTCGGTGTTGATGAAAATGCGGCGAATGCTTGGGCTCTACGCCTTTTTCTATGGCTGTGTGCACCTGCTGGCCTTCCTGCAGTTTTTCATCGGCTGGACTCCTGCGCTGGTACTGGAAGAACTGGTTGAGCGTCCCTACATCACCGTGGGATTTGCTGCCTGGTTGCTGATGCTGCCGCTGGCGTTTACCTCCACTCGCGCCATGCAGCGCCGCCTGCGGCGCAACTGGCAGCGCCTGCACCGGCTGGTCTATCCCGCGGCGGTGCTGGCCTGTCTGCACCTGCTGTGGCAGGCGCGTTCGGACGTGGGGGAGGCACTGGTTTATATAGTGCTTTTTGCATTGCTGCTGGGCTGGCGTGTCAAGCGCTATCGCGATAAGCCGGGGGCGACATCCGCTGCTGGAGCGTGACCTGAAACAGGACGTATCAGCCTGTTTTCGCTGGTTATTTGTACTGTTCTGCAGCGGTCGCCAAAAACCCCGAAATTTTTTCGCGAAAGGCCTTGCAGGGCCTAATCCGATGCGTATAATGCGCATCCTCGGTCGGGGGG
>JAACFI010000260.1 GCA_009937575.1 Haliea sp.
GCCCAGGCCGCCAGACCGAATATACCCGCCAGTAACAGGGTAAAACTCTGCATGGCGAGCGCCAGCGGGTCGCCGTCAAACTGCATGCCAAGGCCCGCTGCATAGGCGTAAAAAAGCAGGCAGAAGAGTTGCATGATGGACAGGGTCGCGTGAGTGCTGTTGGTGGCTTCGAGATCACCGCACAAGGCGTTGTTCTGGGCCCAGTAATTGAGCACGATGACGACGCCGATGAGCACAATCGTCAGGTCCAGGTGGCCTTCGAGAAACTGTGCCATACCCGAAACGCTCAGTTCCGCGCCGTCGGGGTGCGGCAGTGTCGAGACGATATCCCAGATCAGCAGCGCAAAGACGACATCCACCAGGACTTCCAGCCGGCGCAGGTGACGACGTCCTCGCTCCTTATCTGCCGAGGGGGTGGCCGAAGTGGAATCGCCCATACGGCCGCCCTCAGTCCATCCGGTCGTATTCTGGATTACCGGGTGCGCGTGACGTATCGTCAGTTTCCGCATCGGTACCCGGGTTCAACGGGGCAGCCTCCAGGAATCGGCGAATCACATTCCGCGAAATAGTGGCCACATCGTTATCGAAATTGTTTTCCAGGGTGGAGCTGAACCAGTTGATGGAACCGGTGGAAAACATGGCACCGCCATTGGGTGTTTCAAAGTACACCAAGTCAGCCTGGGCGTGAACGTCACCGCTGGACGGATGATACAGGATGGTCAGTGGCAGAACCCCGATCTTGACGTCTTCGATTTTCGGCCTGAGCGGTTCAGAGGTCGCCAGATGCAAGGCGTGCCTGGGAACCCCGTTGGCCGGGTTGTACTTGTCAATCTCGAACCCGGCTGCGCCACCGTGGACCCGGTCGAGACCATAGTCACCGAATACTGCGCCCTCGGAAGTGCCCTCGAACATCCAGGCTGCTCGCGGATCGTCCGCATCCTCGAGCTTGCGGTAAGGACTGGAACCATTGAAAACCATCCCGGCCATCTCATTGCCAAAAACCGGTCCAGTGCTGCGCCCCGTCTCAATCAACAATCCACCGCGCTCTCCACTGGTCAGATAACGGTCGGCAATATCATGAAAATTACGGCTCTCCATCACACCCGGGAGCACAGGGTGACCATCGGTCGACCAGAACCAGCCATTACCACCGCCGTAGATGAACCGACCTCCGTTGGCTGTGAAGTCGGCGACATGATCGACCATCGCACTCGTGGGGTACTCGGGGTGAGTCGCGCTGATGATCGCCCGATATTGTTCAAGAAGTGCCAGACCTTCCTTATCGACCAGCTCATCCGTGATGACGTCATACGGTATACCCTCGTGCTCGAGAAAAGCCGTAATGTGTGTGTCCTGCGAGAAATTGTAAATAATCAACCCGTTGGGCTTCACATGCAGATCAGGGCGCAATCGCGAACCGTAGGAGAAATACAGGCCGTCCACATGCATGTTGTAGACCCCGCCGGTACCGTACTCGAGATTTTCAAGGAAGAACTGAATGTCACTGTTATTGAAATTATGGCCAGGATAATTCTTGCGGGCGGTCGCTACCAGGGTGATATTCGAGTAGGCCAGGTAGTTGTAATCAGACAACCATACTGCAAGGCCTGCCCGGGGCCTGCCTTTTGGCGCGGCCACGAAAAAGGTAATGTACTCGACAAAGTCGCCGTGTTTCAGCCGCGCGGCATAGATTCCACTGGGCAAGTCCTCCGGAATCTCGTAACTGAACGCGGTCTCCCATTCCGCGTCGTACAGATCATCGGCGTGAAAGGTGATAGCGTCATACTGGTCCGGATCATCCGCCCAGCGAATTGTGGAACCATTCCAGAACCTGCCACGAACACCGCGCTCAGCCAGGTTGACCACAGTCCCATGCTGATCATTGCCAGAGATATCATCGACCTGGAGGGTATCGATACCGCGACCGAAGTCCCAGTCGGCCACCACGCTACCAGCCAGATCAGGCGCAAGTGTTTCAGACGCGATGGCGTCTAAATCATCGTCTTTCAGGGCTACGCTGAAAACACGCACGTCCTGTATTCGGCCGTTAAAGCCATCAACCGGTTTCTCCCGCTCTGAAGCCGCCGCACCCGCTCCCCCTCTCGCCGCGGCGATACGTAAAGGACCTTCCTGTACTGCGGTTGCGCCGTCGGCACTGGCCTGCAATGAACGGGCGATGACATTGTCCCCGGGGGCGTAAGGGCGCTCGTCGAGGTACACGGTAAGGCGACCGGCTTTCGCATCATATACCGCCATGACATACGCCCAGTCCCAGGCGTTTACTGGCTCGCCCGTACGCGCCGCGACGATGTCATCGGAACCGCTGGCCATGGCGAATACCAAATGAAACTCTTTATCCAGGTAAAGTGACCATCCCCGGGCAGAGGTTTTGTCATAGCGCGACACGATCACCTGGTCCTCGATGGAGGCGGCTATATTCAGGGTCGGAGGGCTGAACGGGTCGATGTTTTCGAGATCCGGTGGCTCGTAGCTGCTGGGATCGAAGGTGGGAAACATCCACGCGCCGACACTGAAACTCTCCAACTGATCGAGGGCGGCGGTGTTGTCGACCTGTACATAGGAACCCAGGTTAAGTGGCTGTTCCCGGCCCTCGTAGGTACCGGTAAATTCTGCCTCCACTTCGCGAACTTCAAACATGTTACGGTAGCGGCTGAGAGCGTCGCCATTAACGATCTTGACCAGGTCTGCCTGGTAACTGGACCCGCCAGCGACGATACTCACCATGAAATAAAGGGTATCCCCCGGCCTGACAGATGTTTCACTGCTATAACCGACCAAGGTACGGGGTGAGATATCGGCGTCCGGGAGGGTGGTTTCCATGGTGTTCTCGCTCAAAGATACTGGGTCGGCTTGGTCGGCACTTGGTTTATCTGTCATCGGCTTGTCTACAGCAGGCTCCTGTTCACAGGCTGTCAGCAACAGTACAAGCGTCGTGCTCCCGACTACTCTCAATATTAATGACATCATCTGAACCACCTCTCCATGCTGGGCCGAACTGCCAATGATTTTCAGTATAGTCAGTGCCAACCAGTGTAAACGTGATCTCGGTCAAGCACGCCAATTATTGTGTGATCCGTTCCGGCCAGCAGATTCGCATTTGGGGCCAATGCACTCGAGGCCGTAAAGGAATGCGGATTTGAAGAGGTTTAGCCCCCCGCCAATGCCTTATCCAGTTCCGTCCGCAACTGCTTTGCGGCGCCGGTGGCCCATCGGCGAATATCAGCAATTATCGTCGGCGAAGTCGCCGGCGAAGAAGACATCCCGCCCCGGCCGCCGATGGTACGCCGTTCGCCGACCAATGCCTGCACTACACCCGTCTCGACATCAATGAGTTCCATCACGAACGTCCCCTGGCCGACGCTGGAAACGTAGACATCCCCACGCCCAACCGTCTCCGGGGGTACATTCGACACGATGTCGAGAATCGCAGCGCGCAGCAGCAGAGTGTCCGGGCCGATCGTATCCACCAGTTCAAACCGCTTGCCCTTCTGCATCTCCTTGTGGAAGGCCTCAGCAACGATCTGCTCGATCTTTTCCCGATCCTTCTCACTGATACCGAATTCACGCCGGTGGCTGCTCACCATCGTGCGGCGCGATCGCTGTGCCGGTCCCACGTCCCGGTACTCGAATACCGGGTCCCAGACGTAGATCTTGCTGTACTGGCTGAAATCTGCCTCGGGATGCACCCACGTTTCACTAAACTTTGACTTACCCTTTTCCAGTTCATCGTAACCAGATATAGCCGATGACTGCTTCTCCTGGGCCAGCGCAGTACAGCTGATCATAAGCAAGGCCGCAAGCAGCCCTGATATCGGAGATACTTTCACTCTCATTCGTGTAGCCCTTGTAAATAATTAATTGCTTTCTGTCCAGGTGCTGCTGGGGAAGACTAGATCATAATCAAGGGAGTGACAATCGAGGGGCCATTTATCCGCCCGCGCGCATAGCAAGCTGCATCAGCCGCTGTTACCATGCTCGTCCGGAACTACCTTAACCCTGTTGTGAAACGATATTTTTTCCCTGCTGTCGCCATCCTGGTAATCCTGGGCATCTCCTTTGGGGGAGATTACCTGCTCAGTCGCACCCTGGATGCACGCCTCGCACCGCTACTGACCCGTGAACTGGGCCTGCCGGTTAAACTCGCACCGATAAAGGCCAGGCTGTTTCAGCTGAAGGCCAACAGCGCGGAGCTGGTGATGGGCGATCCTTCCCGGCCGGCCGTAGTCGCAAGGGACATCTACGTCTCCCTGGACTGGTCTGACCTTTTTAACCTGGAGATTCGCCTGGTGGATGCCATCGCCGGGGATCTCACCCTCCGGCTTTCAAGATGGCCCACCAACGACGACCCCTGGCCCACCGACTATTTCTTCCTCGATCCCTGGCTGCCGAACGATCTGCAGGTAAGCAATGGCCGCTATGTGCAGAAAGACGGTGATCAAATCGAGCTCAGCGAGTTCCACTGGCAGCGCGAAGGGGACGGCGGCGCCAGCCTGTCCGTGGCCAGGGAGCAAAACGGTAAGAAGTTACTGTTGAGTTCAACCCTGGACTCCCTGGATCAGCTCCTCGCACTGAAGGACATCACCCTGGGCATGGAATTGCAGGTCGACGGTATGCCGGAATCGGCTGTCGAACTCACAACCACGCTGACCCAACCGGAAGGCATCGGTTACACGCTGTTCGCACAGGTCGAGACCGCGGGGCTGAACGCTCGCATCTCGGCTGATAGCCAGGAAACTTGGTCCTTCCCCGACACATCGCAGACCAACATTCCCTCGCTCGAAGTAGACAAGTTGCAGCCGCTGGTGACTGCCTACCTCGACAGCCTGTCCGACCCGGAACCCGGTGATGAATCGTCCCCCGCCCTGTCAAATCTGGAACTGCCCGCACACCAGGGTAAAGTCACCGTCGAAAAACTCGCCATCGGGGACGAGTACGCTGTAAACAACGGCTTCGAGTTCTCCACCGGGAGCGAGGGCCTGCAGATTTCTGAGTTGGTCAGTCACGGACCCCGCGGCGTACTGGGGGGACAATTCTCCCTGAACAACGCCGGCGGCGCCTGGCAACTCGACCTCGACGCCGAGATAAAGGCCCGTGATAACGAGGCAACCCTGGGTGAACAATACCTGGGCGCCGACTGGATGTGGCAAAACGGCAAGGCACAACTCAGTGGCTCGGGCAGCGACCTTGACACACTTATGGATTCGCTGGAGGGAGACCTTAGTCTGGAAGGATTCCATCGCGGCCAGGTCAATACCCCCGTCAAGCTGACCGCCCGACTGGACAATGACCCAAGCAAGACCTCCCTGGATCACATGGAAATCGCCCTTGGCAAGGGTCGTATCTTGGGCAGCGCCTCCCTGTCCCCGAAAGACGGTCGGCGCCTGTTGCAAATGGATGTGACGGCCCGGGACATGGACCTGGCGTTCCTGTTCGAAGGCACCGATGTAGAGCCGCAAGCAGGTGTCGCCATCCCCTCCTACCTGGGCAGTTTCCCGGGTATTGATCTCAATTGGAAACTTCAGATTAAGGACCTTCTGACACCGGCCCTGTCCCTCTCCAGTGCAGAGATCAAGCTGCAGCGTACTCCCGAAAGCGGGAAGTTGGAGATTGAGGCCGTCGGTGTCACCGGCGGCAACATGCGACTGATACTCGACTCGAACGCCGTGACTGGGGGCGCCAGCGAGGTTGAACTCTCATGGGAGCTGGAAAACCTCGACCTGTCTGAGCTGTTCCACCAGGACTACCTTTTCCACAGCCGCACTTCGGGCAGAATCGATTTCTCGGCGAAGGGTAAGGGCCTGAACAATATTTTCCGGGCCATGACAGGCAGGGCGGAGCTGAGTACACATATCCGCCAGAACAATGATGACTGGGGCCGGAAGTCCAGTCTGGAAGAGCAGTTGGAACTCTCCGGCGACGCTCAACTGGTCATCGAGGAAGACCGGATCTTCGGCATCAAAATTGAAAACCTGGATATCGATTCCATCCAGCAGGATGTCAGTGGCACCCTGTCAATGGTTGCCGAGCGGGACCCCTGGTTCGTCGCCGAATTCGAGGCACAGAAGCTGGACATCAGCGGCTTGATCGATCTGCTGCCGGAGACCACCGCCCAGGCAGACCGGAAGGACTTACTGCAGACCCTGAACGAACTCGGCGCCGCCCGCCTGTCGCTGTCGGCAAAGCAAGCCATCTACCGCGACAATACGGTATCTGACCTGGTACTGGAGGTGACCTCGGGTGAAAAGCTTTTCAACGTGGATCAGCTGGACTTCACGCTTGATGGCAACCCCTTCCGCAGTCAGGGCGGATTGACGTGGAAAGAAAAGAAGGCCGCTTTCAGTGGTACGGCGAGCGTGAAT
>JAACFI010000261.1 GCA_009937575.1 Haliea sp.
AGGGCAGGGAACCACATTATGCAATTATCATCCTTCGGCCAGAAATTCGCTGGTCATTCCGGCATCGTCGAGTTGATGACCGACCTCGGCGAGGCGCTGAACGAAAACCCCGACATGATCTTCATGGGTGGTGGTAATCCCGGCCGGCTGCAGGAGGTGGAGGCGATTTTCCAGCAGCGTCTGGAACACATCATGTCGGACCCTGTCCAGCGCCACAGCCTGTTTGGCATCTACCAGTCGCCTCAGGGGGACCGGGAGTTTCGCCAGCAAATCGCGGCCTTTCTCAACAGGCAGTTCGGCTGGACCCTGGGTGAGCAGAATATCGCCGTCAGCAATGGCAGCCAGTCTGCATTCTTCGTGCTGTACAATCTTTTTGCGGGCACTATGCCCGATGGCAGTCATCGTCGCGTGCACCTGCCTCTGGCCCCTGAGTACGTCGGCTACGCCGATATCGGCCTGAGCGATGATTTTTTCAGCGCTACCCGTCCCAGCATCGAACTGCTCGACGACCACCTGTTCAAGTACCACGTGGACTTCTCGCATTTGCAGCCCAGGGACGATGTGGGCGCGCTTTGTGTCTCGCGGCCGACCAACCCTACCGGCAACGTGCTGACCGACGATGAGATCACCCACCTGGATGAGATCGCGCGGGCTCGGGGTATCCCCCTGATCATCGACGGTGCCTACGGCCTGCCGTTTCCCAATATCCTATTCGAGGAGGCCCGGCCCCACTGGAACGAGAACACCATCCTGGCGTTGAGCCTGTCCAAGCTCGGCCTGCCGGGAGTGCGCACCGGTATCATCGTGGCGAGGGAAGAGATCATCCAGGCCTATACCAACGCCAATACCATCGTCAACCTGGCCTGCGGTACCCTGGGCCCGGCCCTGGCCAAGGCCCTGTTCGAGACCGGTGAGATTCTCTCTCTCTCACGGGACTACGTTACTCCTTTTTATCGCGAGCGCTCCGCGCAAACTGTCGAGTGGTTCCGCAAGGCCCTTGAAGGCTTGCCCTACCACATCCACAAACCCGAGGGCGCCATTTTCCTCTGGCTCTGGTTCGAGGGGCTGCCCATCAGCAGCCAGGAACTTTATGAGCGTCTCAAACAGCGGGGCGTGCTGGTGGTGCCGGGGCACAACTTTTTCGTCGGCATGGATGATGACTGGGAGCACAAGCACGAGTGCCTGCGAGTGTCGTATGCGCAGGATGCAGGCGTCGTGCAGAGGGGGGTGGGGCTCATTGCCGAGGAAGTGCGTGCTGCCTATGGATTCTGAGGTCCCGAATCAAGGGGTCAGACTCCTTGAAGGTAGACAGGATCAGTGATCAAGGAGTCTGACCCCTTGATTCTCTCCTTGCTTCCCCATTGGCAAGTGCTAAATTATGCGATCAGCCATCTGAGGAGGCATCAATGGTGTCTATCAAGCATATTGTCGCGGTTGCCGCCCTGGGGACATTCTCCATTCCTGCTCTGGCCGGGTTCAACTACTTCTGGCGAATCGATGACGCCAGGTACAGGCAGGGCGACTGCATTACGCCCACCGATCAATCGCTTTCCTTCTATGGCCACTATGCCCGGGTAGAAGGTGTGGTCAGTTTCGATGGGACCACAGAGCCCGGCGCTTATGTACTGTCTTTCCCGATTTTTGTCCCGCGTACCCCACTGTACCCGCAGAGCATCGACGACAAGACCCAGCAGGTTTCGAATGAATTTTGCGTTCGCCAGAACGTAAAGTAATACGGCTCCGGTATTCACGGGGCTGACACCTGATGCAGGGATCACAACCATCAAATTTGTACCTGGCTTATCGAAGACATTTTCCTTCTGACCGGTCGAAGGTGCTGCTGACCACTGAGAGTGGTAAGACCTATACCTATGAAGATGCCGAGATCAAATCGGCGCAGATGGCCAACTACCTGGCGTCGCTGGAACTGCTTCCCGGCGACCGGGTAACGGTGCAGGTAGAAAAATCACCCGAAATGCTATGGCTTTACCTGGCCACGCTCCGGGCCGGAATGGTTTTTCACCCATTGAATACGGCGTATACCGTTGAAGAACTAGAGTATTTCCTGGGGGATGCCGCACCGTCTCTGGTGGTCTGCGACGAGTCGAGGCTGAAAAACTTCGAGGCATTATGCGCGGCGGCGAGAATACCCAACCTGAAGTACCTCAACGCGGATGGCCGTGGAAGCCTGGTTGCCGAGGCGGCGCTTTATCCCGGAGAATTCACCACCGTCCAGACCGACTTTAATGAAATGGCCTCGCTGCTTTATTCTTCGGGGACGACGGGCAGGCCGAAAGGCATTATGTTGTCTCACCGCAACCTGATTGAAAATGTAGGGGTCCTGACCGACTTGTGGGGCTTTACCACCGAAGACTGCCTGCTTCATGTTTTGCCCGTGTTTCACGTTCACGGGCTATTTGTGGCAATAGGTTGTGTGCTCATGAGCGGAGCGAGTATGCGCTGGCTATCGAAATTCGAGCCGGCGATCGCGATGCAGCATTTGCCTCACAGTACCGTCATGATGGGAGTGCCGACCTATTACACGCGATTGCTGGCTGAGAAGAGTTTCGACGCGCAGAGCTGTAAAACTGTTCGCCTGTTTATTTCAGGTTCTGCGCCTCTTCTTGCCGAAACCTTCGCCGAGTTCGAGCAGCGTACCGGTAAGGCCATCCTGGAACGTTATGGGATGAGTGAGACCGGTATGAATACTTCAAATCCCCTGCACGGGGAGCGGCGGGCGGGAACGGTGGGTTTCCCGCTGCCCGGGGTGGAACTCCGGATTGTGGATCCTGACAACCAGCCCGTGGAAACGGGGGAGGTGGGCGATATCCAGGTGCGGGGTGCGAATGTTTTCACCGGCTACTGGAATCTCCCGCAGAAAACGGCAGAGGATTTTACCGCTGACGGCTTTTTCGTCACCGGCGACAAGGGACGAATTGACCGGGACGGCTACGTGTCAATCGTGGGACGAGCGAAAGACATGGTTATAACCGGGGGCCTGAACGTCTATCCCAAGGAAATCGAGTTGCTGATAGACGACCTCGAGGGTGTGCTGGAATCAGCCGTGATCGGTGTGCCGGACCCGGATTTCGGTGAGGCAGTGACCGCCGTGGTGGTACTGGAACCCGGCACCGCCCTGGAGGCGCAGGATGTTATTGCTCACGTGAGAGAGCATGCCGCCAACTTCAAGGTCCCCAAGAACGTCTACTTCGTCGATAGCCTCCCCCGCAATACCATGGGAAAAGTTCAGAAAAACATTTTGCGGGAGTTGTACCCATCAAGGGGTCAGACTCCTTGATCTCTGATCTATCAAGGAGTCTGACCCCTTGATCTCCCCTTGATCTCCTGCTTAAGCCAGGGGTGCAATATCAGCTTGTCCAGCATTTGCGTTCGTATATTCTGGAAACCGCGGATACCTATTTCCATGTCGATATGCCCATCGCCGGGTTGCGGTCGATAACTGCCAAACAGGCGATCCCACCAGGGAAAGTTAAAGCCGAAATTGCTATTGCACTCCTCGGGCTTTACCGAGTGGTGCACCCGATGCATATCGGGCGTTACCAGGAACAGGCGCAGCACTGCGTCGAATCGCGGCGGGAGGAAGATATTGCCGTGGTTGAACATGGCGGTCACATTGAGAATGATTTCAGCCAGCAGTACCGCCACGGGAGGCGGACCGATCAGAACGATCACAGACATTTTTATCAACATGGAGAGAATGATCGACAACGGATGAAAGCGGATGCCGCTTGAAACATCAAAGTCGGGATCCGCGTGATGCATGCGATGCAGTCGCCACAGCCAGGGGATCATGTGAAAGATGCGATGCTGCCAGTAGATTGCCAGGTCGAAGAGAACGACAAACAGGGGAATGCCGACGACTGGGGATAAGTCCAGGTTATTAAACAGTCCCCAGTCTTTTTCCGCAGCGATAAAGGCCAGTCCTACGCCCAGAACCGGAAAGATGGCGGATAGCAATACGCTATTCATGGCGCTGATTAACCAGTTGTTCGCCCAGCGCAAGGCCTTGGAAACCGTTAACGCACGTCGCGGGGCCAGGATCTCCCACCCGCCCACCAGGGAAATCGCCACCAGGAAAGCGATCAACCGTGCCAGGGAATGGTTGTCCAGGATCAGTGAAAGCATGGGTCAATATGTGTCAGCGCAGGGCGGCCACAGCCCCGGGTACACTGATCCGCTCAAACAGCAGCTCGGTAATGTAGGTGATGGTATCCGGTCGCTTGGGATGAACGTGGTCTCCTGGGCTCCACAGCACCTCGAAGGGCGGTTGCAGTGCGGCGAGCAGGGCATCTACGGCTTCGCTTGGTACCGTGTTGTCATCGGCGGCATTGACCACGATCAGGGGCCGCGGCGCGATACGGCCCACCCAGTACTCCGGGCTCAGGTGATGGGCGGAGACGGACGTAGCCAGCAACCACGCCATCCCCTGGCGGATGTTCTCGTTCCCTACGCGCTTGTGTATGGCGGCCTCGATAACCCGCTGGGGATCCCCCGAACCGTGGATCAGCCATAGGCGCTGGATGCGCGGGTCGAGTGCGGCGGGGACTGCGGCAATGTAGGCCCCGAAGCTGATGCCGGCCAGTTCGACGCGTCCCGGGTTGAGATCCGCTCGGTTGACCAGGTAGTCCGTGGCCAGCATGACGGCGGGTGGTGTGTCGAGAATACCACGCTGTATCCCGCGCAGGGACAGCATCAGTGAGACCATGTCGCGGTGCGGAATCGTCCCGAAGGGGTAGCTCAGTGCCGCGACAGCTACCCCCCTGGGGTCCGGGAGCAGTTCCACTGCCTTGCGCCCCGTTTCCTGTCCGCTGAGCATGATAAGCAGTGGCCGCTCAGGTAGCGGTTCACTAGGTAAACGCAGGGCCAGATCGACCTTCAGGCCGGTGGTGGAGGTCAGTTGGATCTCCAGGATCCTGCCACCCGGTACGGACCATTCGCCGGTCTCGGTAGCGCTGAGCAGGGTGCCCTTACGCGACTGGAAATCTGGCTCCGGCAAGGCGGGAAGCAGAAGCCAGGCTGTGACCATCAGTGCCAAAGCCAGTAAAGCGATGGTGACGAAGCCAAGCAGGCGGGTGATGCGCAAAGTCGTAAACATCATTCAACACAACGGTAACACCAGTCAGTGCGAATGATAAACCCCTGCTTTATATGAGGGAAATAACAGTCGAGGGGCAAAATCAAGGGGTCAGACTCCTTGATTTCATGGATTATGTCCCCTGGATTAGGACTACCCAAGAATCAAGGAGTCTGACCCCTTGATTAAACCTTTAATTCTCAGGCGTTCAGCTCTCGCCACAGCATGTCGGCGGCCGCCTGGCACATGGCATTCCTGGACTGGTTGTCCACGTAGATGCCGTCGATCAGCAGGCGGCTCATGCCGTGCAAGGTGCTCCAGCTGACCTGCGCGTAGCGCAGGGGGTCCAGGTTTTTTGAAATCTGGCCGGACTCCTGCCAACCTCGAATACCATCGACATAGCCCCGAAAAGTCCGGTAGGCCTCCTGTGTCAGGGTTTCAGTGAGTTTTTCTGTTTTCCACAACTGGCTGCCGAACATGAGGTCGTAGTACTCGCTGTTACCTGTGGCGAATTTTATGTAATCCTGCACGAAACGCTGGATGCGCTGTTCGTTCAACGAATCATCGCCTTCCATCTCGGGAGGGTAAAACACCTTGCCAAACCGTTTGAAGCCTTCCTCGGCAACAGCACACAACAGGGCGTGCTTGCCTTCGAAGTGATGGTAGGCGGCCGTTCGCGAAACGCCGGCCCGAGCCGCCAGGTTACGCATCGACAGCCCGGCTTCACCTTCCTCCCTCAGCAGTTTTACGGCATCGTCGAGCAGCGCTTTTCTCAGGTCACCGTGGTGATACGCTTTTCTGTCGGGTTTGGGGTTACTGGCCATCGGGGCAATCTAACAGTCAATCTTGACAATGTCAAAATAGCGAGGTAGATTACGCTTCGAGAAACTTGACAACGTCTAGATACTGCCCGGAATACTCGAATATCAAGGAGACAATGGCATGACCGCTTACCCTCACCTGTTGGAACCACTAGATATCGGTTTTACCACGCTGCCCAACCGCGTACTGATGGGGTCTATGCATACCGGCCTGGAAGAGGCGCCCGATGGCCACAAGCGGATGGCAGTATTTTTTGCCGAGCGGGCCAGGGGTGGTGTCGCCCTGATCGTCACCGGCGGATTCGGGCCGAACAAGCGGGCCGCGACGCACGAACACACCAAGATGCTTTGGTCGGATGAAGATTGCGCTGATCACAGGCAGATTACCGATGCCGTCCACGCTGAAGGTGGCAAGATCTGCATGCAGATCCTCCACACCGGTCGCTACGCG
>JAACFI010000038.1 GCA_009937575.1 Haliea sp.
TTAAATACGTTCACGCCAATCGCTGTCCGCGCCATACCAGACTGCGGCGAGTACCCTTAACGGGGATTATCACGAAACGCCGGCAGAGGCCTCGCTCTCGACTCGCGCGCCCATTTTCATCAGGGCATCGTGCAGGGCGTACTGCTCGCTGACATCGTGCACGTGGACCACCAGGGCAGTTTCACCTGCCTGTAGACCGTGAAGGGTCTCTACATGCGCGGGGCGCCAGGAGAGGATACCGATTACCGTTATCGCCACGGCGGCGAGAATAAGCACCGATAGGATCGTGACGGTCAGCCCGGGGGACAGGCTGCTGACACCTGAAATTTGTAACAAGCACAGGCCAATGCCAATGAGCATGAAGGCGATGAGTGTCGCAGTCAGCTGGCGTCTTTGCAGCCTACGGCCACTCGCCTTGAACGCAAAACGGTTGCGGTGGACTTTAGTGGCCGATTGGTCTTGCGAAACAATACTGATCTGCTCCTTATCGAACTCGAAATGCTGAGAAAGAGCCTTTGCAGCGGCGGTAGCTGCATCGCAGTCCGGAAAAACTGCTTCGATGCGGGCGGGGAAGTCCTCGTCCATCAATGTACCTTGCCCCATGGGTCACCCCTTTTATCGACCAGCCTTTTTAGTCTACTCGCTTTCGGCATTGTATCCAATGATGAAGCGGGATTTTCACAATAATGACATGCCACTGATTGTTTTAATGTTAATTACGGCCCTGAATTTGGGTCTGCTTCTTAACTTTCTTTTTGCACAGATGGGGGGTGTTGGGTTTTTCCTTAATGCCATGCAGATCTACATCGTTGCCGGATTAGAATTGGCAGGCGTAATTTTTGCCTACCTGGTAGCTAAGCGCAGAAATACGACCTTATTTTTCTAGGGCCTTGGCAACTTGGTGGTTAAAGTGAAAGTGGTCTACCCTACAAATAGAAGAGCAAATTTAGCAAAGGGCGCCGGGGCAAGTTCTAACATTTGGAGGGGCCGGTGGTGGTTCAGCAAAAGGATCAGGAATCTCTGCAGCAACGCGTGAATGAATTTCTGCGCGGTAATTCCACTGCATATGTCGTGGAGGAGGTAGGGGAGGAGGCGGTAGAGGATATATTCATTATGGTGCAAAAAGCAGAGGAGGATCTAAGGGCAGCTCAGGAGCGTTTAGATCGTCTTAAGTGGGAACTGGCTAAAGCGAAAGAAAAACGATAAACCGGGTCCAGAGACTAGTCCGCTCGCCTGAAGCCTCAGGACCCTAAATGCGGTAGGCGGTCGCATGCCGTTTTTCTCTCTTCCAGGTTAATGTATCCGGACTAAAAAGAATGTCGGGGAGTAATTCCATGATTCCCATCACCGTTATGGTTTTTGTATGTCTTCTAGCCGGCCTGTGGGTGCTCATTTAATCAGGCCAGAGCTGCATGTCAACTTAGCAGGTAGCCCAGGCCAGCTGCCACCGACATCAGCAGGAAACTGGCCAGGCAAGCCGCCTGGGCGGGAATCAGTTCTGCCGTTCGTCCACCACTATCCAGCAAGCGCCATGCGGACAGGGATGCCGGCAGGCTGCCCAATAGCCCCCACCCCAGGCCCCGGGCCTGCGGATAGTAAATAACCGTGAGCAATAACCAGACATAACCGGCCGTAAGCAGTGCAACGTAGCCCACCATTGCACGCCCGGTCCCCAGGCGGACCACCAGGGTCTGCTTACCGGCTGCCCGGTCCGCCCTGGCATCAGGAAATTCATTGATCCACAAGAATGCCGCAACCAGCAATCCCAGTGCAATGGAGGCGTGAATCAGTGGCGCATACAGATAACCGGACTGGACCAGGTAGGTACCGCACACCACCAACGGCCCATAGGCGATTGCCACTGCCAGTTCGCCAAGACCGCGGTATGACAGTCTTAAACTTCCTCCGTGGTAATACCAGGCCAGCGCCATTCCCAGTACACCAATGCCGAGGACGCGGGTATCGATAAAGACAACGATTCCCAGGCCGACAAGGACCGCACCAAGATAGAATACGACGGCGATCACCACCGTCTGGCTCCTGCTCAGCAGTCCATCCACGATCACCCGTTTGCCGCCCGAGAAGGGACTGCGGTCTTCCGGGGTGACGGCCAGGTCAGTACCACTGTCGTAATCGACCACCTCTCCCGATGCGTTCTTGGCAATCTCCACGAAAAATACACCGGTTATCGTCAGCAGCAGCCAGGGCCAGTTCAGCGGCTGGTGGGCGGCGGCAACGCAGGCGCCCAGGAACAGTCCTGAGAAGGAGGCAAGCGATATCTTCGGGTCTGCGAGACGCCAGAAACCCTGCAGGGAATTCCGGTTCAGTGGAGCAGCCCTCCGGGTCAGTAAACCGGCAGTTCCAGATGGGAAAACAGCTCTTCCAGTTCGGCCTTGGTGTGCCGCTGGAAGGCTTCCTGCACCACGTCGCGGTTCAGGTGAGGGGCGAAATTCTCGATGAATTCGTACATATAACCGCGCAGGAAAGTGCCCCTGCGGCAGCCGATCCTGGTCACGCTGCTGGCAAACAGGTGGCTGGCGTCCAATGCAACCAGGTCCCCGTCGTTGTCCTCGTCGTACGCCATGCCGGCGACGATACCGATTCCCAGGCCCAGCCGCACATAGGTCTTGATCACGTCTGCATCGGCCGCGGTAAACACCACTTTCGGCACCAGTCCCTTCTCCACGAAGGCCTCATCGAGCTTGGAGCGTCCGGTAAAGCCGAATACGTAAGTGACGATCGGGTGCTGCGCCACGTCCTCCAGGCTGAGCCTGGACACCTGTGTCAGGGAGTGATCCTTCGGTACCAGGATGCAGCGATTCCAGCGGTAACAGGGCATCATCACCAGGTCGGAGAACAGTTCCAGGGCCTCGGTCGCAATTGCGAAATCTACCGTGCCATCTGCAGCCATTTCGGAGATCTGCATCGGTGTGCCCTGGTGCATATGCAGTGACACATCGGGATAGCGTTCGATGAAGGCACTGATGGTTTCTGGCAGCGCATAGCGCGCCTGTGTGTGAGTGGTGGCGATGGACAGGGAACCCTTTTTCTCGTTGGAGTATTCCTGGGCAACCTGTTTGATGCTCTCTACCTTGCGCAGTACCTCACCCGCGGCTTGCAGGATGGCTTCCCCTGCCGGGGTCACGTGCGTAAGGTGTTTGCCACTGCGCGCGAACACTTCCACGCCCAGTTCGTCCTCGAGCAGGCGAATCTGCTTGCTGATGCCGGGTTGGGAGGTATAGAGGCTCTGGGCGGTAGCGGATACATTGAGATCGTGGTGGGCCACTTCCCAGATGTAACGCAACTGCTGAAGCTTCATACCGATCTCCGAATTAACGGTATACGGCCCCGGGAGGCCCCTGTCTGCTTATGAAGAATAGCCATTAACTGGGCAAATTGCCAAATAAAAAGTAATAACTGCCTGGATCAGGAATTTGCCACCCCGTGGGGTACATGGCCGGTGG
Organism: Haliea sp.; assembly: GCA_009937575.1. Taxonomy (GTDB): domain Bacteria; phylum Pseudomonadota; class Gammaproteobacteria; order Pseudomonadales; family Halieaceae; genus JAACFI01. The sequence continues at coordinate 3,465 of JAACFI010000038.1, forward strand.
CAATATGGGGACTGGCAGAGTCGCAATGGGACTGCTGGTCGTCGAAGAACACGTCCGCCTGGTAGGCCTTAAGAAACTCAGTTTTGTTTAAGCCGCCGAGAAATATGGACTCGTCGATACGGATATTCCAGGCGCGCAGCGTGCGGATCACTCTCTCGTGGGCGGGAGCAGACCGGGCAGTCACCAGGGCGGTGCGGATGGGGGCCTCGCTGGGCGGAAACGCCTGCTGCAACTGGTGCAGCGCCGCCAGGAACGGCTTGAACGGCCCCCCCGCCAGCGGCTCACGGGCTGCTGCCTTTTCGCTGGCGGTAAACGCCTCCAGCCCCTCACTCTTGTAGACCCGTTCGGCCTCATCAGAAAACAGCACCGCGTCCCCGTCGAAAGCGAAACGCAACTGGTCGTTACCACTGCCGCCGCCTTTGCTGGAGACCAGGGTTGCCGCTGCAACGCCGCAATCCAGTGCGTAGCGCACGTCCTCCGCCTCGTTGGAGAGGAACAATTGACAGCCAAAGGCATTGATATAACGCCACGGGCTCTCCCCGCCACAGAAGGCCGCGCGGCTGATAGTCAGGTCGTAGTGCTGGATGGAATTGAAAACCCTGAGCCCGGTGTCGGCACTGTTGCGCGATAACAGCACCACCTCGACCCCGGACTCTGGCCCCAGTCGATCGTTCAGGCGCAGCAGCTTGTGCACCAGGGGGAAGGCTTCCCCGGGCTCCAGGGGCTCCTCCTCACGGGCAATCTGGTAGTCGGAATAGGCCTGCAGGCCCTCCTGCTCGTACACCTTGTGGCTATCGTCCAGGTTGAACAGGGCCCGGGACGAAATCGCGATTACCAGCTTGTCATGCAGTTGATGTGGCATGGGGCCTAGCATACCGCCAGCGTGGAGCGCCTGCCAGTGCCCGCCGGCCGGCGGGCTCAGCTGACTTTAAGCAGGCCTCGCTCTTCCAGTTCCAACATCAGTAACTGCTGGATCAGGAAGTCCTTGGTGGTTTCCGGGTGGTCCAGGTGGATGCGCTCGAGGAATGGTCGCGCGGCATCCTCGTCGCTGCGGTGCAGCAGCGCCTTGAATGCAGTGGCGATAAAGTGCCCGGGCTCCTCACTCAGGGCCTTGATCCGGCGCAGGCTGGCGCCCAGCGCAATCTCCTGGGAGGTCATGTCCGTGCCGAAAGGATATGAGGGCAGCAGTTCCTGCTCCTGGAATACAGCGAGGGTACGCTGCAGTCTTTCCGGTGTGTTATCACGCGCCTCGAAGGGTATGCGATAGTCCCTGGGCAATTTGTTGTGGCGCTTGGCAAATTCCAGCAGACCCTCCTGGAAACGCGAGTCGGCGATATTGATCAGGCGTTTGATGATTTCCGCGTCACTCTGCCCGCGCAGATCCGCCACACCGTACTCGGTCACCACCACATCCCGCAGGTGTTTGGGGATAGTCGCATAGCCGTAGAAGGGCACGATGTTGGACTGCAGGTGCTTGCCCTGCCCGCGGGTACTGCGTATGCAGAGTATGGAGTGGGCACCGGGCAGGTCCTGGGCCATGGCGACGAAGTTGTACTGCCCCCCTACCCCGCTGATTACGGTACCGTCTTCCAGTGCGTCGGAGGCCACGGTACCGTTCAGCGACACAATCATCCCGGTGTTGATAAAGCGCGCTTTCTGCCGTTGCGCGCAGTACAGGTGATAGTCCAGCAGCAACTGGTTGGTGCGGCGCACACCGGTCATGCAGATCAACTCCTGGCCGGCGGCATCAAGGGCGGACAGCTTATCGTAAAAATCCATGGGTCCGAGGAAAAAACCACCGTGCAACAGGCGCCCATGGCGCAGTTCGCGTCCCTCCGCCTGCGCCAGCAGTGCAGCCCTTGTGTCGGGGTCATCCATATCATTGGCCAGGTGCTGGCCGGCCGCAGCGATGGCATCTCCCTCCAGCACCGCGGTGTCGTCGAGGATACCCCAGTACTGCAACTCCGCCAGGGAGGCGTTATCCAGAACGGAAGGGATCAGGCCCTCCCTACGCCCGTAGTCGTACAGGTCCGCATCCACTTGTGCGCTAATTTCGCCCGCATTCAAACCCCGCTGCAGCACCAGGTTGTCGTACACCTTGCGCTTGACAATCCCGTGCTCGATGAGGTGCATCATGCCGTTGACGAACATCTCGGTGGAAACGTACAAGCCCTGTTCGAACTCAGACAGGTCACTGGCGATAGGCGTCTGCTGGTGCGTCAATTTCTCCAGCATACTGCGGTAGCTGTGGTTATGCTCGTGACGGAGAATGCAGGCGTGAGCCACCGCGTCCCCGAGGGCTCCGATGCCGATCTGCAGGGTACCGCCATCCTCAATCAGGCTGCTCGCGTGCAAGGCCGCCGCGTAGTCCTGTAAGGGCACCGCTGTATTGGGAACGGCAAACAGGGTCTTGTTGTAGCGAGGGTTGCGCACGATAAGGTCGAAAGCCTCGGGCGGCACTTCCGCGTCGTTTTCCATGAACGGCATATCGTCGTGGGTCTGGGCCAGCAGCATGATGGGGCGATCCTCCCCTTCCAGCCTATCCATCATCTCCAGGGTGATATCCGGGTTGGAAGACAGGCTGACGCTCAGTCCTTCGTCGGTTTCCCGGGCGGCCACCATCTGCACCATCACGTTGACCCCGAAGCTGGACATGTCGCGGACGATGTGAGTGTAGTTGCTGGATATGTAATTCTGCTGGGCTACCGGCATGTTTTTCATCGAGCCCGCCTTGAAATACAGCTCGCTGAGCTGGATATTGTCCGGCAGTCCGTCAGCGCGCAGGTCTCGCATGAAATCCAGCTCTTCATAGTCGCCGAACAGGCGCTCCATGATCGGGCCCGCCAGGCTTGCCTCGATATGACTACCGGGCTTGGGCACCTCGAGACACAGGGCGGTAAGGATATGCAGGGATATCTCCGGGTCGGACGCCGCGCGTCGATAAAACGCGTTCAACAACTGTACCGGCTTACCCAGCCCCAGGGGCGCGCCGATAACCAGGTGCTTGCCTACCCTGTCGATAGTTTGCTCGACACATTCTTCAACCGTATCCAGTACGCGATTCACTGGTATTTCTCCTAGGTGTTAGTTAGTGGGCTATCAGGGGATTGCTCCAGTAGTCCCGGGTAAGCCGGAACACGAGCGGCCCCAGCAGGATCAGGGCAATCAGGTTGGGTATCGCCATGAAAGCGTTGAGGGTGTCCGCGATCAGCCACACCAGGTTCAGCTCGACCACGGTGCCCACAGGAATCGCCAGCACCCAGGCCACCCTGAAGGGCAGGATGGCGTGCGTGCCGAACAGGAACACCACGCAACGCTCGCCATAAAAGGACCAACCGATCATGGTGGTGAAAGCGAACAGGCACAAGCCCAGGGTGACCACGTATTCGCCCCCGGGAAAGGCCTGGGCGAAGGCCATGGAAGTCAGGCTGGCACCGCTGACACCGGTAGGCCAGACATCCATGATGACGATCACCAGGCCGGTCATGGTGCACACTATGAGGGTGTCGATGAACGTCCCCAGCATGGCGATCATGCCCTGCTGCACCGGCTGGTCGGTGCGTGCCGCGGCATGGGCGATGGGCGCACTGCCCAGGCCCGCCTCGTTGGAGAAGATGCCCCGGGCCACGCCGAAACGTAGGGCGGCCCAGACGGTGGCTCCGGCGAAGCCACCGGCCGCGGCGGTGCCGGTAAAGGCGGCCTCGACGATAGTTGCTACGGCGCCGGGAACCTCCTCCATGTTGACCAGGATCACCACCAGGCTCATGAGTACGTAGCTCAGGGCCATAATGGGAACCAGGAAGCTGGCCACACTGGCGATGCGGCGAATGCCACCCAGCACCACTGCGCCCACCAGCGCCATCAGCACCAATCCGGTCGCCAGGGGGGGAACCGAGAATGCATCCTGCAACACCTGGGATACGGAATTGGACTGCACGGTATTGGCCAGGCCGAAGCCTGCGAGTCCACCAAACACAGCAAAGGCTATGCCCAGCCAATGCCAGCGCCGGTGAAGGCCGTTGCGGATGTAGTACATGGGGCCACCGCTGTAATTGCCCTGCTCGTCCTGCTCGCGGAAGTGCACCGCGCAGACCGCTTCCGCATACTTGGTGGCCATCCCCACCAGGGCGGTAATCCACATCCAGAACAACGCCCCGGGACCACCCAGGGCCACCGCGGTGGCGACCCCGGCGATATTGCCGGTGCCAATGGTCGCGGACAGCGAGGTCATCAGGGCGCTGAACGGGGAGATGTCACCCTCACCCCGGCCCTGGCGTCCCTGCAACATCAGGCGCATGGCGGCGGGGATACGGCGGACGGTCATGAAATGCAGTCCGAGGCTGAGGTACAGCCCGGTCCCCAGCAGTAGCACCAGCATCACCGGACCCCAGGCCCACCCGTTGATCGTGGCTACAAGGTCCGCCATAAATTCCCTACCAGTTGAAGTGGTTGCGCTGTGGAAACACGCCGAAAATGCCGCCGGTGTGTAGAAATACAATATCACGGCAGCCGGAGAAGCGCCCCTGCTGGATCTCCGCGAGCATACCCGCGAACGCCTTGCCGGTGTATACCGGGTCCAGCACCAGGCCCTCCAGCCGTCCCAACTCGGCGATGAGTTCGAAGATATGGTCGCCGGCTATCCCGTAGCCGTCCCCGACGTAGCCGTCCAGCACGCGGGGCTTAAAATCCGGCATCGTTGCCCGGGGATAGCGGGCGTGCCAGTCCGCGGCGTCGGCAGCGGTTTTATCGAGAAAATACTGCTCGTCATCGCAGACATTGACCCCCCAGACCGTGGCCGGCAGCTTGTGCAGGGCCACACCCAGGGTCAGGCCCGCCTGGGTGCCGCCGGAACCGGTGGCGGTAACGAGATGCGCCTGCTCGATACCGGCGGCGGAGAAGTCGTCCTGCAGTTCTTCACAGGCGCGGATATAACCCCAGACCCCGATGCCATCACTGCCGCCGGTGGGAATGGCCAGGGCCTGCCGGCCACGCTCTGCATAGTGTTGCTGCCAATGGTTGAACAGCTGGTCGATTTCGGAGAAGAACCGGCGCGGCGGATAGCAGCTGACAGTGGCGCCGGCGATCTCGTCGAGCAACAGGTTGCCGTCTGCGTCCGCGGGGCGCTCTCCACGCAACAGCAGGTGAACCTGCAGGCCCAAGCGGGCACCGGCGAAGGCTGTGGCCCGACAGTGGTTACTCTGCAACCCGCCGCAGGTTATCAGGGTGTCATAACCGTTGTCCTGAGCGTAGGCGGTGATGAACTCCAGCTTGCGAACCTTGTTGCCGCTGAGGGTGCAGCCGGTGAGATCATCGCGTTTGACCCACAACCGGTGGCCGCGCCCCCAATTTTGTGAGGCGCGCTCCAGGTACTGCAGTGGGGTGGGCGTACGCGCCAGTTCGTTTCTGCGGGGGTACGCCAGCGTCATCGTCAGCCGATGGACTTGAGGGTGCCTTTGGGCAGCACGGCGTGCACGTGTACGCGCTGGAATTTCATCTCGACGTTGTTGGCCACATTAAGCACCATGTAGTTGTCGTCCAGGGACGTGACCTTGCCGAGTATCCCCGAGGTGGTCACTACCTCGTCTCCCTTACTCAAAGCCGAGACCATTGCCGCGTGCTCTTTCTGCCTCTTGCGCTGGGGGCGGATGGCGATGAAATAAAACAGGACAAACAGGCCGACCAGGAACACGATCTGGAACAGCTCCCCTCCCTGGGGGCTCTGTCCGGCGTTCTGGGCGTGGGCGCTGGCAATAAACAAACTCATCGATAATTTCCTGACTGTGGCCCCCGCGGGGGCGTTTAAAACGCCGGCTAATGTACAGGGTTTCAAGGGCGCCCGCAATTCTCGCCGGGCGCCGCGGATGCCCGGTGCTACTTGCCGGAGATCTCCATTTCGTATTCCATGATCTGCGGGGCGTGATCGGAAAAGCGCTCGTCCTTGTAGATTTCTGCGGCGCGGACGCGATCCGCCAGTTTCGGCGTGATGACCTGGTAGTCCAGGCGCCAGCCCACGTTCTTCGCCCAGGCCTGCCCGCGGTTGGACCACCAGGTGTACTGGTCTGGCTCCTGGTTCACAATACGGAAGGAATCGATATACCCCACCTCGTCGAACAGCATGTCCAGCCAGGCACGCTCGTCGGGCAGGAAGCCGGAATTCTTCTGGTTGCTGCGCCAGTTTTTCAGGTCGATTTCCTTATGGCAGATATTCCAGTCGGCGCAGATGATGAATTCCCGCCGCTTGCGACGAAGTGCGCGCAGGTGTTCCAGGAAACTGTCCATGAAGCGGTACTTCTTCTCCTGAGCCTCGTCACTGCTGGACCCGGAGGGCAAATACAGGGAGATCACGCTGAGGCCGTGGTAGTCCGCCTGGATATAGCGCCCCTCTGAATCCAGCGGCTCCCAGCCGAGACTGGTGGTGACCTTGATCGGCTCGATGCGGCTATACAGTGCCGTACCGCTGTAGCCCTTCTTCTCGGCGTCGTTGTAGTAACAGTGGTAGCCATCCGGGGTGAAAACCGGATCCTCCAGCTGGTGAACCTGGGCCTTTGTTTCCTGTATACAGACCACATCCGCCTGTTGATCCCGCAACCATTCGAAGAAGCCCTTGCGTGCGGCTGCACGTATACCATTGGTATTACAGGTGATGATTTTGGCCATTTGGAGACTACTCGCTGCCTTGAAAGCGGCGCAGTGTAGCGGAAGCGCCTGGAAGATGACAGGTGTCAGAATTGGGCTACACTGTCTGGCATGCGCAGCCAATAAGTATAATTGCCGGTGGAGCCCGCCGTGAGCAAATCAACTGCAGAAACCAACCGCGAAATCGCCTACAGGCTCTCCAATAACCTGTCCCGTCTGCTGCGGGAATTCTCCCGGGATTTCGAGCGCCACATCTGGCGGGGCCTTGAAGCCCGCGGATACCCGGATATCCGGCCGTCTCACAGTGCGGTATTCGCCAATCTTGGCCTGGGAGCCGTGCGGGTGACAGAACTGGCGGAACGCGCCCAGGTCACCCAGCAGGCAATGGGGAAGATGCTGAAGGAACTGGAGCGCCTCGGCTATATCGTGCGGGACGTGGACAGGGGTGACAAACGCGCGCGCGAAATCAAGCTGACCGAACGCGGCGTGCAATTGGCCACTGACAGTCTGGAGGTAATGGACGAGGTACGCGCCAGCTATGTCGCCAGGGTGGGCGAGCGGGAACTGGACGAAATGGAGGCGCAGTTACGCGAGGTAGTGCGCAAACTCGAGCTGGATTACCTGCCCGAATCCTGGGTGGAACCGCGCCCGCCCGGGGCGTAACAGAGCTTACAGGTTCATGAACTCGGGTGCGTTGAACACCCAGCTTTTTTCTTCCGCCCGTCGACTGATCCGCCAACCGGCATCGGTACGCCGGTACTCATCTACGTACCACAGGCCGAGAAAATAGGTCTGGCTGCCTCCGTCAGGGAGGGTCATTTCCATGGGGTTAAGGCACATCACCCGTCCCCTGGCGCTGTCTCCATCCAGTTCAACCTGGATATTGGCGTTGAGGTGCTGGCTATTGGGAAAAAGTTCGTCCGTGAGGGCTGCCTTGAGGAAGGTAATGGTCTCCTCGAGGTCCCCGACACTGCCGCCCATGGCACTGTAATCCACGTGAACGTCGGCGGTGAACACCTCGTCGCGCAGGCGGTCAATCTGTTTCTGGTCGATCAGGTGCGCGTAGTGATACAGCAGATCCTGGATCTCGAACCGATCGGATATTTCCTGTTGTGACAGCACCTTGCCCTCCCCGGCTCCCGCCGCTGTTTATTTATTGATCAAGTTTGAAAACGCGGATGGCATTGTCCCGCAGGAAACTGGGCCACACCTCGTCCCGGAACGGAACGTCCGGCATTTCGCTGAAAATCCGGTCCAGGGACAGGCCCATGGGGAAATAGCCGGCGTACATCACCTGGTTGGAACCGCGCTTGTTGGCGAATTCGACGATGTCCTCAGGATAGTGCTTGGGGGCGAAGGCGCTGGTCATGTAATGCAGGTTCGGGTACTTGAGCATCATCTTCCAGGCCACGTCGGTCCAGGGTTCGCAACCGTGGCGCGTGACCACCCGCAACTCCGGGAAGAACCACAGCACCTCGTCGAGCAATTCTACCTTCTGCGGGCCGAAGGGTACCCGCGGGCCGGGTACGCCCATGCAGGGGCAGAAGGGAATATCCAGTTCCACCAGCTTGCCGTAGATGGGATACCACTTCTTGTCATTGACCGGGACCGGCGGGCAGATCATTGCCGGTGAGGCGGTGACCGCCTTGATGTCGAACTCCTCCTTCATCTGAACGATGGTACGGACCTCGTCCATGCCGTTATTGGGGTTGGCCTCGTAACTGCCGAAAAATCGATCGGGGTGACGGCGCAGGGCCTCGGCATGTACATCGGTAAATTTCCCAACACCAATCATGGCGCGCTCGATGTTGTGTTTGTCCATCTGTTCCAGCGTATAGGCGATGTAATCCTCCTGCTTGCCGGTGTCAGGGATGTCCTTGAACATGTACTGGGCGGGCATCTTGAACATCTCATGGCTCTCCTTGTCCATGAGCATGGGCTTGATCCACTCGTAGAATTGGCTGGTATCGTCACCGGGTACGGCGAGCATCAGGTCAATGACGCCAATATCCTTGGGCATGGGCATGTGAGTATTCCTCGGGCCTGGTCGCAAAAATGAGGCGTTTATTGTCGGTGCTCTCGGGGCTGCTACCAAGCACTAAATCAGTCATATCAGTGACATTTTCAGCCAGGGATCAATTCTGTGTACCGACCCGGGGACCAGCGGGGCAGGTTTCAATCGACCCCGTCAAGCATTTCGGCGGCGCGCCGGCTGAGCCGCTCCGCCATGGCCCGCAGCTCTTCCGGATCGCCGGAAACCCGGGAGTGAATCGCCAGGTCTTCCCCTGCGTTGCGAGGAATTACATGCATATGATAGTGAAATACGGTCTGTCCGGCGGCAGCGCCGTTGAGCTGGAAAATGCCCACCCCGTCGCACTGCAGTTCCTGCTTGACGGTATGCGCGATCAATGTCGATACATGGCCGACCATGCTGATGGCCTCCGGGGTTGCCTCAAAGATGTCCTGGTAGTGGTCTTTTGTGACAATCAGGCAATGGCCGGGGGACGCCGGGAAGATATCCAGGAAGGTTTTGGTGTAGCGGGTTTCGTGCACCGGATAGCAGGGGGCCTGTTGGTTGAGTATCTGGCAAAAAACGCACTGTTCGCTCATGGTATCGTCACCCCCATCCTGTAATTAATCCTATTTATAACTTTAAATTACCGCGCTAATTCACTGTTATTTAATCATTTACACCTGAATAGGCACCTCGTCCTCCACCTCGTGGTGCTGCCTGCGCAAGCGCATTGGCAAGGTGTCGTCAATCGAACGGTAGCGATAGCGCCCCTCGCCGTCCAGGCGGCGCTGTAACTGGCCGCGCTGGTGCAGGTAGTTGAGGTGGGCAATACATTCCCCCAGGGCCAGTCCTACCTGTTGCTGGTCCAGTTCCCGCTTGAACAGTACCGGCAGTAGGTCCATGGCCATGGGCTCATCGTCCACACAGGCCTCCTCCAATGCCAGTAGATGGTCCTCGTGGTGTTCGATCAGCTGCCGCAGGCGCACGTGCAGGCCCCTGAATGGCGCATTGTGCGCCGGCAGTACCAGCGCGTCCGGTGGCAGCGTATCGAGGAACCGCTCAAGAGAGTATAGCCACTCCTTGAGCGGATTGGCCTCCGGTTCCCCGCCCATCACGCTGATATTGGAAGTGATCCTCGGTATCACCTGGTCGCCGGAAATCAGCACGTTCAGGGCCCCGCAGTAGAGACAGGCATGCTCCGGGGAGTGTCCCCGTCCTACCACGATGCGCCAGCGGCGGTCGTTGATGGTGAGCGCATGGCCGTCTTCCAGGCGCCGGTAGGCCGTGGGCATGGGCTTGATATAGGGCCCGAAGCCACCAAAATTTTCACGTGCCAGCGCGATTTGCCCGGCGGAATAACCGGCGCGATGGAAATGCTGCTCCGAAGTCCAGCTGAAGTGCTCTGGCATCATACGGCTGAAGGAAAGCCCACTCAGGTACTCCCCCTGGGTCATGTAGAAAGGCACCCGCCATTTTTCGCACAGCCAGCCCGCCATGCCCGTGTGATCGGGATGGTAGTGGGTGGAAATCACCGCCTTGACCGGCTTCCCCTGCAGGTGCTGCTCAAATACCTGCTCCCACAGTTCTTCGGTGGATCCGATGGCAATCCCAGTATCGACAACCCACCAGCCGTCGGCATCTTCGAGCAGGTAGAGGTTGATGTGGTCCAGGGCCATGGGCAGCGGCATCCGCAGCCAGAGCACACCCGGGGCCACTTCCCTCACCTCGCCGGGTGCGGGCACATCCTCGAACTGGTATTCCAGCATCAGAGGCCGAGTTCCTTGATCAATGCGATCACATCGTCGTGGTGGGATTTGGTTTTCACCTTGTCCATGATGTGCTTGAGCCTGCCGTCCTTGCCGATAATGAAGGTGGTGCGCAGTACGCCCATAAATTCACGGCCCATGAACTTCTTCAGGCCCCAGGCACCGTATTTCTCAGTGATCGCGTGATCCTCGTCGGACAGCAGGGTGAAATTGAGGTCCTGTTTCTCAATGAAACGGCCCAACCGGGCGACGGGATCGGGACTGACTCCCAGAACCACCGTATCCAGCTTTGCCAGCGCCCGCTTGCTGTCGCGGATACCACAGGCCTGCACGGTACAACCCGGGGTCATGGCCTTGGGATAAAAGTACAGGGCGACGTTTTTCTTTCCCTTGAAGTCCTTCAGGCTGACCTTGTTGCCATCCTGGTCCTGCAGGGAAAAGGCCGGCGCCATATTGCCGATCTTGGGAAATGCCATGGTTAAATGCTCCTTGGTTAAACAGGGTTCAACGGCGAATCATTGACTGCGTTTATAGTGTCGCTCTACAGCCGACACGCGTACCGGAAAGTGTCCCTGGTCCACGTCTGAGAAGTACTCCCGGAGGGTTTCGTATACCACGGGAAAAGCTATTTCATCCCAGGGTATCTCGTCCTGGGTATAAAGTGCCGTTTCCAGGCTCTCTGGCCCCACGCCGAATTCACCCTGGTCGAGTTCGCAGCGATAGAACATATAGACCTGGCTGATATAGGGCACATCGAATACCCGGTACAGATCGAGCTGGCTGACCCGTGCGCGGGCCTCCTCCCAGGTTTCCCGCGCCGCTCCCTGCTGGGTGGTCTCACCGTTCTCCATGAAGCCAGCGGGCAGGGTCCAGTAGTTCTTGCGCGGTTCGATAGCGCGTTTGCACAACAGTACCCGCCCCTCATACACCGGGACACAGCCGACGATAACCCGCGGGTTGCTATAATGGATGAGATCACAGCCGGTACACACGAAACGCTCGCGATCATCCCCCTCGGGAATCTTCAAGCTCACTGAATTACCGCAACTGGTGCAAAACTTCATGGATGGGAACCGTTACAGGGTCAGCGCCACAGTATAATGACTTTGGCGCCGTATGGCATCGGTACTCGGCTCAGCGCAGCTCCCGGTAACCCCCGGAGAAAAACAGCAGGGGCTCGCCATCCGGGCGTTGCTGCAGGTCGAGGACCCGGCCTACGATGATCAGGTGGTCACCTCCCTCGTGTGTGGTATGCAATTCGCACTCGAAGCTCACCAGGGCATCGCGGATGATCGGGGCGCCGTACTTACCGGGTAAGTAGTGTTCGCTCGCGAGTTCGTGTTCGCCTTTTTTTGCGTACTGGTTGGAGTGATCCTGTTGTTCACTCGAGAGGATATTGATAGCGAAGTAGCGCGGCGCGGCGAACACGTCGTAGACGTCTGAATTGTTCTGCAGACTCCACAGCACGAGGGGTGGGTCCAGCGAAACCGATGAAAAGGAGTTGGCTGTCATCGCCAGCGGTCTCTGTTGTTCATCCACCGCGGTGATCAGGCATACACCGGTGGCGAAGCGCCCCAGGGCATTCCTCAGTTCACGGCTGTCAAAATCCATTGTTGTTCTCCTGTGGTCATTGTCTTGTTGTAGCTGGCGCGCTATTGAATCCTGTTGAAGGCGACGGCACATCCCCTATTCAGGTTAATCGGCGTCCCCTTCATGCCAGCGCGCCGCCCGCTGGTCATCACTGTCGCGGGCGTCTACCCAGCGCCCACCGTCATCCCCCAATTCCCGCTTCCAGAAGGGCGCGCGGGTTTTAAGGTAATCCATGACAAATTCACAGGCTTCGAAGGCCGCCTCGCGATGCGCCGAGGCCACACCCACCCAGACGATCTGGTCGCCGGGGCAGAGCTCACCGATCCGGTGTACAACCGTGGCGGCCAGGACCGGCCAGCGCGCCGCAGCCTGGGACAGGATCTCCTCGATGCTGCGTTCGGTCATTCCCGGGTAGTGTTCCAATTCCATGGTGTGCAGGCGCCGCTGTTCATTGGCGGCACGCACATAGCCGGTAAAACCCGCTACGGCCCCCTCCTGGTGATCTCCCTGCAGCAAGTCGCGCTGCAGGGCAGCGATATCAAAATCCTCCCGCTGCACGAGAACCTTTAATAGCGGGGAAGCCATGGTCTTCAGCCCCCGGTCACCGGCGGGAAAAAGGCGACTTCGTCCCCGTCCGCCAGGGGGCAGTCACCTTCCACTACCGCCTGGTTTACCGCCCGGATCATGTTGTCCTCACCCAGGACCTCGGTCCAGCGCTCACCCCCCGTGGCGCAAAGGTGTGCCTGCAGGGCATCCAGGCTGCCCAGCTCGTGACTCCAGGTCAGTTCCAGGGAGGGGCAATCGAGGGCCTCCCGGACCCTGGCGAAAAAAAGCACTTTCATCACGACGCGTCACCTTGCGGATCGCGGGTCCAGGTGCCGGATTTGCCGCCCTCCTTGTGCAGCAGGGTAATTCCGCTGATTTCCATGCCGCGGTCCACCGCCTTGCACATATCGTAAATCGTCAGGGCTGCCACCGACACTGCCGTCAGCGCCTCCATTTCCACACCGGTTTTTCCGGATACCTTGCACCGCCCTTCAATGCGCACACAACTTTGCGCCCGGTCCAGCTCAAAATCCAGTTCCACGGAATTCAGCATCAGCGGATGACACAGGGGTATCAGGTCAGCGCATTTTTTCGCGCCCTGGATGCCGGCAATGCGAGCCACCGCGAGCACGTCGCCCTTCTTGTGCCCGCCCTCGGCCAGCAGCGACAGGGTTTGAGCCTGCATCCGCACCGTGGCGGAGGCAACCGCTATTCGTTCGGTGTCCTGCTTGTCGCCAACGTCGACCATACGGGCTGCGCCGCTTTCGTCTATGTGCGTGAGTTTACTCATCCGGACTGCGGATCCTGTAGCCAATCAAGCTGGCTGAGTCTATCCAAAGACAGGGCAAATTGACACCATGTGATCGGTGAAGTCAGGTAAATTGGCCGGGGATCACTTTCCCGGCCACCCCCGCTTGGCGTAGAGTTGGCAGACCAAACAGGAGAACCACCATGGCAAAACTTTCACTGGGCCTGCAACTGGGCTACTGGGGTGCGCTGGCACCGGGTAATCATGTCGAACTTGCGCAGGAGGCGGAACGACTGGGTTTCGACTCCGTGTGGACGGCTGAGTCCTGGGGCAACGACTGTTTCACGCCCCTGGCCTGGATCGGCGCGCAAACCTCCACCATCCGGCTGGGCACCTCGGTTGCGCAATTGTCAGCGCGGACCCCGACCGCCTGCGCCATGGCTACCCTGGCCCTGGATCACCTGTCCGGGGGCCGCATGATTCTCGGCCTGGGCGTGTCCGGCCCGCAGGTCGTGGAGGGTTGGTACGGCCAGCCCTACAGCAAACCGGTGACCCGTACCCGGGAGTACGTGAACATCATCCGCAAGGTGCTGGCGCGGGAGGCCCCGGTTACCAGCGACGGCGAGTTCTATCCCCTGCCCTATACCGGACCCGGTGCCTGGGGCATGGGTAAGCCGCTGAAGCCGATCACCCATCCCCTGCGCGCCGACGTACCTATTTTCATCGGTGCTGAAGGGCCCCGCAATGTCACCCAGACGGCCCAGATCGCCGATGGCTGGTTGCCGCTCTACTATTCCCCTTACAGACAGGAGGTTTACGCCGACCAGTTGGTAGACGCAAAAGCCGGGTTTGAGATCGCCCCCACTGTGCTGGTCAACATCAACGATGACCTCGATCAGGCGCTGTTCCCGGTCAAGGCCATGCTCGGCTTTTACATCGGGGGCATGGGGGCAGCCAAGCGTAATTTCCACAAGGAGCTGATGGCCCGCATGGGCTTCCCGGAGGAAGCGGAGCGTATCCAGCAGTTATTCCTGGATGGCAAGCAGGAGGAAGCGGTGGCTGCTGTACCCGACCAGTTTGCCGACGAAATCTCCCTGTCTGGCCCCCGGGAGCGGATCGCCGAAAAGCTCAAGGACTGGGAAAACTCCCCGGTGACCTCCCTGCTGATTCACGGCGATATCAATTTGCTCAGGGATATGGCTGAGTTGGTGCTGTAAGCCGCCGCAGCGCCGGCACTGTGAACGCAACCGGCAACAGGCTCTCGAGGCTGTTTTACGCCTCGGGAGTCGTAAACTACGCTCTCAAGGACGCCGCTTTCGGCGCCTTCGTACTTTTTTACTACAAACAGGTACTGGGCCTGAGTGGCACACTCACCGGCCTCGCAATTGCCCTGTCCATCCTGTTCGACGCCGTGACAGACCCCCTGGTGGGCGCCTGGTCTGATCGCCTGCGCGGCCCCTGGGGACGCAGGCATCCACTGATGCTGGCATCGGTGTTGCCGCTGGCACTGTGTTTCATCGCCATGTTCTCGCCGCCGGATGGTGTGCTTCACTCCCAGGCACTGCTGTTCTCCTGGCTGCTCGGCAGCGTCATCGCACTGCGCACCGCCCTGACCTTCTTCATGGTGCCCTATCTCGCCCTTGGAGCAGAGCTGTCCGACGATTACCACGAGCGCACCCGCCTGGCGGGGGTGCGCACCAACCTCGGCTGGTTCGTGGGCGTACTGGTGCCCTCCACTTCGCTGATACTGATATTCCAGGAGAGTCAGGGCACTGACGGTCGTTTTATTGTCGACAACTATCACAGTTACGGCCTGCTCAGCGCTGTCGGTGTAGCCCTGTTCAGCGCGATCTGCATTCGCGGCACGTGGGGCTATATTTCGCAACTTGGGAGCCCGAAGGAGCCCGTCGACTCCAACCTGGTACGGGATATCCTGACCACCTTCCGCAATGCAAACTTCCGCTTTCTGGTGATACTGGATACGGCGATCGGAGGGGTCGCCGGTATCATCGGCGCCCTGTTGATGGTCACCTATACCTACTTCTGGCAACTGGATACCGCGGAGATCTCACTACTTTTTGCCGGGCCTCCACTGATCGCAGTACTGCTGGTAACCAGCAGTGCCAGCGCGGTCAATCGCCTGCTGGAAAAACAACAGCTGTTGCGCCTGAGCTGCATCGTCACCGCTGTCAACGCCGCCTGGCTCACACCACTTAAGCTGTGGGGCGCACTGCCGGAAGCGGATAACCTGGTGTTCGTCCTGGTATTTCTCAACTACGCGATTCACGTGACCTTCGTTATCCTGCGCACAGTGTCAAATCACGCCCTGCTGGCAGACGTGGCGGACGAGCAGGCCCTGGCCAGCGGCCAGCGACAGGAAGGCGTGATGTTCGCAGCGGCTTTTTTTGCGGCGAAGTTTGTCAGTGGTTTCGGTTACCTGGTAGCCGGTCCCTACCTCGACCTGATTGGCCTGGAAAGCCACATGCTTCCGGGAGAGGCGCCTGAAAGCACCATCTGGGGGCTGGGATTGATGATGGGACCAGGCATCGCCCTGCTGATGCTGATCCCGGTGTGGATGTCCTATCGACTTGACCTCAGCCTGGCGCGCCACAAGCAGGTGCGAGAGGCGCTCGCGGACCAGCGCGCGGGTGCTTGAATTCAGCCCGCTCCAGCGAGGCTTTCAAAGACCGCTTTCACCAGGCCCATGGAGCGAGGATCGCCCTCCAGGTGAAACTGCATGGCATTCATGACATAGGCGAAGCCGATCTGCGAATCCGGATCGGCGAACGCCAGCGCGCCGCCGGCCCCCGGGTGCCCGAAACTGCGGGCACCGGCGCCCGGGGCCAGGAAGGGTTGCAAACCGTAGCCAAGACCGAAGCAGGTCTCGTGGAAAATGACCGCATCGGGCCCGCGAACCTGCTGCTCACAGGCCACTGATAACTGCTCGCGCCCCAGCAGGTGAACATCGCCTGGCGGATTCAACAGGGCGTCGTAGAAACGGGCCAGGGAGCGGGCGTCCCCGACACCGTTGGAAGACGGCATTTCCGCAGCCAGTATCTCGGGTCGGTTCCACATCTCGTTGTACCCGAACAGCCCGCTGGGGCCACTCATGACCCGGGCGGTGAGGCTGTCTGCGCCAAGTAATTCCGCAACGGCGTTGCTACCTCCCTCGGGCGGTACCAGGGTGGCGCAATGGGGTAATTCTGCCTGGGGCAGTCCCACCCAGTATCGCAGACCCATCGGTTGGCAGATTTCCCGGTCCAGGTAGCGGCCGGCAGACAGGCCGCTAATGCGCCTGATAAGTTCTCCCAGAATCCAGCCAAATGAGCGCGCGTGATAGCCGTGTTTGCTGCCGGGTGCCCAGTTGGGTGCCTGGGCGGCAATAGCCTCGACCACAGGGTCCCAGGCCAGCACCTGCGCCAGGGTCAGGTCACCGTCCACCGCGGCCAGCCCCGCCTGGTGGGACAGCACCATACGCGTGGTAATGTTCTCCTTGCCATTGCAGCCGAATTCCGGCCAGTAGGTCGCCACCGGCAGGTCGATGTCCAGCAGCTCCTGCTCCACCAGTCGATGGATACAGGTCGCCGTTGGACCTTTGGCGGCGGAAAACACCAGGGCAATGGTTTCCTGTTCCCAGGGTCGCCCGGTTGCAGCGTCGGCAAGGCCGCCCCACAGGTCTACCAGTACCTCTCCCCGGCGGTAGAGGGAACAGGCCGCACCCACTTCACCGTGTTTGTGGAAATTGCGCTCGAAGGCCGCGGATACCCCCTCGAAACCAGGGGCGACAAAGCCCCTGACCTGTTTTGCTCCACTGCCGATGACTACTTCATCCATGATTTCAATTACCGGGATGTAAACTTTGTCGCGCACAATGGAGACCTGCGGGCAAATTGTCAATCAAAGGTATATCCTGAGGCGTTTCAAGCGGAGAAACCGACATGGAAGCATCACAGCAGATCAGCATAATCTCGGCCGGGGTGTTCTTCCTTACCGCCCTGCTGATCGGTGTGTGGAAATACCTGCAGATACGGGCCAGCGATAACGCCACCGCCCATCCCTATGTTGATATCGCCCATCGCGCAGCGCTCATGTACAGCTTCGCCGCATTACTGCTGGCCGCGTTCGCCGAACTCAGCCGGCTGCCCGCACCTGTAGAATTCTGGGCAGTCACCTTTCCAATTATTTATTTCGCCAGCGCGATCATGCTGTACATGGTGCACGGTGCGCTGCAGGATACCGACAACCAGTTGAAGCCGCCCTTCAGACTTGGCGACAGGACCTTGCCCACCCTGTTTATCGTCGGCTATATGTGGACGCTTATCATCGCCGAGATCGGCGGCTTCAGCGTCCTGTTTTACGGTGTGCTGGTGGCAATCCTGTAGTTGCCCGGGCAGTCTTAATCCCCGGGGTCTACGTAGCCCAGCCCCCGCAGCGCCGCGGTGATCTCATCCAGGATCACCGGGTCGTCGATGGTGGCGGGCATTTTCCAGGATTCGCCATCGGCAATACTGCGCATGGTACCGCGCAGGATTTTTCCCGACCGGGTCTTGGGCAGGCGATCCACCACCGCGCACAGCTTGAACGCGGCTACCGGGCCGATCCTGTCGCGCATGTGCTGGATCACTTCCGCCACGATCTCCCCGGGGTCCCGGGTAACACCCGCATTCAATACCAGCAGTCCGAGGGGTAGTTGCCCCTTCATCTGGTCTGCCACCCCGATAACGGCACACTCCGCCACGTCGTTGTGATCCGACAGCACTTCCTCCATGGCGCCGGTGGACAGGCGGTGCCCGGCGACATTGATCACATCGTCGGTTCGCGCCATCACGAACACATAGCCGTTTTCGTCGATGTAACCCGCATCGCCGGTCTCGTAGTAACCCGGAAACTTGGAGAAATAGGACTGCACGAAACGCTCTTCAGCATTCCACAGGGTAGTAAAGGTACCGGGCGGCAGGGGGTTTTTGACCACCAGGGCGCCGATATCGCCAGGCCCTACCGGTTCCCCGGCCTCGTCGAGTACCTGTACGTCGTAGCCGGGCACCGCCCGGGCGGGAGATCCCGGCACCACCGGCAACAACTCGATGCCGAGGCA
>JAACFI010000262.1 GCA_009937575.1 Haliea sp.
ATCCTCAGTGACACTACGCAATTCGATAGTGCCCGCCACATTCGGCGTATTAAGCTGGTAACTGAGGTTCGCCTTCTCGCAGTCCGACCAAAGGATATCGATGGTGCCGGTCGGGCCATCAGTCTCCTGTCTGGGCTCCGCACTGTCGAATATTCCGCCGACTGTTTGGTACACTTCGAGCACCGCCATGTTGCCCTCGTAAGAACCCTGCGCGGTAAGCCAGCGGTGACCCGGATCACCCAGGATTGCCTCCACTCAGGGGTTGGAAGCGGGTGAGAAGAACACGCTGTGCAACTGGGTCGGGAATCCGTCCGCATCCGACGGGGAGTCCAGTACTCCATGGGTGATTACCGGGGTGTCACCCCGGTCGTCCACGTACCATAGCTGGCGGATCTCCATGCTGCTGGCCGGGTCAGTGAGCACGTAACGGTTGGCGATGACTTCCTCACCATTCAGAAATGCTGTGGTCTTATCCACGCGCTGCAACTGCATGTCGATAGTTCGCAGTGACATGGGCCCGGTACAGTCCGGTGTTTCATAGTCTTCGATTTCCAGGATCATACTGGTTTCGGTGAATGCGACCCATTCATTGCCGTGGGAACGGCCGTCCGGCAGCAGCACACAACCTTCGAAAAACCACTCGCCCTGAAGATTGAACCATGCGTTGGTGTGGCTGACCGCCTCGAGGCTGGCGCTGGTCAAGAACAGCTCACATAGCCGTGTCGTCCCCAGCCTTTTCAGGTCTATCTGTCCGCTGGCTCCGCTCGTGTCGAAGAAATAGTCCAGGGTTGCCGACTGGCAGGAATGGTATTCCATGAACGCCGTACCGACCTCCTTGATGTCGATCTCGCTGGGCTGGTCGAACACGCCATTGCCGGTCTGATAGATCACCAGGTTTGCCGAATCGCCGCTGATGTCACCTTGCGCCGTGTACCATTCGCGGGCGTCACCCTCTTCCGGATAGGTGAACCAGTAAGCCACCAGCTGGTTGGATTCCGGTACCACGTCAAAGGAAAAGCCCTGGCCACTGGTCGCCGGCTCGTACCACCCGCCACCGGCGCCGAAATTGATCAGCATCGGTGTCTCGCCTGCAATGGCGTTTACTGTCGCCACCGACAGGGCCCAGGCACAGGCGGCAGTGATTGATTTTATTGACTTAATCATCGTGTTACTCCAGTTCGTTTGAATGGGGCGCATGATGCGATCGGCGGCGCCAGGTTACCTGAAAGCAGGCGTAATCTTTGGTGAAGGTTCGGTGAAGGCGTCCAGGGCGTGTAGAATTCCTGCTTTCACGGGGATTATTTGGAAGCAGTTTGGAAGCCACGAGCAGCACACGCGAAAAATTCCGGATCTACGACCTGGAGCTCGATTCGGGCACGTTCACGCTCCGGCGCAGGGGCGAGGAGATCGCCCTGCCCAAGCTCTCTTTTGATTTGCTGCTCTGCCTGGCCCGCCACGCCCCCAATGTGGTGAGTACGCAAACGCTGATGGAAGAAGTCTGGGGCCAGGTGGTGGTCGGCGAAGAAACCGTCAAGCAGCGGATCAAGCTGTTGCGCAAGGCCCTGGGAGACAGCAGCAGCGACCCACGTTATGTCGCGGCCGTTCGCGGCCGCGGTTACCGCCTGCTGGCCGAGGCGTCGCCGCTGCCCGATGAAGCGGAAGCACCGGCTGTTACGCCAAAGCAGTCGCGTTCCGCCTGGACGTGGCTGGCGCCGGTGGCTCTGCTGGTTGTTGTCGTGACAGTTTTGTTCACAACGACGCAAACCAAAGCGCCGGAAGAATCGGTTCCCCTAGCGGGTGAGGAGAGCCTGGCCAGCCAGCAACAAACTTGGCGAGGCTCCACCGACAACCCCGAGGCCCGGGAGGCCTACCAGAAAGGGCGTGCCGCCTACCGCCGCTGGACCCGGCAGGACAACGAGACCGCCCTGGCCTTCTACGAACGGGCGATCGCACTGGACCCCGGCTTTGCACTGGCCGTTGCCGGCGCAGCGAATGCCCAGGCCCTGCGGGCGACCGAGTTCGGCCTGGGAGCAGAGTGGATCGACAGTGCCATCACATTGGCCAGGCGCGCCCTCGAGTTGGAGCCCGAACTGCCCGAAGCACTGAAGGCGCTTGGCATTTGTTATGTCTTCAAGGGACATTACCAGACAGCCTTGGACTATTATCGCAGTGCGTTTAGACTCGCCCCGGATTATGATGAAGTCATTTTCAATATCGCCGAACTGATGAAGTTCCTCGGCCGGTGGGACGAAGCCGTAGAGTATCAACAGCTGGACACCCAGCGCCCCCAGGGCCTGGCGAGACTTTCAATTTACCTGCGAGACCTGGGATTTGATGAGCGGGCCGCAATCCTGGTGCGTGAATTTGAACAGGATCTGCCGGTGTCGTTTTTCACCGATGCCAATCTTTCCCTGCATTACCTGCTGGATGGAGAATTCGAACAGGCACGGGAATCGGCGCGTAGCATGCAGCGCGCATTTCCCGAAGGCGCGGGTGGCTGGCTGCGGGAGGGGGAGATCGATCTGCTCGCCGGCGACAGTTTGTCTGCAGAGAGAAACTTCCAAGTAGCCAACCGAACAGCGAGAGGGTTCCAGGATTACGCCAGGTTGCGCCTGGCCCACGTGAGGTGGCTCGATGGTGATACGGAAACGGCCACCGCCCTGTTGCAGCAGGTGGAAGACAGCGCGCTCCGGGCGATCAATAGCGGACACGAGGGCTGGTATCACCGCTGGCACCTGGCGGCAGTGAATACCCTCGCCGGCAATCCGGATGAGGCCATGGACTGGTTTGAACAGGCCGTAGAGGCAGGCCGGCGTATGTATGAATGGGATGAACTGGACCCTGCGTTCCGGCTGCTGCGTGGCGAGCCCCGCTTCGAAGCTGCGCTACAGTGGCAGAGGAAGTTGCGGCGGGAAATGAAACGTAATACCGCTGTTCTGCTGGGTGATGCGATGCCGGTTCCCGCTACTGCCGAATCTGCGCTCCCCATCCCTGGCCCCCTGCCCGAGCCCATGGCCAACAACGCGGTCGCTGAATTTACCAAGGACGGCGTGCAGTATGTCATGTCCTTCATGGGCCTGGGCAGCGGCAAGGAACAGGGCGATATCTCGAAAAATGCCTGGCTCTGGCGCAGCGACAAGGCTGCCTGGGAGACGTTCCCCGATGTGCCGGTCGAACAGGGCCGCCTGGCCGCCGTGGCGGTTGGTCTTTTCGACCGCGTGCTGTTGTTCGGCGGCTATACGGTAGCGCCGGATGGTACTGAAAAATCCACGCCTGAAGTATTCATCATCAATCCACTCGACGGCAGCTACCAGCGCCGTGCCGACATGCCGGTGCCGGTCGATGACGCCGTGGCTTTTGCTTATGCCAACCGTTATATCTACCTGGTGTCGGGCTGGCACGACGAGGGCAATGTCAGCCACGTGCAGGTCTACGATACCTGGGAAGACACCTGGGCCATGGCGGACGCCTTTCCCGGCATACCGGTGTTCGGGCATGCCGGGGGTATCGTGGACAAGCAGTTCATCATCGTTGGTGGTGTCGGCGTGCTGGGCGTGGAGGATGGCAAGCGCCAGTTCGGCGCCATCAACCAGGCCTGGCTGGGGGAAATCGGTCCTGATGACCCGATGAAAATCAGCTGGTCCAAAATGCCCCTGCTGGAAGAAACAGCCCAGTACCGCATGGCCGCCACCGGTGACAAATCATCTGGCCTGGTGCTGTTTGCTGGTGGGTCGCGCAGGCCCTACAACTTCAATGGCATCGGTTACGATGGAATACCCGCAGAGCCGGAGACCAGCTTCTTCGCCTGGGACTTGGGCGCTGGTGCCTGGGTGCACTTTCCTGATTCCAAACGTCTGGCCACCATGGACCATCGTGGCTTGCTGAAAGTTGGAGACGGAGCATTCATGACCATAGGCGGCATGACCCCGGGGCAGCAAGTGACCGGGCGCGTGGTGGCTCGTCAACTGCCTGACTGATCGCTGCTGGAGCTGATCGCGGATTTCCGTCCTTAGATCGCAAAATCCATCATTCCGGAATTAAATCTGCCTTTAAGCTGTAAACTAATTGCATAAAGCACGGTCCTTATCGATTGTGGGGAATTGTTTGGGTTCCAGATTGAACAGAATCAAAGCACAATGCTGGCCAGCGATGCTATTGCTGACGGCCTTAATATTTGCACCCGGTATCGCCGGGGCGCAGCTTGGTGAAACCGGGCATCCTGCATTCATGAGTCCGCATGCTTCGCCGATCATCAATAGCGGCGGCCTGGTCTTTGTGGTCAACACACCTGCTGATACGGTCGACGTGATAGATGCCCTGAACCGCACGGTCGTGAAGCGGATTAACGTCGGAATTGACCCGGTCGGTGTCGTGGCACGGCCGGATGGAAAAGAGGTCTGGGTTTCCAACCACGTCTCTGATTCGGTCAGCGTGGTAGATACCGATCCTGAAAATCCCACCTACCTCCAGGTAATCGCCACGATCCAGGACTTCGATCCAGTCACCCGGGCAACACGCTTCGACGAACCCGTGGGCATTGCATTCGCAAGCAATGAAAAGGCCTATATTGCCCTGTCCTCCGAAAACCAGATTGCCGTGATCAATGTGTCAACGCGCCAGGTGACCAACAGGCTCACAATCACCGCCCAGGACCCCAGGGCCATTGCCGTGCGCGGTGATCGCTTGTACGTAATTCCGTTCGAATCCAATAACCAGACGCAGATCTCGGGTTGTACCGGCGCGCTCGATGGCGACCTGTGTACCTTTGACGCCACTGAACACGTGGTCACTAATAATAATGTGCTGTCCCTGGGTATAGACGTCGATATCGTCAAACACCCGAATATTCCTGATCGCGACTTGTACATTTTCGATACCGCGACCGATCAGCTGGTCCAGACCGTAAATACACTCGGCACGCTGCTCTATGGTCTCACCGTTGATTCCCAGGAACGGGTATTCATCGCCCAGACAGACGCGCGCAATGACGTCAACGGCCGTTCCGGCACTCTCAAAGACGGCCTCGAGGAGATGGAGAACCGCGCTTTCCTTAACCAGGTCACGCGCCTTGATTGCAGCGGATCATCATGCATCGTTCAGCGGTTCATCGATCTCGAACCTCGTCCGCCGGTCAATCCCTCACCCGGCACGGCGCTCGCCACGCCGTTCGCCGTGCAAATCAGCGGGAACGACCAGACCCTGGTGCTATCGGCTGCCGGCTCAAACAAGCTCTTTACCCTCGATGCCGACAGCGGTGAAATACTGGGTCGTATCGAAGTCGGCAAAGTGCCGCGCGGAATAGCGCTCGAATCAGACGGCCAGGGCAAGCCGACACGGGCGTGGGTGTTGAATGCAGTTGATAATTCGGTTTCACTGGTTAACGTATCCGATCCAGGCGCCCCCTCGGTGATGGAAACCATCCCGCTGGTCGATCCCACACACCCGGAAGTCAAGGCCGGGCGCATCGCTTTCAACGACGCAAATGCTTCCACTACCGGCACGTTTTCCTGCGAAAGCTGCCACCCGGACGGCGGCACGGACCAGTTGCTCTGGGTACTCGACACGCCCGCCTGCGACATTTCGGGCTGCACCCAGATTCCGCCCCGTATCACCATGCCCATCAGGGGGCTTCGCGATACGGCCCCATATCACTGGGACGGAATTCCGGGCGACCCGTACGGCGGCATCAACACCGCCTCGATCAACCAGTCCGTTGCGCCCAACTGTGAAGTAGACGATCCGGAAAGCTGCACCCTCGTGCTTGTGGATGGCGGGCTCGCCTCGACCATGTGTGAACAGGGAAATTGCCCGTTCAATGAAGATGGCAAAAGTGGCGCTTTAAGCGCGGTGGAACGTGACGCCATGGCAAAGTTTTTACTCAGCGTGCCCTATCCGCCAGCGCAGAAACGCGCCTGGACCAACGTCGTTTCGGACCGGGCGAGGGACGGATTCAGGTTGTTCCACATACAAGGTGATCCGCAGAATAAGCCCCCCAACCCTAATGTCTGCGGCGACTGTCACCGGATGCCTTTCTGGGTGAGCACCAACTCGCCCGGTACGGGAATGGATGCACCGACCTGGCGGGGCGCATACGACCGATGGTTGATGCTGCCTCAGGGGCGGGTGAATATCATCGATTTCAATTTCTACCGCAATATCACCGCGGTCGGCACGCCCGAACAGCAGATGTGGCAGTTTTCGTGGCAAACCCGGCCATTCTTCGATCCCGTCTGGAACATGGTGCTGGAGGGAAGTACCGGGTTTTCTGGGTCTTTTGCCCGGAACGTGACACTCAACCGGGAAACTGCGGACGAGCCCCTGACCGCGGAGCTGTTGGAAGCCCTTGA
>JAACFI010000550.1 GCA_009937575.1 Haliea sp.
TAATCGAGCCGGTGAACAAAATAGTGTAATGGCGGCTTTGTCGTGGAAGCGGCCATCCGGCCATCTGATCAAATAATGATCAACATGTCTCCTTTGTCCTAACAAAGGCCGTATGGTCTACACTGGGGCGTAGGGCAGAAATCAACTCGAAGCGAACCTTCCTCTAATGCCGCCGACGGTTTTTTTTTGCACACGCCATGGAGTGCGATAGAACCAAGCTCCCACAATATCAGACCGATCTTCGAGACCAGAAGTTTCTTCAGTGCTAGCAACGTCGAACACCGCAGACACCGCTGTCGTCAGCGTTGCTCTATAGGCATTGGAATCATTGCTAAAACTGCGCAATAAGCCCCCCACCTTCTCTCCTCTATGGCCTATTTTGTTCACAGCTACCCCCTCATTGCCATTTGATAGCCATGCATAAATTATGGGGTTGTGGTTAAGCAATGTCGTTGACGTGCATCAACCGATTAAAAACTACTGATCGTTCAATGTCGCAATAGTCGTGGAAGCGGCCATCCGACCATCTTGTGCGGCGTCAAAGCATGATTTACCAATTGGCCTGATTTGTGCGGCGTCAAAGTGCGTTAGGCGGCAAACGCAATAAGGTGCGCTGGCGCATCAAACTCAACGCGTCCACCCTCACGTGTAAACCTTTGAAGGTAATCTGGAGCCGCCTTTTTCAGTTGCTCGTAACCGACATCATCGATAACCTCGGCCAAAGTCCAACCCTTGATGTCGGTATGCAGCCATGCATCGATTGAATCGAAGAGAGCTTTGCCTGGGCGGGTTTCCACTACAACAGACTCTGCGCCGGCGGTCCGAAACAGCGCCTCCAATACGGAAGTATCGCTCAGGCAATAGGGAGCTTCGATCGAGTTGGCAATCTCTGGACCGAATAGGTCATTTAGCATCCTTGCTACGGCCAAATAGCCCGGTGTGTCATCTAAGCTGCCCCAAACTGCTACGCATCCTGTTCCGCCAGGCTTCATTACCCGAACCATCTCGGAGATTGATTGGGCTCGATCTTGAAAGAACATGAGTCCGAACTGGCTGACTACATGGTCGAATTCTCCCGATTCAAATGGAAGGGATTCAGCAGCACCATGTTTCCATGTGATATCAGAACAGCCGGACCGCGCTACCGCCAACATGCCTTCATTGATGTCGAGACCAACCACCCTGCCGCCTGAACCAACCAATGCCTTTGCTTCTCGCGCCAAGATACCCGTACCGCACGCCACGTCCAAAACTGCCCTACCGACCTGAACTTTCGACGTTTCCAGAACTTGTCTCGGCCAATCAATGAACAAAGCCGGAACAAAAAACTCCTCATAGACCTCAGCAGCTGAAGCCGCCAGTTGCCCTTTGTCGTGCTCGTCCATACGTCTCTTCCTTGCCAGTATCCACTGACTCTGCTAAGTCGAGAGACCGGTCTCCAATATTTTTCGATGAGGGTAAAACCGCAGAAGTAGCTTTCTATGCTCTCAAGCCCCCAAAGCGGCCTTGTGAACACACGTTTGAGCTTGCTCCGTTTAAGCTAGCACAGAGTAATTTCACTGCAAGATCGTTTCTGACTATCTAATTTTTCTATATGCTTTACAGGTGAGGCAGTCCGCTTGGTCGTGGAAGCGGTCATACCCAGGATGACTCTCGGACTGATCAAAAAGTGAACATCATGGTCGCTTTCGCCTAGAGTAGGAGATCGGTCTATCCTGATTGAAGTGGATAAAGTGATAAATCGTAAAACTATCGCTTGGTTACTAATCACACTTCATGCGCACGCTGGAACCCAGAGGTCACTAATATGAATTTAGATATGGCAGCTAACTATGCAGACGTCGTCGGTGGCATTGCCGTAATTACGTCATTGATCTACGTTGGTATTCAAATACGCCGCAACACCATGGTCAGTCAAGGTATCGCCACCCAGCAGACTTTTGCATCTACACAAACAATCTATTCATGGCATGCAGAGGATTCCGGCGCCAGTGAACTTTACACAAGGTTTAACCAGGGAGAGAAGCTCACGACTGCGGAACAAGTTCGTATGATTCACCTTATGCTGGGTATGGTTGAGCAATATCAAGTGTACTTTATCTTGAACAAACTGAATATGATGGACAAAGAGTCTTTTGATTCATTCTTCAGAAAAATTCTGTTGGTACTAAGTACACCTGCGGCCAAGCATTGGTTTACCACCAACAAAAATTTTTTCAGACGCGATTTCGTGGATTATGTTGAAAATTTGCTAGATGAGAATCCCCAGGTGTTTATTGCGCTCGAGCAATTCTATGGATTAGACAGCAATCCCGGATAGAACTTGTACAAATCACGCGAATTGTGTGGACTACGTGCGTCCGCTCCTATCAGCGCGGAGATTGGTCTATTCTTAGACCGGGGTTGTAACATGGAGTTACGGTCGGGTTTTGCCCAGAAAGTAATGGGATGATTCTCTTTCACATAATATGGTGGATTGCCTGTATATCTATAGTCTTGGGGCTCCTACTCGCACTGTGGATCGCGCTCGTAATTGTGTACTCCCTTCGTATCTCTGGGCCTAGTGACAACAACGCAGATTTGGAAGGCCCCAGTTCAATACCTCTATGTCTAATCCTTGAACTGCTTTTACTCGTGCCTGCTTCCTGTGTGCTCTTACTCCTTTGGAGTTTGAATGTAGCACCAGAGCCTTTCAACTCCATGGGCTTGCCAGGCTACTATACTATTGGGCGAACCGTCACATGGATTACCATCGCCATATTATGTGCAGGGCCCATTTGGGCAACAGTAGCTACAGTCGCTGCGATAAGAACGCGAGTCGCCAATCGTTCGAAGCGATAGAGAATATAGATCATTCAGCGGATTTCCGGCATTTCCGCAATGTCGTGGAAGCGGACATGAGGCCTACATGATCCAGCTACCTCCATGATGTCAGCTTTGTCCTAATAGCAGACATAGGTCTATCCTTGCTGTAAGTCCAATAACTGCAGTGAGAAATGAACATGGATATCGATCAGTTAGCAAGTATTGGTGAG
>JAACFI010000263.1 GCA_009937575.1 Haliea sp.
GCTCGGCCGCGCGAATATCGGGCCGCCGCTCGAGCAGCTGCGAGGGAACCCCGGCGGGGACGTCCGGCAGCGTCAGTTCATCGATGGTCTTGCCGGGCCGCTGGCCGATACCCAAATACCGATCAGCGGCATCGCACTGGAGTTAGCTTATTCCGATGCAATTGCATTCGGCCAGGCCTTCAAGAAGTGGTTCGGCAAGATGCCGAGCGAGTCCCGCAACCAGCTTACTCGACAGCCACCCGGTTGGGATGGTACCACCAGAGCACCAGGGCGATAACGAACAGCAGGGGTATATCCGCCCACAGGTGCGGCATTTCATGCTCCCACATCATGAAGGTCTGCACGATCATGACCAGGCCGTGAAAAATGCTGCTGACGATACCCCAGTCGAATAGCAGCCCGGCACCGGCGGGATTCTTGGCCTCCCTGGCCATCAGGTAGGCCCAGGCCGCATACAACGCGACCATCATCCATACATAGGGATGCCACTCGGTTCCTTGTTCGATCCCCCAGGCGAAACCGTGCGGATAAATAAACATAAAGGCAAACAGCGAGGGGACCAGGCCCCAGCCAAAAATTCGCATCAGCAATGCGCTGGTCTGTAAATTCCGTTTCATCATCTAGAGTCTCCATATCGGATTGACTATTGAATTACCCCACTCCCGGCAGGGTCCAGTTCCCCCTGAACTGTCGCTCGCTGAACCGCGCCAGCTCACAGTGTCAGGGCATTCTCTGCCCGCGCCTGCCTTTGATAATACCTCTGAAAAAATCGAGCAGGGTCTCGTGCTTGTAATCGGTGAACTCCCCGGCATCCAGGAACATGCCGTGCTCCGGGCAGACCTCGTACCAGATATGTATCTGCTTGGGATCCGAGGACTTGTCCATGAGTCTACCGCAGCGGGGGCAATTGATCTCGGCCACACTATCGTACTTCCAGCCGACCTGGGGGTCGCCAGTGTCCAGGCTTTCGCTGTCGTCAACGCTTTTGAGGTCGCTGGCTTCCTCTCCGTCAAACCACAGGCCCACACAGTTGCTGCATCGATCTATGGTGATACCTTCGAGGCTCACTTCCTCCATGCCATGCCCACACTTGGGACATTCAAGGCTGTGCAATTGCGGATCATATTCCATCTCGATCTCCTCCCTATTACTCCGTTCCGGTATACCGGTAGATTTTAGATGTCACCTAAGTCAATCAGGCAGGGGTTGCGCTTGCTTCGGCGGTGGCGCTTTCCCCGCCCTCGTCAACCGCCTTAGGCGGCAGCAGGAAGTGCGCCAGGGCCGGCATCAGGATCAGGGCCCCCACCATGTTCCACAGGAACATGAAGGTCAGGAGGATGCCCATGTCCGCCTGGAACTTGATCGGCGACAGCACCCAGGTGGCCACCCCCGCCGCCAGAGTCACACCGATCAGCGCCACCACCCGGCCGGTGAACATCAGGGTCTCGAAGTAGGCCTGTTTCAGTGGCATACCCTGGCGTTCCTTAGCCAGGATCACAGTGAGAACGTACAAGGCGTAGTCCACCCCGATGCCCACACCCAGGGCGATAACCGGCAGCGTCGCCACCTTCACCCCCATACCCAGCCACACCATCAAGGCCTCACACAGGATTGAGGTCAGCATCAGCGGCAGCACCGCACAAATCACTCCGGGGACCGAGCGGAAGGTCAGCAGGCACAGTGCAATCACCGCGCCGTACACGTAGAACAGCATCTCCCGGTTGGCCTTCTTCACCACGATGTTGGTCGCCGCCTCGAAACCGGCGCTGCCGGCCGCCCCCAGGAAGGTCACCTTGTCCGTCGGGTATTCCGCCTTGAAATCCTCCAGGACCTGCACCACCGTGGTCAGCGTCGCCGCCTTGTGGTCCTCCAGGTAGACGATCAATGGCCACAGGGAACAATCCACATCCACGTACCCCAAAGGCATCAACTCGGTCACCGCAAAGTTGATGGTGTCCTGGTTGCGAAACAGGGCCTCCCACTTGATATAGCCCTCGTTCATGCCCGCCATGAAACGGCGCACACCCGTGTTCAGTCCGCGAATGCCCTCCACCTCGTCGAGCTCCAATAACCGCGCTTCCAGTTCGTTCGCCAGGCTCAACGCCTCGTGGTCGATGCAGCCGTCTGCCTCCGACTTGACGATGATGGCAAAGATATCGCTGCTGGTGGCGTAGTTCGCGTTCAGAAAGGCGACATCCTGGTTGTACTGGGAGTTGGGCCGCAGTTCCGGCGCACCCGGGTCCAGGTCGCCGATCTGCAGATCCTTGGAAACCACAAACCCTGCCACCGCCAGCACTACACCCGCCGCGATCGCGCTGGCCGCCCACTTGCGCTCAGTAAAGGCCAGCAGAAAACGCCATAACCAATGGGCGTCCTCCGGTCGGGTCACCGGATTCGCTGCGTGCTGGATGGCACGCGTGCCCACACCAAAGTACGACAACACCACCGGCACCAGGATCAGGTTGGTGAAGATGAGCACCACCACCCCGATACTGGCCGTAACAGCCAGGTCCTGGATGACCGGAATCGCGATAATCATCAACACCGCGAAGCCGACGCCATCTGACAGCAACGCCGTCACGCCGGCCAGGAACAGCTGGCGGAAAGTGTAGCGCGCAGCAATATAGCTGTGCGTGCCCTGCGCCACCGACTGGATTACCCCGTTGAGTTTCTGCGCCCCGTGACTCACCCCGATAGCAAACACCAGGAACGGCACCAGGATCGAGAACGGGTCCAGTTCATAGCCCAGCATGGCCAGGATACCCAGTTGCCAGACGATCGCCACCAGGGTGCAGAACAGCACCACCAGGGTCGAACGTGCGCAGCGCGTATACCAATACAACAGGACCCCGGCGATGATCACCGCGATCAGGAAGAACAGCATAACCGCCATCATGCCATCGATCAGGTCACCGACGATCTTGGCAAAGCCGGTAATATGAATTTTCACATTGCCCTCGGCCTCGTAACGACTGCGCAGCTCGTCAAGCTGCTTGCTGAAGGCGTGGTAGTCCAGCCGCTCCCCGGTCTCGGGAATCGCATCCAGCAACGGGATCACCAGGGTGATCGACCGGCGGTTGTCCGCCACCAAGTCACCGATGATTCCCGCCCGGGCGATATTGACCTTCAACTCATCGATCTTCCCCAACGAGCGGTCGAATTTGCGCGGAATTACGCTGCCACCCTCGAAACCGTCCTCGGTCACCACTTTCCAGCGGGTGTTGGGGGTAAAGATCGATTTCATGCCGATCCGGTCTACCCCCGGCGTGAAGAACACTTCCTTGTTAATCGCCTCCGCCGTCTCCAGGAAAACCGGTTCATAGATCGTGTCTCCGGTGGTCTCGATCGCCAGGCGCAGGTTGTTACCCAGCCCCGCCAGGTAGTCCTTGTTCTCGAAGTAATTGATCACGTACTCGTGCTTTTTCGGCAGCATCTTTTCAAACGCCGCCTGCAACTCGGTCTTGGTCGCCTGGTAGCCCAACACGATGGTCGTCACCAGGCACAGCAGCATCACCAGGCCGCGGTTGTTGAAGACCAGCCGCTCGAGGAAGGTACCGCTATTAAAATCGAATTGCGTCAGGTCCGAGATGACCGGGAGGTCGGCTTGTTGTGCATGTGCCATCTTAGTCAATGCCTCAGTATTATCAGTTCAGTGCAACGGTCTTCAGACCGCCGCGACCCGCCAGGACCAGTTCCCCGGGCCTGCCCTCAATCACGCCAGCGAGGGGAAAGGGATTCTCCATCGGCACAAGGCGAAAGTTCAATCCACTGGCGTCGCCGAGCAGCACCTGCCCCGCCTGGGTCACCAGCACGACGCGGCCATCCGCCAGCCGTGTGGAGCCCACCACCGAGGCCTCGGTAGGCAGTTCCAGGAACTGCCAGGTCCCGCCCCCGTCGACAGAGCGGAAGGCGTTGGCGCGCATTCCCGCCACGATCAGCTCGCCATTCTCTGCGGCGATCATTGTGTAGAAACTGCCGTCATAAAATGGGATGACGGTCTTGACCCTGGTCTTGCGCTCTTCCTGGTACATCACCAGGCCCATTTCCCCGGTCAGGTAGTAGGTATCACCCACCCGCTCGTAATCAAACAGGTGACGAAAACCCCAGTTCTCAGACAGTTCGAGGATTGGCTGCCAGGACTCGCCACCGTCAAAAGTGGCCAGCATCAAACCGTAAGCGCCCACCAGGAAGCCGCGCCGGGCGTCCTCGAAATAGGTGAAAAAGAACGGCCTGTCCGCGCCTTGTTCCACGGCGAACTCCATTTCGCTCTGCAACAAGGCATATTCCTCACTGCCCGGGTTCGCCTCGACCAGCTTGCTGTAATAGTCGAGTCCGAGTTGTACCACCTCGTAGCCGTCCAGTACCTTGCTCCAGCTCTCGCCGCCGTCACGGCTGGACAGCACCACACCGTCGTGGCCTGTGGCCCAGCCCAACTCGGGAGTCGGGAAACACACCGACAGCAGGGTGGAACTCACCGGCACCTGTGCCTGGGTCCAGCTGTCGCCCTGGTCGTCGGAGTAGAGAATGCGGCCGCGCTCGCCCACCGCCACCAGCCGATCACCGGCCCGGGCGAGGCCGAACAACCGCGATTGGGCGGCGCGACTGCTCTGCGCAGCCGGCGTGTCCAGCACATCGTATACGTCTCCGCGCGGTGCGGCATGCACAGTGCTCGCAAGCAGCAGGCTGGTGATAAATAAAAAGAACCCTTGCCTGATCATGATCCACCTCGGATTAAATCGTTATTTTGGTGAAAAAAAGGGGGCCCTAGGACCCCCCAACAGAGGAACTTGATTGCTTAACGCAAACCTCCGGCACTCAGACCCTGGCTGCTCCAGAAGTTGGCTGGCTTCTGCGGCCGGCCGTACACCGCACCTTCATAGTCGGCCGTGTGCCCGTTGACGTTATAGATGCCGGACTGCAGGTCGTAGTGACCCTGCATGATTGACAGACCACTGGGCACATCGTACGAGGGTGTCTGGTAGGCGAACCCGACGCGCCAGATTTTGCCCTGTCCGTCGTAGAGGTCTGATGCGAGGGCTGCCCAGGAGTCCTCGTCCACATACAGGGTTTTCCGCGAGTAGACGTGGCGCTCACCCTCCTTCAGGGTGCCCTCGATCACCCATACCCTGCGCTTCTCCCAGCGGTTGACCTCCGGGTTGATAAAACGCTGCAGCAGGCTCTCTTTACCCGGCGTCGTATAGACCACTTCATAGCCGTTGTAGGGCAGGTACATCTCTTTCTTGCCCACCAGCTTCCAGTCGAAACGCTCCGGTGACCCGTTGGCCACAAAGGCGTCGTCATAGGTGGTGATGCCCGCGGTACCCGGGTTGGGCGTATCGAAGGACACCGCAGGGGCGCGCCGCACCCGTCGCTGGCCCTTCAGGTACTGCCAGGCCCGACGACCCTTGCCGTCGGTGAAGTCCATCGGGTCGATGATCAGCAGCTTCTCACCGGCCCGGCGCGCCGGCGCGCTGTAATCGATGCGAATCGCCCAGTAGTCATCGAAGCTGCTCCCGTAGTCCTTGTCCGGGTTGTAGAACGGCCATTCCTGGGCGTACTCGGCCACCGAGGCCAGCACGGTCTTGCCCCTGCGGTCTATGTACACGGACTGGAACGAGCCTTCCACGTGGGTCCCTTCCCAACGCAGCAGGTGATTCCAGTACACCTCAAGGCCACTCTGCGGAATCGGGAACGGCGTACCCGGCTTGACGTCCTCCAGGCGCAGGCCGTCGTCCACCAGTTTGGTGTGGGTGGCGTTGTACTTGGTATTCTCGTAGTACCAGTCCGGGCCGGCGAAGCTGCGGTGCGAGGGCCATACCTTGATCTTGAAGCCTTCGCTACCATAGCGCTCCAGCATGGCCTGGGCACCCGGGGCCAGCTGGTCGGCGTATTCACCCATGTTTTCGTGGGTGATCTCCAGGTAGGGCGCCTCGTCCGGCCAGGGGCTGGGCCGCTTGCCACCGCCGTCGTAGCTGGCCGGCGGCTCTGTCAGGCCGCCATCCCAGGCGGGAATCACTCCGTCAGCACTGCCTGCGCGCTCGGCGCCGAAAGGTGTCAGTTCGTTGTCTAATTTGGCCGCTTCTTCCGGCGACACTGCCGCCAGGGCCGGGTTGATAAATGCGAGGCCCAGGGCCGCGGCTACCATTGTCTGCTTGAAGTTCATGATTTATCTCCTTTATTCGAATCGCTATACCGCGGGTGCC
This sequence comes from Haliea sp., assembly GCA_009937575.1. Classification (GTDB taxonomy): domain Bacteria; phylum Pseudomonadota; class Gammaproteobacteria; order Pseudomonadales; family Halieaceae; genus JAACFI01. Next base: position 6,204 of record JAACFI010000263.1, read on the forward strand.
GTCAGAAGGTACGCTTCACGGTGAATGAAATATTGTCCCGGTCTGTCAGAAGACCCAGCAGGCCGTTGTCATTTGAACCGAAGAACGCGTTGTACTTGCCGTTCACCGTCCAGGTCTGGT
>JAACFI010000264.1 GCA_009937575.1 Haliea sp.
ATATTCACCACCGCCTGCAGGTGGCGGGCATGCCGGCTGACCGGGTGATCTTCCCGCCGCGGGTGGTGAGGGGGATCTACCGGCGCACCCGGGGAATCCCGCGGCTTATCAATGTGTTGTGTGATCGCATCCTGTTGGGAGCCTACGGCCGCAACAAGAGCCGGGCGGACATGTCGATGCTGCGCCTCGCGGCCCGGGAGGTCATGGGGGAGGACGGCGACAAGATCGAACCTGCTTCCTGGTTGCGCCCGGTCTTACTGGCTGCCGTATTGCTGGCCATGTGTGCCTGGTGGGCCCTTGAGTATGTCCTGGTGCAGGATGAGGTGGCGAGCCTGGAACCAGTGGCAGTAACGGACACCCCGATAACGCCGCAGCCAGCCCGGCCTTGGGAGTCGCCGGAGCCGGAGCCTTCTGCTCCGGTAGAAATCGTGGAAACACCGCCCGCTGCGGAAAGCCTGGCGCCTGCAGTCCAACCCCAGCCTGAGCCTGAGCCGCAGGCAGACCCCGAGTGGTTGTTCTCCCCCCAGGAGGGGGAATCCCGCCTCTGGGCCCTCAACTCGAGCCTGCCGCAGCCCGGGGCTATCTGTCCGGAGCCACCGCTGGCGGAACTGGCCTGCGTGGACGACTCGGCCGACACCTGGGATGACTTGCTGGGGCTTGACCGGCCGCTGCTGCTGGACCTGGTCACCCCGGAGCGCTTCTCTGCGACCGTCGTCCTGCTGGGCATGGAAGGGCGAAAGGCCTGGGTGGCGACCGGGCGCGGCGTGGCAACTGTAGACCTGGGGCACATCGGCTCCCAGTGGACGGGCCGTTACCGTTTCCTGTGGCATCCACCCCCTGGATTCGAACGTCCCCTGTCCGTCGGAGACAGCAGCAGGGCGGTTGCCAGGGTGGCGGAGTTGTTCGCACGCCTTGATGACCAGCCCCGGGCGCTCACCGATGACACGTTCAACAGAGCCCTGCAACAGCGTGTTCGCTTGTTCCAGCGGGAACAGGGTCTGGAGGATGACGGCGTGGTGGGGGTGCAGACGCTGCTCAAGCTGAACGAGCGCCTCGGCATCGATATCACCGCGGCGGATGCCCGTGCCCGCCTGCAGGCCGAGAGTGACGAGGTGGTGCAGCGATGAATGCCGCAAAGGTCTATGCAAGGGAGACCCTGACGTGTCGCTGATTCTCGACGCACTCAACCGCTCGCGCCAGGACAGCGACCCGGTGCCCGGGTTGGCCACGGAGCACTTCGGCGAAAGTCCGCAGCAAGGGTGGCGACAATACCTGCCCTGGTCGGCCCTGTTGGTAGCCCTGCTGATTATCGGCGCCCTTCTGCTGGAGCGGGGTGACCCCGCGCCGGTGGCGGTAATGGGTCCAGCACCTGCCGTGGTCCCTGAACCCGAAGTCGCTCCGCAGCCGGCTGCTCCGGCGATCCCTCAGCAGGAACCCGCGGCGTTAGCCACGCCACCTCCCGCGGCTGACGATCCGGTCGCAGAGGCTTCACCGGTGGAACCCGCAGCCGCGGTCCAGCCGCCGGCGCCTTCCGCTGGGGTGGATCCCGAGATAACACAACTTTATAGCCAGGAGGCCCCAGACCCTCGCTCCGTGGCACAAGCGGCGGCAGTAGACGAACCCCCCGAGGCGCGGCCCGAAGCAGCGCAAGAAGCGGCGGAGGTGACGGAACCTGAGCCGGCATTGGTTCAGCAGGAACAGCCCGTGGATATCGAAAAACTGGTGCTGCAGGCGCAGGACGAGGTTGAGAATGCACGCCTTGCTGAACACCCGGCACCGTTCGTGTCGGAACTGTCACAACAGACCAAGGACGCGATTCCGACGGTTTACTACCAGCGGCACGATTACTCCGATGCGGGCTCCACGGTAGTGCTCAACGGTAAGTCCCTGAAGGTGGGTGGAAGCCCCGCACCTGGCATGAAAGTGATGGAAATTCTCCCGGATTCGGTGGTGTTGAACCACCGCGGTACCGAATTCCGCCTGAGGGCGCTGAACAGCTGGATCAACCTCTGACCAGATCCCGGTCGCTCACAGTCCCAGGTATTCCCGGGTGATGGTGAAAAACTCAGGCTGGCGGATATAGGGTGGCACCCGACCAACGGCCTCGCTGTTGCCGTAAACGGGTACCGCCGCGCCAGTGTGTTCCTCCATCTGGAAATTAGTAGTGGCGTAATTCACCGCCATACGGCTGCCTTCAGGAGTGTTGATGCGCGCCACCTTACCCGGTGTATAGGTGGGTATCGGAAAGGCCGCGAACAGGCTGATCTCGGGGATCATCTGTGCCGCCTGGGAATGGTCCGCGGTCACCAGTACCAGGGTGTTGGGGTACTCCCCGGCAAACGCCAGGGCACTGGCCAGGGCCTCCTCCAGTTGTTCCACCTCGCCGATGGAGCCGCAGGGTTTGCGCTCGTGGGACTGCTTGTCGATGGAGGCAGACTCGATCATCAGGAAAAAGCCCCGGTCGTTGTCGTGGGCCAGGTGACGCAGGGCGGCATCGGTCATCTGCTTGAGGGTGGGTACCGCGGCGTAATCCGGGTTGGGCTCGCAGTCCATCGGTTCGGGCAGGGTCACGTCTCCCAGGTAGCGGTGCACGTGGTTGAGCATGCTGGGTTCAGGATCCTCTGCCTTGCGCCCATCTTCTCCCTGTAGTCTCACTGGCATGGTGCTGCGGGAAAACAGGCCCAGCAGGCGATTGTCCGGCTGCGCCGCGGCCAGTTCCTGCGCATTGCTGACCAGTTGAAATCCCTTTTCCCGTGCGAGTTCCGCCACCGTCAGAGACGTTCCCTCCGCCGTGGGCGCAAAATGCTTGCTGCCGCCGCCCAGCAGCACGTCCACATTGGATTCCGCCAGCTGTTCCGAGATCGAGCCCCTGCCGCCATTGGACTTGAGGTCAGCAGAACAGTCTGCCACCACGATATCGCTGTAGCTCACATCGACCATGGCTCCCGGATTTTCGCAGTAACGGGCGCTGATATGTGCCACAAAAGCGGCGGGGGTGGCATCGGTGATGCTGGCGGTGGACACGATGCCGGTGCGGTAACCGGCCGCTTCCGCCAACTCGACGATGGTGGCCAGGTCGCGGTCATCGCCGGCGCTGGTGGCGATTCGACCGCGGCTGGTGATTTCACCGGTCGCTATGGAGGTGGCTGTGTTGGCGGAGTCCGCCACATAGACCGGCTTGCCGTCCACCGTGTTTTCGATGGTGAGAATCTGGGACGCGCCCCGCAGGGGCATCTGGTCCAGCAGCAACTCCCCCTGGGCCCCCTTGAGGTAGTTGCGGGCGATAGTGATCTGCTGCTCATCCATGCCGTCGCCGATGATAAGGATGACCTGGCTGGGCTGCTGGTCCGCGACCTGGGCCGCGGCGCCAGTAGCGAGAAGCAGTGCGGTGCACAGACCGCGGTGAATCGACTGTCTGATCATCGGTATATTCTTTCCATCCGGTGATTGGGGGGCCGTATTGATACCACGTTGTCGCCGCGGATGCACGGTACATCCGGGCCCGGGGCCAATCTCGTTGCCGGACGTCGCAATTACTGAACTTTCAGCCGCGGTCGGTGCGCTTTTTCCTGATCTTCCGCGGAAACTGCGTCTCACGCCTTAACCTTTGGCGCCCAGTATGGCAGGATTTGGCTTCCCGTCCCCCTGCGGCGGGAACATTACCCTGAAAAGCCCCGAGTGACGGCATAAGCACAATAAATCGGGATCGGAAAACGCTGAGGAAAATAACATGAAGATGATGACTGCCATCATCAAGCCCTTCAAGCTTGATGACGTTCGCGATGCCTTGCATCAGATCGGGATCGCGGGAATGACGGTGGAAGAGGTGAAAGGCTATGGACGGCAGAAAGGTCATACGGAGCTTTATCGCGGCGCTGAATACATCGTGGAATTCCAGCCCAAGGTGAAGGTGCAGATTGCTATCAGTGACGACCAGGTCGATACCGCCATTGACGCAATCTGCGGTGCCGCTGCCACCGGCAAGATCGGCGACGGCAAGATCTTTGTGAGCCCGCTGGAGCAGAGCATCCGCATCCGTACCGGCGAGACCGGTGAAGACGCCCTGTAGACCTGGAGACGAATATGAAATCAATACAAAGGATTACACTCCTGGCGCTGGCCATGCTGGTTTCCGCGGGAGCCAGCGCCGACGAGCTGAATGGCGCTGACACCGCCTGGATACTTACCTCCACCGCTCTGGTGCTGTTCATGACCATCCCCGGTCTGTCGCTGTTCTACGCCGGCCTTGTGCGGGTCAAGAACGTGCTGTCGGTGCTGATGCAGTGCTTTGCGCTGACCTGCCTGATGTCCCTGTTGTGGTTTGCAGTGGGATACACCATCGCCTTCGGCAGCGACGGCGTGGAGCAGGGCAGGTGGATAGGCGATTTCGGCAATATGTTTTTCGCCAACATGGGTATGGACACCATGAACGGCGGCATCCCCGCCACCCTGTTTGCCATCTTCCAGATGACTTTTGCCATCATCACCCCGGCTTTGATCGTCGGCGGTTTTGCCGAGCGCATGAAATTTTCTGCCATGCTGCTGTTCTGCAGTATCTGGCTGATCGTAGTCTACTCACCGATCTGCCACTGGGTCTGGGGTGGCGGCTGGCTGGGTGAGATGGGCCTGCAGGACTTTGCCGGCGGTACTGTGGTGCACATTACCGCGGCGGTAGCGGCCCTGACGGCGGCACTGGTCATGGGGCCTCGCAAGGGCTTTGGTACGACCGCCATGCCGCCCCATAACCTGACCCTGACGGTGGCCGGTGCCGGCATGCTGTGGGTTGGGTGGTTCGGCTTCAACGCGGGTTCCGCGGTGGCGGCCGATAACAGCGCCGCCATGGCCATGCTGGTGACCCACCTGTCTGCCTCCGCCGGGTCCCTGGCCTGGATGGCCATGGAATGGATACGCCACGGCAAGCCGTCGGTACTGGGTATCGTTACCGGTATGGTGGCGGGTCTTGGCACCATCACCCCGGCCTCCGGTTCGGTAGGGCCTGCGGCGGCGGTGGTTATCGGTCTGAGCGCGGGTGTGATCTGCTACTTCGCCACCATGACCATCAAGCATGTATTTAAGATCGATGACAGCCTGGACGTTTTTCCGGTGCACGGCGTGGGCGGTGCACTGGGCACCCTGCTGGCGGGGATCTTCTGTTCCACCCAGCTGGGTATTTTCAGCGGCAACGGCTTCTCCGATGGCGTCAGCAGTATCGGGGGTCAATTGGGGATACAGGCCACCGGGGTGGCGGCTACCTTCATTTATACCTTGGTGGCGTCTTTCGTGATCCTCAAGGTCGTCGACATGATGGTCGGACTGCGCGTATCCGGCGATGAGGAAACCCAGGGCCTGGACCTGGTGCTCCACGACGAGCGTGGGTACGATCTCTAATAAAGGTTCATCACGCGGTTCAATGGTGCGCATTGCGCACCCTACCTTTGATCGCACTTCGATCTTCCGTAGGGTGCGTATTACGCACCATCGATTTCTGACGTAACACACCCTTATCAATGAACTGGCACCACCATCACGCCAAAATCAACGGCATCCACATGCACTACGTGGAGCAGGGCGAGGGCCTGCCCATCGTCCTGTGCCACGGTTTCCCGCACCTTTGGTTCAGCTGGCATCGCCAGATCACCGCTCTGGCGGAGGCCGGTTACCGGGTGATCGCGCCGGATATGCGGGGTATGGGCCAGACCGATGCGCCGGCGGCGGTGGAGGCCTACGATATCGACCATATCACCGCCGACCTGGTGGGACTGCTGGACCATATCGGCGTGGACCGGGCGGTGTTCGCCGGGCTGGACTTTGGCGCCTTCGCCATCTACGACCTGGCACTGCGCCACCCCGAGCGGGTCCTGGCGGTCATCGGCCTGGAGAACCCCGCGGCGCCCCACAATCCCGACGAACCGCCACTCACCGAGTACCGGCGCATGGGGGAGCAGCACTTCCTGCACATCGAATATTTCCGTGAGCCGCCAAGGGCCGACAGGGAACTGGCGGCCCAGCCCCGGCGTTTTTTGCACAAGGTGTTCCACACACTCAGCGGGGCCTGTAACTATTTCGAGGTATTCAAGTACCCCCCGGACACCTCCTATATCGACGCCATGGAGGAACCGCCTCCCTTGCCCTGGCCCTGGTTGTCAGAACTGGAGCTGGAATTTTTCGTCTCCGAATACAGCCGCAGCGGTTTTACCGGGGGGCTCAACTGGTACCGTTCCTTCGACCTGAAATGGGCCCAGCGCAAGCCCTTCGAAGGGATCCAGAGCCAGGTCCCGGCCTACTTCCTGGGCAGCGAGCACGAGATGCGGGCCATCTTCCCGGACCTGCGCCAGGTGCGCATGATTCCCGGGGCAGGGCATATGGTGCAGTTGGAGGCCTCGGGGGAGGTTAACGCCATTCTGCTCGAGTTTTTAGCGGATATAGAGTGATTAATGGTGCGCAGAGCGCACCCTACGTCAGATCGAAGTGAGATCAAAGGTAGGGTGCGCACTGCGCACCATCACAATCCAGGCGGAGTGAGATCAAAGGTAGGGTGCGCACTGCGCACCATCAGGCTCCGGACCTAGCTGTAACTCAACTCCAGGCTTATTTTTGCCAGCACAGCCTGCTCCCCTTCCAGCTCCCTGTCAGTCAGGGGGTGCTCCTCCAGCCAGCCATCCGGGAATTCC
>JAACFI010000039.1 GCA_009937575.1 Haliea sp.
GATGGGCCTGCAGTTGCTGAAACTGAGGGACAGTAAGGCCCAGATCCCGTTTACCGCCAGCCGCACCCGCCTGAACCGCCCCATCGAGTGGGACAGTCGATCCACCGCCGTCTGCACCCTGCCACTGGATCGAGTCAAGGCCGTGGGCAGGGCCAGGGGCTGCACTGTCAACGAAGTGGTGCTTGCGGTTATCGGCGCCGCCCTGCAGGACTACCTGGAGGAGCACCACGAAAGCCCGCGTTCTCCGCTGGTGGCACTGTGCCCCATGTCGGTCCGCGCGCAAGGGGACGAAACCGCCTCGACCCAGGTATCTGCCGTGCACGTTCGCCTGGGAGAACCCGGGGCGGATATCGTAGAGCGCCTGGACCAGGTGGTGGATTCATCTCACGCCTCGAAAGACGAGGTCGAGGACCTGACCGCGGAGGCCATGATCGACTACGGTGTGATTATTTTCGGCCTGTGGGAGATCCTGTCTCGCACCGGGCTGGACCAGGTGATAACCCCCTCCTACAACGTACTGGTGTCCAATGTGCCCGGCCCCGGTGATGAGGACCTGTACCTGTGCGGCTCACGCATGGTGGCCAGTTACCCAATTTCCACCCTGTTGCCCGGCGTGAATCTCAACGCCACTGTTTTATCCCACGGCAACAGCCTGGACTTCGGTCTGCTGGGTGACAAACACGCCCTCCCAGACCTGGAGATCGTGGTGCAGCGCATGGTCGTCCGATTCGAGGAACTGGAGCGAACGGTACTGGGCAAAAAACGCCCGGCGACTAAAGCCAAAGCCGCTCGCAAAAAGCCGGCCGCCCGCCGCAAGCAAGGGGCGATCAAGCCGAAGTCCACTGCCACCCGCAAAAAAACCAGGAGCAAATCCCGGGCAAGGGCGTAAGTACTGGTATCATTGACCCGCGATGCTCCAGTACCTGCCTAACACCCTGACCTTCTCTCGCCTGCTGCTGGCGGTCCCCCTGGGCATCCTGATCCTGCGGGAAAACTACCCGTGGGCCCTGGCTGTGGGATTCCTGGCGGGTCTCACCGACGCCCTGGACGGCTTCGTGGCCCGGCGGCTGAACGCCTTCTCCCGCTTCGGCGCAGCCCTGGACCCCATCGCCGACAAGGTGCTGGTGACCGTGAGCTTCCTGTGCATGGCCCAGGTACAGCTCATTCCCTGGTACCTGGCGGCGATAGTCATCGCCCGGGACCTGATTATCGTGGCCGGCGCCCTGTGCTACCACTACCTGATCGGGCCTTTTGAATTCGCCGCTACAACGCTCAGCAAGGCCAATATGTGCGTGCAGATCGGCTTTTGCGTGCTGGTACTGACAGCCCAGGTTGTAACACAGATTCCGCCGGAGAGTATTACCATCGGTACTGCACTGGTGCTGTTCATTGCCGCTTCCAGCGGATTCGACTACGTGCTGTCATGGACCATCAAGGCGGTCCGGACACACAGGGAACAGAGTTGAGCTTGTGACCGACGAGATCCACGTACTGACCTATAACATCCACAAGGGTTACTGCTCCGGCAAGCGGCGTTTCGTGCTGGAGTCGATGCGCGAGCGTATCGCCGAAACCGGCGCCGACGTGGTGTTCCTGCAGGAGATCCATGGCACGGCCATCAAGAGCGAGTCCAAGCGACGGCGTTTCTCCTACCCGGATCAGCCCCACTTCGAGTATCTCGCCGACCAGTCCTGGCCCCACTACGCCTACGGTCGCAATGCCATTTACCGCCGAGGTGACCACGGCAACGCCATACTCAGCATGTACCCTTTCGCCAGTTGGGAAAACATCGATGTATCGATCTTCCCCCGCTCCAGTCGCAGTATCCTGCACGGGGTCATCGAAATCCCCGGCAAGCACACCCGGCTGCACACCCTGTGCGTACACCTGGGCCTGCTGGAGCAGGAACGACGGGAACAACTGCAGGCCCTGACCGACCGCATCAACGAGCACGTACCGCGGGATGAACCCATGATCATCGCCGGGGATTTCAACGACTGGCGCCGGCGGGCGGAGCATCACCTGCATGACGACCTGGGCCTGGAGGAGCTGTTCGTGCAAATGCAGGGCAGCCACGCCCGTACCTTTCCTGTCTGGGCCCCGATGCTGCCGGTGGACCGCATCTATTACCGCGGCCTGAAGCCCACCCGCTGCCAGCGACTGAATACCGGGCACTGGCGGGACCTGTCGGATCACGCGGCTCTGTTCGGGGTGTTCGGTCTGTGAACACCGCCAGCGCCGCCGGCAGCCTGTTCAAGGATCCGGCGTTTTCCAGCGCACTGCAGCAGGCGGCGCTGGAGGCAGGCAAAAACCCTGAGCAGGCAGATAAATACGCCCGCAAGTGCCTGCGGGAAATCGAGGCCACCCCGCGGGAATCCTGGCTGCGACCCGCGGCAAAGATGGCGCGTTTCATCTACACCCGCAGCTACGAGGCCCAGCTGGACATCAACCTGGATGCACTGGAGGAACTGCGTGAACTGTCACGGGACAATCTCCTGCTGTTTCTGTGGTCTCACAAATCCCACATGGACAGCTTCGTGTTCCTGCTGTCACTGTACGAGCAGCAGTTTCGCCCAATGCCGCTGATTTTCGCCGGCATCAACATGAATTTCCTGGGGTTCGGCGCCCTGGCCAGGCGGGTGGGGGCTATCTTCCTGCGTCGCAGTTTCCAGGAAGACCCGATCTACAAGCTGGTGTTCAAGAGCTATATCGACTTCCTGATTCGCAACAAGACGCCCCTGTCCTGGTCCATCGAGGGCACCCGCTCCCGCACGGGCAAGCTGTCGCCGCCAAAACTGGGCATTCTCAACTGGGTGCTGGAAGCCTGTGAACGGGAGCAGATGAAAGAGGTGCTGCTGGTACCGGTGTCCATCGCCTTCGACCGCATCGCCGAAATAGACGACTACGTGGCGATCCAGACCGGGCAACCCAAACGCAAGGAGTCCCTGCGCTGGTTCCTGGATTATATATTCGGCATGCGCACCCCTTACGGCAAGGTATACGTGCGCTACGGCGAGCCGGTGAAACTCGGACAGGACACAGGCCTGTCCCAGGCCATGCTGGGGGATGACGCTGACCCGCAGCGGGGCGAAGTCACCCGTATGGCCTTCGAAGTCTGTCGGCGGATCGAGCAGATCACCCCGATCAAATCCGCCGACGTGCTCACCATGGTCCTGCTGGGGGCCAACCAGCGCGCCCTCACCGGCGAGGAAATCTACCGCCAGGCCAGCGAAATTGCCGCGGTGGTCGAACAGCGCGGCCTGCCCGCCGCCAGCGGCTTCAGCCTGGTTAACCAGCAGGAGGTCGAGGCTGCGGTGCTGGCATTGCAGGGATCCGGGCTGGTGAAGGCTTATGACAAGGCCGATGTCCCGGTCTACTACATTCCAGAGGGTAAACGCCTGGCGGCTGCCTACTACCGCAATACCATAACCCATTACTTCCTGCGTGCTGCCATGGGGGAAATCGGGCTCGCCATGTGCGCCCTGGATATCGCCATGCCCAATCCGGAGACGCTGCGGGCCAACGTCATGAACCTCAGGGACCTGTACAAATTCGAGTTCTTCTATAAGCCTACAGAAGACTTCTGGGAGGACGCCCTGGAGGAGACCAGCCAGCGTTACCCCGGCTGGGACGAGGGTGGCGCCTCGGTGGAAAAGCTGCTCAGGGAGCACCCTCCTCGTTTCGGCCACGCAATACTGCGCTCTATCACCGAGTGCTACCTGGTCACCGCGGTGACGCTGCAGGAGCTGGGAGCCCTGCCAGTGGACAACCGCAAGAAATTCACCGGCAAATTGCTCGCCCAGGGTCAGCAGATGCTGCTGCGCCGTACCATTACCTGTGAGGCGGCTGTCTCCCAGGACCTGTTCGCCAACGCCCTGCGGCTGGCGGAGTACCTGCTGCTGCTCGAGGGCGATGGCGGAGACCTGGCAGGCGCGCGGGAGGCATTCACCCGGCGTGTCGTCGCCGCACTGTCAGCCATCAACCTGTTGCAGCGCTGCTATGACGCAGCCTGGTTCTCCCAACTCAGCGCGGGCCAGGCAGAAGGGTTGCTGGGCCCCTGACAGGCGGGCAGGATGTCTTGCCCCCGGGACAAAGACCCGCTATCTTCATCCTCCCTCAATTTATAAAGGCAAGCGGAATATTTATGGGTATCGCGGAAATCACCTCAACCATGTCAAAGTCGACAATCCTGCTGAAACTGGGCAAGGAGTTGAAACCGCGCCCCGCCACCACGGCTGATTGCTTCGCCGCGCGGGTGGAGTCCACCACACAAAAATTCCCTGAGCATACAGCGGTGATTTTCGAGGGACAGACCCGGACCTGGCGCGAACTGAATGAACAGGCCAACCGCTATGCAGCAAGTTTCCGTGGGCTTGGCCTGGTGCGCGGGGACACCGTCAGCCTGATCATGGAAAACCGCATCGAGTACCTGGCCATCATCATCGCCCTGAATAAACTCGGTGTGACCGGGGCCCTGATCAACACCAACCTGACCGGACGCCCGCTGGTTCACTGCATCAGCATCACCGACTCGAAAATGTGTATCTTCGGCGAGGAGCGTATGCAACCGATTGCCGATGTCAGGGGGCAGACCGAGTTGGAAGGCATTGCAGGGTACCTGTATGTGGCCGACAAGGGGGAGGACTCCTGCCCCGACTGGGCACGGGACCTGGACGAGGAAGCCGAGGGCGAGGACAGTGGCAATCCACCTGATACCGCAGAGACCACACTGGCGGAAACCGCGCTGTACGTTTTCACCTCCGGTACCACAGGCCTGCCGAAAGCGGCAGTGCTGTCCAACAAACGCTATCTGCTCGCTGTCACCCTTGCCGCCAAGGGCGGGTTGCTATGTGACGAGAATGATTGCATCTACCTGTGTCTGCCCCTGTACCATGGCACCGGCCTGATCACCGGCGTGGGTTCCTCCTTCACTACCGGCGCCAGTATGTACATTCGCAGGAAGTTCTCCGCCAGCGCCTTCCTTAACGAGGTGCGCGAACACGGCGCGACCTGCTTCATCTATATTGGAGAACTCTGCCGATACCTGCTGAATACCCCGGAAAAAGATGACGACTACAAGAACCCACTTGGCACCATGATGGGCAACGGCCTGCGTCCGGATGTCTGGCATCAGTTCAAGAGCCGGTTCGGTATCAACCGAATTGCCGAATTCTACGGTGCCAGCGAGGGCAACCTGGGCTTCGCCAACCTGTTCAACAAGGACTGTACGATTGGCACCACCGTCACCCCCCACGCATTGATCAAGTACGATGTGGATGCCGACGAAATCGTGCGTAACAGCGACGGCTTCTGTATCAAGGTCAAAAAAGGCGAGCCCGGGCTACTGCTGGGAAAGATCACCAAGGCGACCGAATTCGAAGGCTATACCAGCAAGGAGGCCACCGAGAGCAAGATCCTGCGGGACGTGTTTAAGAAGGGCGATGCCTGGTTCAACACCGGCGACCTGCTGAAGAAAATCGACGTCGGCTTTGCCATGGGGCTACCCCACTACCAGTTCGTGGATCGGGTCGGAGACACTTTCCGCTGGAAGTCGGAGAACGTATCCACCAATGAGGTGGGCGAAATCATCAACACCCACACCCAGGTCGCCATGTGCAATGTCTACGGGGTGGAGGTTCCCGCCGCTGACGGGCGTGCCGGCATGGCCGCCATGAGCCTCGCACCGGACTGCCACGAACTGGATCTCGACAGTTTCTCGGCTCACGTCAACCGGGAATTACCACCCTATGCACGGCCGGTATTCCTGCGGATACAGTCTGAAGTGGATACCACCGGCACCTTCAAGATGGTCAAGGGCGAATTGCGCAAGCAGGGCTACGACCTGGATCAGGTCGATGACCCTGTCTATGTCCTGAAACCCGGCGCGACTCGTTACGAGCCGCTGGATGATGCCTTCCTGGCAAAGATAAAGGCGGGAGAAGCGGGCTACTGAGGCCGGAACCTGTCCAGGCCGAAGACTTTCGCCACCAGCGCATCGAAACGTCGCGTCGGCAACAATTTTTTCAGCAGTGGCAGGCGCGTGCTGTTCTTGCCGCCGCGAATAAACGGCGGCGGCCTGTCCCGCAGCATTTTATCCACCACTGGCACGACAAACTCATCCACCGGGGTGGCGTCCTGCTGCCCCGCCTGGGCCCGGGCTCGAATTCCCGATTCGATACCCGTGAACGGTGAACCTTCAGGAAGGTAGATCGCCTCCTCCGCATGGTCGCCGAAGGACGAGCGCACTCCACCTGGCTGAACGGTCACCACCCGGATACCGAAGGGCGCCAGTTCCATGCGCATGGCATCCGAGAGGGAGTGCACGGCCGCCTTGCTGGAGCAATAGGCGCCGGCAAAGGGCGTGGTGAACAGGCCGACGATACTGCCGACGTTGACCAGCGTGGCGTGACTGCTGGCTGAGGCCCCAGCGCGCAACAGGGGAAACGCGGCACGGGTTACCGCCACCGGAGAGATCACGTTGGTTTCGTACTGGCCGCGCAGTGCCTCGCGGCTCAGGTCGGTGACCGCCCCCACCTGGGAATAGCCGGCGTTATTCACCAGCATGTCCAGGTGTCCCGCCTGTTCCTGCACTGCGGCCATCGCCGCGGCAATACTGTCGTCGTCGTTGACGTCCAGCGGTAGGGTGGAAATACCCACGTCCGCCAGGGGTGCCAGGGATTCCGGCCGCCGCGCGGTGGCGTAGACCTGGTGACCACGACGGTGAAGTTCTCTTGCCATGGCGGCGCCGATGCCGCTGGAGCAGCCGGTGATGAGGATGGTCAGGGGCATTGATTACCTCCGTTACGGGGACCGGGTTAAATGGTGCGCAGTGCGCACCCTACGGTGGATCGGAATGCCGTTGGGTGCGCACTACGCACCCTGAACCTCGGAACCAACCACGATTTCCGGCACCATTATGACGGTATCGCTTGCCGAATTTCTACGCCTGTTTCTGGCGGGCACCACTCCCCGACCGGCGCCGGCGGCGACGCGGGCGGTTATGCCCCTCACTGCCGCGCCCACGGGAGGTGTTCTTGCCACCGGCTGGCTTCGGTCCTGCGTGTTTGGGCTGCCCCTGTCCCGGCTGACGCGGTTTGCGCAGGGGCGCGCTGGCCGGCACCTCGTGCTCGGGTTCAAACCCACCGATGTACTCCCGGGTGATATGGCGCTGGATCACCTGCTCGATGCCGTTGAGCTGCTTGATCTCGTCGGCGCTCACCAGCGAGTAGGCCCTGCCCGCGGCCCCCGCACGACCTGTGCGGCCGATACGGTGCACGTAATCCTCAGGCACATTGGGCAGGTCAAAATTCACCACCTGGGGCAACTGGGCGATATCCAGGCCCCGGGCGGCGATATCCGTGGCTACCAGTACCCGGATGTTGCCCTCCTTGAACCCGGCCAGGGCCCGGGTACGGGCCCCCTGGCTTTTGTTGCCGTGGATGGCGGCGGCGTTAATTCCGGCTTTTTCCAGGCTCTGTGCCAGGCGGTTGGCGCCGTGCTTGGTGCGGGTGAACACCAGTACCTGTTGCCAGTCGTTGTCCACCACCAGCTCCCGCAGCAGGGCCGTCTTGCTTTTCTTGTCCACCGGGTATAACCACTGTTCGACGGTATCCGCGGTGGCGTTGGCAGGAGAGACTTCTACCTCGATCGGCTGGTGCAGGATGCTGTTGGTCAGCTCCCGTATCTCATTGGCAAAGGTCGCAGAGAACATCAGGTTCTGGCGTCGCTCGGGCAGCAGCTTGAGAATGCGGCGAATGTCGTGGATAAACCCCATGTCCAGCATGCGGTCAGCCTCATCAAGCACCAGTATTTCCAGTTCGCGAAAATCCACCTCGCCCTGCTGGTGCAGATCGAGCAGGCGCCCCGGGGTGGCGACCAGGATATCCACGCCCCGGCGCAGTTTCGCGATCTGCGGGTTGATCTTGACGCCGCCGAATACCACGGCGGACTTGAACGGCAGGTGGGCACCGTAGGTGACAACGCTCTCTCCTACCTGGGCCGCCAGTTCCCGAGTGGGTGTCAGTATCAGGACCCGGATGCGATGGGGATGTGGCTCATCGCCCTGATGCAGCAGCTGCAGGATAGGCAGGGTGAAGCCCGCGGTCTTGCCGGTACCGGTCTGGGCCGCGGCCATCACGTCACGCCCGGACAGCACCGCGGGAATGGCCTCAGCCTGGATCGGGGACGGCTCGCTATAGCCTTTTTCCTGGACTGCGCGCGACAGGGGCGCGGACAGGCCAAGCTGGTCAAATGTCATGGGGATACTCTTTACTCAAAATGCAGTGCCCCGGGGTCACCCCCGAGGGAAGAAAGGGCGCGCATCTTACTGCATCGAGAGAAGATTGGAAACGGCAGTAATTACACTCGTCCGCCAGCATGCGACCGGGACCAGACTGGGAAAGCGGGAGTATTTACCCCCGCATAAGCCATCAGTTAGGCGGAAAACCGGCGAAAATAGCGGCCGCGGCAGCGCGACGATTCTCTTCAGCCTGAGCGGGGTCAGGTTGGTTGCGCAACCTCGATTCGAACACGGAGCGCCAAACAGACTGCAGCCGCTCGGGATCGATCAGGTCGACGATAAATGTGCCCTGGGTAAACTGCGTCACCCGTACATTACTACCGCCACAGTTCCAGCAGTTGTAGCGTATGGAAGTATTGTAATTGCGGACGTCCATGCGCTCCTGGGTGATCAGGTGCCAGGTCAGGAACAGGTCCGCCTGGGCGTTGTCGGCCACCATCCGGTAACCGCGCTGCTCCAGCTCCTGGGTAATCGCCTCGTTGATACGGCTGACCTGCATATCGGAGACAATGATCGTGGAGGCCACCGTGCGATTTATAGGCTGGATGGCAATGGTTTTTACCGGGCCGAAGTCGAAGCTCGAATCGAAATCCATGTTCGCCGTGGGTGTGCTGGTGCATGCAGTGAACAGCAGAGCCAGCAGGCAAGGCCACAGAACCCGGAGAGCCATTACTGGCTACCCTCCGCATTCCCCTTGTAGTGCATGTCGAGAAAATTCCGGAACCGGTCGGCCCAACGGCCGAACATGCGCCGTGCTTCCGCCTGGTTGGTCACACTGTTACTCCAGGTCACCCTGCCGCCGGCCTGGCGTACCACCTGGCGGTCCGCGGCGCGGCCCAGGATATCGCCGCTCAGTGAGTCGAAGATTTCCATGTATAGTGTGGCCGCTCCCGCGGAGGCGGTGAAGGTGCGGGTCCGGCCCGCCTCCCGGGTATCCGGCGCGGTAATATCCAGGTCGATGATCGCCGGCCGGATCAACAGCACATCCTCGCCCGCCACGTCGACCACCTCGTAGCCGTCATCCGCCTCCAGGCGCTCGGTAAACACCTGCTTGAACAGGGCAGCCACGTCGGTTTTTATCCGTTCCATGTCATTGGCGCTGATATTGCGCGAGCGGCTGCGGTTCTGGTCCCGCTGCCAGTTGCTGCGGAAGGCAACGAAAGGATCGAGGATGGCCACCCGCTTGAACACGCTGAAATCAGCATGCGGGTCTATATAAGCTCGTGCCATCTTGCTGTCTTCCACCTTCACCAGGCTGTCCCAACTGTGGTCTTCACCGAATTCAGCGGCCTCATCGTGATCAGCGAAAGCCCACGGTGAAGCCAGTAATAACAAAACCGTGGCAAGCAGGCCGGCTAGGCTTTGACTTATTTTAAAATGACTGATAGGCATGACACGCTCCCTATGGTGTGCACGGTTGTAAAAGTGATTTTTAAGCAAGTTTAGATGAAGTACTCAACGCCTGCACAATTTTTCACCGCGCTGAGAATTTCTTTCCGTCTTGTCACGTACGGGTGTTGAAATTTATAGTAAGCTGCTTTCAGTTCGCAACACCAAGAGGATAACGCTATGAAGAAACTTATGATCGCTGTGGGCACCCTGTTCAGCCTGCTCATTGGCACTGTCGTCGCCGACACCCTGGAACTGGCGGATGGCACCCTGTTGGAGGGCGATTTCGTCGGCAGCAGCAACGGCATCATCATGTTCAATACCGGCGATGGCATTGAGGCATTTCCGGAAGCGGAAGTCGTCGGCATTTTTATCAGTGAGGGCGTCGCCACACGTGAGGCCCAACAGCCGCCCCCTGCACCTGCCGCTGCTGCACCCGCCCCCGCCCCGCGTCCCACCACCGTGACCATTCCCTCGGGTACCCGACTGGTTTTGCGTACCTCTGACGCCATCGATTCCCGGCGCCACCAGGCCGGCCACAGATTCAGGGCACAGTTGGAAAGCGCTATTGTTATCGACGGCATTACAGCCGTGCCCCGGGGCGCCTTTGTGCACGGCCGTATCGCACAGGCCCGGCAAGGCGGTCGCGCCGTCGGTTCCTCCGAACTGGCGATTGAGTTCACCGACCTGATGATCAACGACCAGTTGTTCGAGATTGCCACCGAGGGCATGCAGGCGCGCACCGGCAATGAAGCAGCCAATACCCTCGGCCGGACCGCCCGGGCAGCCGCCATCGGCGGCCTGATCAGCGGCCGCTCCGGCGCCCGCACCGGTGCTGCGGTCGGCGCCGGTGCCTCCCTGCTGACCAGCGGCCAGAGCATCAATGTCCCGGCGGGAACCATCCTGGAAACCCGGCTGCGGGTACCGGTGACCGTCCCGCGCTGATATGACCCGATCACGGCGCCGCCTGCTGTGGATTACCTCGCTGGCGGCCGCCGCACTGCTGATCGCGGGCACCTGGTTTTACCAGGCCTACTTCAGCTCCACCAACGCCGCCATCCGCCACGCGGAAGCCTTCCTGTTCCGGCGTATGTCGGTGACCCAGCTGGTGGAACAGGGCGAGTACCGTTTCTTTTTCGCCACCAACCGCGTGCGGGACAAGACCGACAGTAAGCTTCCGCTGCGACGGCAGTTCAGCTCCGAGCGGCAGGACCAGCTGACCTTCGGTTCCTTCGATACCGAGATCAAACCCAGCCTGGGCCTGGGCATGTTGATCAACCCCACCGAGTGGTTGCAGAACGAGGAGATCAGGCTCCGCAATATCCGCACGCTGCCACAGGCCGAATTTACCCGCTCCCTGCGGGCCAAGGTGGAAAAGTCCCCGCACGGGGCAGTACTGGTCGTTCTGCATGGTTTCCGTGAGGCTTACGAATCCGCCCTGCGTAAAACGGCATTCCTCGGCCACGTGCTGGATGTCAACGCCCCACTGCTGCTGTTCGACTGGCCCGGCAACCAGGGTTCGTCCCTGCGTGGATACCGCCGCGCCCGCGATGCGGCAAAAGCATCCGGCGCGGAACTGGCAAAAACCCTGGAACTGGTGATCCGCGATATCCAGCCACAGCAGCTCTGGGTATTGGCCAACAGCATGGGCGCGCAGGTAGTGGTGGACGCGTTCAGCCAGCTCTATCGGGACCCGGAGTTCGCCGACCCGGACAGGGAAATTCAGCACGTCGTACTCACGGCACCCGATATCGACCACGAGCAGTTCAACCTCCAGTTCAAGGGCGAACTGAAGGCGCTGGCGGAACACCTGACCGTTTACGTGTCCTCAAACGACCGAGCCCTGCTGATCAGTCGCCTGGTCAACCGGGGCCGGCGGCGGGGTGAGAGCACTCTCAGCCCGAACCAACTCGACGAGGCAGTGCGCCTGTCGGAACTCACCGAGCCAGGCAGCGACCTGATCAGCCTGGTGGACGTCACACCGGTGAACCGCACCCGCAATTTCCACAACTTCAGCCTGGAAACCCCGGAATTTTTTGATGATCTGTTCCTTCGCCTCACCAATCCCGAGATACCCAACAGCCGTCCCATCTACCACATCCAGACGCCGGACGGCGCGGTATACTCTGTTCTTACCCGAGGTCGCTGACATGCCAAAACTGTTTCCACTATTACTGATTTCCACCCTGCTACTGGCCGGCTGTGGCGGCAGCGAACTGCCGCCCTCTCATGCCATAGACCTGGATACAGAGTTCTCAATGGAGCGCGCTTCGGATATCGATAATTTCGAGGATTACCTGCAGGTGGAAGAGAATGTCTTTCTGCAATTGGACAAAGAGGTCTACGCGGCGACACCCGCCGCACCCGCCAACTCGTTGGCGCGCTATAGCAGCGGCAGCCTCGCCGACCCGCGCCAGCAACAGCCTGACTGGAACCGCAGTTTCGAACTGGGCGCCGACGAAACACGGGGCGGGGTGTTATTACTGCACGGCATGTCCGACTCTCCCTACAGCCTGCGGGCGGTGGGCGAGGGCCTGAACCGGCAGGGATACCAGGTCCTGGGCCTGCGCCTGCCTGGGCACGGCACCGCTCCCTCGGGGATGACCAGCGTCAGCTGGCAGGACATGTCTGCCGTCGTCGACCTGGCGGTGGCTTACCTGGCGGGGCAGTTCGAGGGTGGACCAGTGCATATCGTGGGTTACTCCACCGGGGCCGGGCTGGCACTGGACTACGTACTGCGGGCAGAGCAACAGGCCGATATGCCGGCAATTACCAGCCTGGTGCTGGTCTCCCCGGCTATCGGCATCAGCTCAGCCGCGGCTCTCGCCCAGTGGAAACGTTGGCTGTCGCTGGCACCCGGTCTCGAGCACCTGGCCTGGCTACAGATCGAACCGGAATTCGACCCCTACAAATACAATTCCTTCGCCACCAACGCAGCCGAGCAGGTACACCTTCTTACCCACTCGGTTACCCAGCGTATCGAACACCGGCGCTCCGGAAATACTGAACTGCCACCGATACTAATATTGAAATCCACCGTGGACGCCACGGTGTCCACCGACGCGGTCATCGACCGACTGTTGTCGAAACTTTCGCCGGGGCGCCACGAACTGGTGCTGTTCGATATCAACCGCTTCGCCACCAGCAGCAGCCTGCTGGTAGAAGACCCGGCGCCGTTTACCCGGCGACTGATCGACGACGGCCAGTTGCCCTTCGGCGTTACCCTGGTCACCAACAGCTCGCCGGATGCCAGGGCGGTTTCGGCGTTTTACAAGAGACCCTTTGAATCCGGGGCGTCACGGGTAGAGGCACTGGAGACTCCGTGGCCCATGGGTGTATTTTCCCTGTCCCATGTCGCGCTGCCCTTCCCGCCCGACGACCCGCTGTACGGGCGCGTCCCGCCGGGGGACCCGGAACAATTGTTCCTCGGCTCCCAGGCACTGCAGGGCGAGCGAGGCGTACTGAAAATTTCCGGGGACTTCCTGCTGCGCCTGCGCCACAACCCGTTCTACGATTACCTCGAACGGCGGGTGCTGGAGTGGATCGCCCGCTAGCTCTCCACAAACGCCCGCTCGATCACGTAGTGGGCCGCCTGCCCGTGGCGTGACTCGCTGAAACCCCGGCTGTCCAGCATTGCGCAGATCTCCTTCAACATGCTGGGGCTGCCACAGATCATGAACCGATCGGTTTCCGGGTCGATGGGGGTGAGGCCGATATCTGCCGGCAACTTGCCAATGCGCAGCAGGTCGGTCAGGCGGCCGTTGTTGTCGAACTTTTCCCGGGTCACCGTGGGGTAGTAAATCAGCTTATTGCGCACATCCTCGCCCAGGTATTCGTGTCGGGGCAGGTGCTCGGTGATCAGCTCCCGGTAGGCCAGCTCCTCCACGTGGCGGCAGCCGTGGGTCAATACGATGTTGTCGTAGCGCTCGTAGACTTCCGGGTCGCGGATAATGCTGAGGAACGGCGCCAGCCCGGTTCCGGTGGCAATCAGGTAAAGGTTCTTACCCGGCAGGAGGCTGTCCTGCACCAGTGTCCCGGTGGCCTTGCTGTTGACCAGCAACTCGTCACCTACCTGGATATTCTGCAGCTTCGAGGTCAGGGGGCCATCGGGTACCTTAATGCTGAAAAACTCCAGTTCGTCCTCGTAGTTGGCACTGGCCATGCTGTAAGCGCGCATCAAAGGCTTCCCCTCCCGTTCCAGGCCGATCATGGTGAAGTGGCCGTTCTTGAAGCGGAAGCTCTGGTTGCGGGTGGTCTTGAAACTGAACAGGCGATCCGTCCAGTGATGTACGTCGATGACCTGTTCTCTCATTATGCTTGCCATCTCTTTTATCCTCCCGGTAGTAAGTGTTTGACAGAGACAGGGTATGCAATAGCCTTATATAGGTAAAACAGTTATATTTGATAATATATATTGGTATTTCAGATATAGGATGGGTTATGCGTTACAGTCTTCGCCAACTGGAAGTTTTCCTGGCCACGGCGCGGCATGAAAATGTGAGCCGGGCCGCCCGGGACCTGGCCATGTCCCAGTCAGCCGCCAGCGGCTCGCTGAAAGAGCTGGAGGACCAGTTCGATGTGAAGCTGTTCGATCGAGTGGGGAAACGGCTACGCCTGAGCGAACTGGGCAAGCAGTTGCGACCGCAAGCGGAAAACCTGCTGGCCCAATCCAGGGACTTCGAACAGGCCATGGCCGGCCACGAGGCTTCCGGACGACTGCAGGTCGGCGCCACCCTGACCATCGGAAATTACCTGGCGGTAGGCATGATCGCCGAATTTCGGGAGCGCTTTCCCGGTGCGGATATCGCCCTGTCAGTAGCCAACATGGCTGCCATTGCAGAGCAGGTGGCGAGTTTCGAACTGGATATGGGATTGATTGAGGGCGAGCTGAACCACCCCGATCTGCACACCCTGCACTGGCGCCAGGATGAATTGGTGGTCTTTGCCTCCCCGGACCATCCCCTGGCCGGGTACGGCCCCATCGACGACAGGGCACTGCTGACCCTGCCCTGGATTCTGCGGGAGAGCGGATCCGGCACCCGACAGACGTTCGAGCGGGCCATGCATGGCATTCTCCCGGACCTGGTAATCGCCATGGAACTGCAACACACCGAGGCGATAAAGCGCGCGGTGGAAGCGGGCCTGGGTGTGGGTTGCCTGTCCCGGATCAGCCTGGAAGACGCTTTTAGGCGGGGCACCCTGGTACCCCTGCAGGTGCCGACTCGGGATTTTCACCGCGACCTGTACCTGATTACCCATCGGGAAAAGTATCACAGCGCCACTCTGCGACAGTGGATCGGCCTATGCCTGGACAGTCACCAGGCACCCACCTAAGCTTTAGACCAACCTGCCAACGAGTCATACCCATGCTGTTCCTGCAACTTGCAATCCTGCTACTTTGCATTGTCGTAGGCGCGCGCCTGGGCGGCATCGCCCTGGGAACCGTATCCGGCCTGGGCCTGGTATTTTTCATGGTGGTGCTGGGCATGCCTCCGGGCAATCCACCCGCGGTGGTTCTGGGTATGATCCTGGCGGTGATTACCGCGCTGTCGATGATGGAGGCCGCAGGGGGCATGGACTTCCTGGTGGCCTCGGCGGAGAAACTGCTGCGCAGAAACCCACGCAGGATAACCGTACTGGCGCCGTTGGTGACCTATGTTCTTATTTTTGCCGCGGGCACCCAACACGTGATTTATTCACTGTTACCGGTGATTGCGGAGGTATCCACCAGGGCCGGGGTCCGACCCGAACGGCCCCTGTCGATGAGCGTGATCGCAGCCCAGCACGGCCTGATTGCATCACCGGTATCGGCCGTCACCGTGGCCCTGCTTGCGGCGCTGGTGACGCTCGATGTCGGCCTGGGCCAGATCATGGCGGTGACGCTGCCCGCCACCCTGTTTGGCGTCGCCATGGGAACCCTTGCGGTCATGTGGAAAGGCAAGGAACTGGCCGATGATCCCGATGCACGGCTGGACCTGACCCTGGCAGAAGACGTCGCGCCTCCGGCATCGCCAGGCGCAGAATCCGGGGCTGACAGAAAGGGTATGGGCGCCTGTATGGTATTCCTAGGCGCGGTCATCGTGGTTGTATTATTCGGGCTGTTTCCCGCCCTGCGGCCTTCTTACGATGTCGTGGTTGAAGGCGTGGCAAGCACCCAGCGGGTGGATATGGGCAGGGTTATCATGATTGTCATGCTGGGCGCGGGGGGCCTGATTACGCTGCTGTTCAAGGCCAGCCCCGCCGCGGCGGTACAGGGCAAACTGATGCGTGGCGGGCTGGTCGCCATAATCTCGATCCTGGGCGTGTCCTGGCTCGGGTCTTCCTTTTTCACCACCAACGAGGACACCATTGTCGGTACGATTTCCTCCCTCATCGGCAGTTATCCCTGGATATTTGCACTGGGCCTGTTTGTGTTGTCTATACTGTTGTTCAGCCAGGCTGCGACGATCGTGATTCTCGCGCCGGTGGGAGTGGCCCTCGGAATGCCGGCGCCGCTGCTCATAGGCGTTTACCCGGCAGTGAACGGGAATTTTTTCCTCCCCACCTATGGCACAGTGCTGGCTGCAGTGTCGTTTGACCGGACAGGTACCACCAGGATCGGCAAATACCTGCTGAACCACAGTTTCATGGTGCCTGGACTTGTGACCACCATAAGTGCCACTTGCGCTGCACTGTTGCTGGCGTCTGTACTACTTTAAAAAGATCCTGATTCGGCAAGGAGCCAAATTCACAGCGGAAACCCACCATGAGCCTTGAATACACTGCATTGAAAAATATGGCGGCGGGAGTCGTGCTATTACTGTCCGCCGGATACGCCCTGGCCGACGCCGGACCCGCCACGCGTATAGAGCACGACCTGCTGGGTGAAAAAGCGGTGCCCGCTTCCGCCTACTACGGCATCCAGACAGCCCGCGCCCTGGAGAATTTCCAGATCTCGGGCCGAACCCTCAGTGATTATCCAGAGCTGATCGCCGGTTTCGCGCACACCAAGATGGCCGCCGCCAGGGCCAATACGGACGTGGGCAAGATGGACCGCAAGGTGCGGGACGCGATCATCAAGGCGGGGGAAGCCATTATTGCCGGCAGATACCACGACCAGTTCCCCATCGATCCCTACCAGGGCGGTGCCGGCACCTCCACCAACATGAATACCAACGAGGTCATGGCCAATGTGGCCCTGGAGTTGACCGGGCACAAACTCGGCGAATACGACATCATCGAGCCCCACGACCATCTCAACATGTCCCAGTCCACCAACGACTCCTATCCCACCGCGCTGAAGGTGGCCATTTTCAACAACAACGATGCGCTGGTTGCCGAGGCGGAAAAACTCATCGCCTCCCTGCGCGCAAAAGGGAACGAGTTTATCGACGTGCTGAAAATGGGCCGCACCGAGATGCAGGATGCGGTACCCATGACCCTGGGCCAGGAATTCCATGCCTTTGCCGCTGCACTGGAGGCGGAAATCGCCTTCCTGAGAGATGCCGAGAAGCCACTGTTTACTATTAACATGGGGGCAACAGCCATTGGGTCCGGCCTCAACGCACCCGAGGACTACGCCAGGAAAACCGCGGTACACCTGGCGAAGCAAACCGGCAAGCCCATTGTAGTGGCGGAAGATCTGTTTGCGGCTACCTGGGACCAGCATGCCTTCGTGGCGGCATCGGCCGCCCTGCGCAGCCTGGCGGTCAAGCTGTCCAAGATCTCCAGTGACCTTATCCTGCTGTCGTCGGGCCCGCGGGCCGGGCTGGGTGAAATCAACCTGCCGCCGATGCAGCCGGGCTCCTCTATCATGCCGGGCAAGGTGAACCCGGTCATGGCCGAGCTGATGAATCTGGTTGCCTACCGGGTTATCGGCAACGATGTGTCGGTGACCCTGGCGGCACGCAACGGGCAGTTGCAACTGAATGCCTACGAACCGCTGGAGGCGATAGCCATACTGGACTCCCAGCGGCTGTTGACCAACGCCATGCGCACCCTGCGGGAGAAATGCGTGGATGGCATCACAGTCAATCGCGATACGCTGGAGGCCTACATCCAGCGTACTGTGGGCATCGTCACGGCACTGAACCCGGTGATCGGCTATGAACGTTCAACGGAGCTGGCAGCGGAAGCCTACCGCACCAATAAAGGCATACTGGAGATCATTCGCGAGAAGAAAATTCTCACGGAGGAGCAGATCGCGGAGATCCTCGATCCGTCGGCCTTGACTGGCCTGGACAAGAAAAACTACAAGTAATTGGTTCTCAACTTTTAAGGAGTGCATGACCATGAAGCTCGGAATGATGCGTTCAACGTTTCTGTTGCTGGTACTGGCGATAAGTTGGCAGGCGCAGGCGGCGAAACCCAATGTCGTGATTCTCGCCACCGGGGGCACCATCGCCGGCTCCGCCGAGAGCCAGACCCAGGCGGGTTATACCTCGGGACAGGTCGGGGTGGACGTACTGATCAACGCCGTGCCACAGATTCAGGAATTGGCCGATATCAGCGGCGAGCAGGTCGCCAACGTGGGCAGCCAGGATATGTCCGATGCCATCTGGCTGAAACTGGCGGCACGGGTCAATGCCCTGCTGGCAAAATCCGATGTCGATGGCATTGTGATTACCCACGGCACCGATACCCTGGAGGAAACCAGTTACTTCCTCAACCTGGTGGTGAACAGCGACAAGCCGGTGGTGATGACCGCGGCGATGCGTCCCTCCACTGCCCTGTCCGCCGACGGGCCACTGAATATCTACAACGCGGTGGCGGTCGCCGCTGACCCCAAGGCGGCCAAACGCGGTGTGCTGGTGGTAGCCAACGACGATATCCACGGCGCGCGCTCTTTTACCAAGACCAGTACCACTGACGTGCAGACTTTCAGGTCGATCGAGTACGGCCTGGTGGGCGTCAGCCTTTACGGGAAAAATCGTTGGTTCCGGGCACCCTTTCGCAAGCATACCAAAGCCAGCGATTTCTCCGTCAAAGGCGTCGACAAGCTGCCGCGGGTGGACGTAATCTACATTACCGCGGACACCTCCCCCGACCTGATCGAGGCGGCGGTTGGCAATGGTGCTAAAGGTATCGTCACTGCGGGTGTGGGCAATGGCAATATGACCGGGCCGGCGCTGGCGGCGGTAAAGAAAGCCATCAAGGCCGGGGTGGTGGTGGTGCGCTCCAGCCGTGTGACCAGCGGCTCTGTGGGACGCAACGTGGAAGTCAACGATGACGAGGTGGGGACGGTGGCCTCGGCGGAACTCAATCCCAGTCGGGCAAGGGTACTACTGAAGCTGGCACTGCTGAAAACCAGGGATCCGGCCACCATACAGCAATACTTCTACAGCCATTGAATTTGGATCGGGAGACGAGCGGCACTAATACCACTCGACCTTCCGCAACATTGTTTTATACTGCATTGCATCGCGCACTTTACGGGTGATGAACAGGGAGAAACCTATGATTCGAGCCAGGAAAGCCTTGCTGCCACTGGCGGTAGTCGCCGCCACCTTCGCCAGCGCGCTGGAGGCGGCAACCGATGAAGAGCGCATCAAAAGGCTCGAAGAACTCGTCGAGCAACAGCAGCGGACGATCGAAGCCCTGGGATCTGAGGTAAAACAACTGCGCTCGCAGCAGCAGGCGACCACCGTCAAAGTGGAAGACCTCTCGGAACCGAAACTCCCGGTGGTGGTGACTGCCGACGAACTGGACGGGGAAGGCCCGCATCCACTGTCGGTTAAAATCTACGGCTTCGCCATGGCGGATGCCATCTACGATTTCAAGCGGGTAGACCCGAACTGGGAAGACACCTTGCGGGTTTCGACGATTCCCACCAGAAGCGGCACCTACGGCGAAGACGGTAATTTCGCCTTCGGCGTGCGCCAGTCCCGCCTGGGCGTCAGCGGCAATTATGGTGACGACATCAGCTTCATACTGGAGGCAGAATTGTTCGGCGTCGGCGGCGACGAGGGGCAGACCACGCCACGGCTGCGCCACGCCTGGGGCACTTACAAGAACTTCGGCATGGGCCAGTACTGGTCCAATTTCATGGATATCGACATTTTCCCCAACACCATCGATTACTGGGGCCCGACGGGGATGGTGTTCTACCGCAACCAGCAGGCCCGCTACTCCTTCCCCATGGGAGAGGACGAGTTTTCGATCTCCATCGAGGATCCGGATACCGCCCTGACTGTGGGCAAGTTTCGCGATCTCGATCCCTGTGACGTTCCCAATGCCGACCCGGAGTGCGAGAACCTTGAATCCACCCTGGGTGAACTGTTCCAGGCCTACAACGACCTGCCCGACTTCAGCGTGCGCTACCGCAACAACGGCGACTTCGGGCACTACCAGGTGGCCGGGATGCTGCGCAAGCTCGGTTACGAGCGCCGGGATACCGGGCAGAAGGACGACGAACTCGGCTGGGGCATCAACACCAGCGCGGGCCTCAAAACCTGGGGCAGCGACGTACTCAAGCTGCAGGTGGTCTACGGGGAGGGGATTGGCAACTACATGAATGACGGCGGTATCGATATCGCACCGGATTCTGAGAATCCCCTGACTGCGGAGGCAACCACCGTTGCGCTGCTCGGCATCAGTGCCTACTACGACCACTACTGGAACGACCAGTGGTCCACGTCATTCGGTTGGTCGATGACCGATCTCGATACCGAAGACGGCCAGTTTGGCAGTGAATTCGAGACCGGTCAGATTGCCCAGATCAACCTGCTGCACTATCCCGCGAGCAACGTGTTGATGGGTACCGAGTTCATCTGGGGGCAGCGAGAGGACGTGAATGGAAACACCGGCACGGATTACCGCGTCCAGTTTTCCCTCAAGGTGAATTTTGACAGTGGGGATATCATGCGGCCCCGGTGATGGGGTGCGGTGTGATTGGTGTTCAGAGTGAATGGTGCACAGTGCGCACCCTACCCTGGGGCGTGCGTCGATCTAAGGTAGGGTGCGCACTGCGCACCATTTTCTTCGGGCACAAAAAAAGGGCGGGGTAATCCCGCCCTTTTCTATTCACACCCTGAACTCAACCAAACTGGTTCATGGTGTTGTCTTTACCACCGGCCTTCAGAGCGGCTTCACCGGCAAAGTACTCCTTGTGGTCGTCGCCCATGTCGGAGCCAGCCATGTTCTGGTGCTTGACGCAGGCGATACCCTGGCGGATTTCCTTGCGCTGTACACCGGCCACGTAGCCCAGCATGCCCTGGTCGCCGAAGTACTCCTTGGCCAGGTTGTCGGTGGACAGGGCCGCGGTGTGGTAGGTCGGCAGGGTGATCAGGTGGTGGAAGATACCGGCCTCGCGCGCCGCGTCCGCCTGGAAAGTGCGGATGCGGTTGTCTGCTTCGGCAGCCAACTCGGTTTCGTCGTAATCAACGCTCATCAGCGCGTCGCGATCGTAGGCAGATAAGTCCTTGCCCTGCTCGCTCCAGGCATCGAATACCTGCTGGCGGAAGTTGAGGGTCCAGTTGAAGGACGGGCTGTTGTTGTACACCAGCTTGGCATGGGGCATTACCTCGCGGATGCGGTTGACCATAGCGGCGATCTGGCCCACGTGGGGCTTCTCGGTCTCGATCCACAGCAGGTCCGCACCGTTCTGCAGTGAAGTGATGCAATCCAGTATCACGCGGTCCTCGCCGCTGCCCTGCTTGAAGCAGAACAGGCCGGACGGCAGGCGCTTGACCTTGAGCAGTTTGCCCTCGGACTTCACCACCACGTCACCGTTGTCGATGTCGGAGGCGCTTTCGATGTAGTCGCCGTCGAGGAAGTTGTTGTACTTGTCGCCGATGTCGTCGAGTTCCTTGGTCACGGCGATCTGCTTGGTCAGGCCGGCGCCCAGGGAGTCGGTACGGGCCACGATAATACCGTCGTCCACACCCAGTTCCAGGAAGGCGTAACGCACGGCGCGGATCTTGGCCAGGAAGTCGTCGTGGGGAACCGTGACCTTGCCGTCCTGGTGGCCGCACTGCTTCTCGTCGGAGACCTGGTTCTCGATCTGGATGGCGCAGGCGCCCGCCTCGATCATCTTCTTGGCCAGCAGGTAGGTCGCCTC
>JAACFI010000265.1 GCA_009937575.1 Haliea sp.
CGGCGCGAAATGTCTCTATCTTAGAGGCAACTAACCCTGCACCCGGTAACGGCTACGAGGGCGATAAAGCAGTACTCCTACCACCGAACCTGAACCGAAGACGCCTGCAAAAACTCGCCCAAAAAGAAGTAATGTGCCCAGCGCGCCGCATGGTGCACAAATGTAGCAAGGGAAAATGCCCCGTGCAAAGCGACGCAGCGGCCGCAAGGCCGCCAAGCTTTCACAAAACAGGAACCAGGTGCTCAACCACCAACTGCACCGACTGCCGACCACGAAACTCGTTCACATCCAGGCGGTAAGCAATCTCCACCTCCTCCACCGACTGGTCAGGCCATATATCCAAATCGACATTGAAGGCAATCGCATCCAGGATCTGGCGACTGCCGGGCAGGGAGAGAACCAATTTGAGGTGCTTCTCCCCCACCAGCCGCTGACTGACGATATTGAAACGACCGTCGAATACCGGCTCCGGAAAATGCTGCCCCCAGGGCCCCGCGTAGCGCAAAGCCGTTGCTACCTCCAGCTGGAAATCCTGCTCCGACAACTCCCCGTCCGACTCGATTACCGCCTGCAGTTCCACATCCTCCGCATGCCGCTCAACTTCCTCCACAAAGGCCGCGGCGAAGTCGTCGTAAGCCTCCCGGGGGAGGCTCATACCAGCTGCCATGGCGTGGCCGCCGAACTTGGTGATCAGGCCCGGGTGGCGGGTGGCGACAGCATCCAGGATATCTCGGATATGGATGCCAGGGATGGAGCGGGCGGAGCCCTTGATCTGTCCGGGGTCACCGTCGGCGAAGGCAATCACCGGGCGGTGCAGACGGTCCTTGATGCGCGATGCGAGGATGCCTATCACCCCCTGGTGCCAGCCTCCCTGGTACAACGTCATCGCCACAGGAGGCCGCTCCTGCTCCGCCAGATTCAGTTTTGCAAGAATTTGCAAAGCCTCGTCCTGCATGCCCTGCTCGATCACCCGGCGGTCCTGGTTGAGCTGCTGCAGGCGTCCGGCCAGTTCCGCGGCCTCCCCGGCATCCTCACTTAACAGGCAGGCGATACCGATGGACATGTCATCCAGGCGCCCCGCCGCGTTGATCCGCGGACCCACTGCAAAACCCAGGTCCGAGGCCACCACGGACTGGTGCCTTCGGGAAGCCACGTCAAGCAGGGCGTGGATACCTGGCCGGGCCTGCCCGGCGCGGATGCGGGCCAGCCCCGCCGCCACCAGGATGCGATTGTTGCGATCCAGGGGCACCACGTCGGCCACCGTACCCAGGGCCACCAGATCCAGGTAGCGACCCAGGTTCACTTCAGGGCGCGAGTCGAACCAGCCCCGCGAGCGCAACTCGGCGCGCAGGGCCAGCATGATATAGAAGATCACCCCCACCCCCGCCAGGTTCTTGCTGGCGAAGTCACAGCCGGGCTGGTTGGGATTGACGATCACATCGGCTGCGGGCAGTTCACGCCCCGCCAGGTGGTGGTCGGTAATCAGTGTGGCGATGCCCGCTTCCCGGGCCGCGGCCACCCCATCGAGGCTGGAAATACCGTTGTCCACGGTAATGATCAATTCGGGGCAGCGCTGCGCGGCCAGGGCGACGATTTCCGGCGTCAGGCCGTAGCCGTATTCGAAGCGATTCGGCACCAGGAAATCCACCTGGGTCGCACCGAACTCCCTCAGCGAAGTGACTGCCAGGGCCGTACTGGTGGCACCGTCCGCGTCGAAGTCCCCCACCACGAGAATACGTCGATCCGCAGCCAGTGCATCCGCGAGCAGCCGCGCGGCACCGTCGACACGCAGCAGGCCCGCCGGGGGCAGGAGCTGGTCCAGGGCCAGGTTGAGTTCTTCGGGGGTGGCGATGCCCCGTCCGCTATACACCCGCGCCAGCAGGGGGTGCAGGGTATCAACCGGGGCCACAGCTGCCCCATCGGGTTGGCGCCTGCGGATGAGTTTGTGCACGCGGGCGCCGGCGACTGTCAGGCGTTGATATTGTTCGCCATGAAGGCCTGTACCGCACCGAGGTCATTGGGCAGTACATCGACCCGCTCCTCCCGCTCGAACAGGTCCCTCAGGTGCAGGGGCAAGGCGACCTCCTGGTCCAGTCCCGCACTCCTGATTGCGTCGGGGAACTTGGCCGGGTGGGCGGTAGCCAGGGTGATCACCGGCACTTCCGGCGGCAGTCCGCTCTCCAGCGCGGCTTTCACACCGATCGCACTGTGGGGATCCAGCAGGTATTCGCACTCCTTCCAGCTGCCGGCGATCTGGGCGCAGGTCTCCTCGTCGGAGACGCACTGGCTGTCAAACAATGATCGCGCCTTTTCCATGGCGGCGTCGTTGAAGGCTATATCGCCCTCGTCAAAGCGCCGCATCAAGTCGGCAATGGCGGCGCCGTCACGGTCGTAGAGATCGAACAGCAGACGCTCGAAGTTGCTGGAAACGGTGATATCCATGCTCGGCGACAGGGTGTGAACCAGGGACTGGCGGCCGTAGACACTGGTAGTCATCACCCGGTGCAACACGTCATTGCGGTTGGTGGCAATCAACAGCCGCTCCAGCGGCAGCCCCATCTGGTGCGCCAGGTAGCCGGCGAAGATGTCGCCGAAGTTACCCGTGGGCACGGAAAACGCCACCGGTCGAGACGGTGCACCCAGGGCCACCGCGGCGTAGAAGTAGTAGACGATCTGGGCCATGATCCGCGCCCAGTTGATGGAATTCACCGCCACCAGGCTGCGATCCTCGGGCAGGAAACTGCGATCGCAGAAACTCGCCTTCACCATAGCCTGGCAGTCGTCGAAATTGCCCTGCACCGCCAGGTTGTGGATGTTGTCTCCCTGCACCGTGGTCATCTGCCGGCGCTGCACATCGGACACCCGCTGGTGCGGGTGCAGGATGAAGATATCGATATTCCTGCAACGCTTACAGCCCTCGATGGCGGCGGATCCGGTGTCACCGGAGGTGGCCCCCATGACCACCACTTTCTGGTGCTTGCGTTCCAACACGTGGTCGAGCAGACGCCCAAGCAACTGCAGGGCGAAGTCCTTGAAGGCCAGGGTCGGGCCGTGGAACAGTTCCAGTACCCACTGGTTGGGGGCGAGCTGCACCATGGGCGCCACCGCGTTGTGGCGGAATTCCGCGTAGGTCTCCTCCAGGATATCGCGCAGGTCATCCCCCGGGATACAGTCATCCACGAAGGGCGCAATGATCCGGTGGGCCAGCTGTGCATAGTCCAGGGATGCCATCTCCCTGATCTCTTGCGCGCTGAATGTCGGCAGGTTCTCCGGCACGTACAGGCCGCCATCGGAAGCCAGCCCGGCCAGCAGGACCTGTTCGAAGTCGAGGGCGGGCGCCTGCCCGCGGGTGCTGATGTATTTCATGAGTATCCCGTTAGCCGTCCAGCACTTCCACCCGGATGCGCGCAATGTCACCGGCGATATTGTCCAGGGCCTCGATAGCCCGCACCGCGTTGTCGACACAGCCCTGGGCCGCGCCGTTGGTAAGCACGATCAGTGGCACGCGGGTTTCACCTTCCTCCGGCGCTTTCTGGATCAGCGCCTCGATACTGATCCCCTGTTCGCTGAAAATACTGGCCACGGCAGACAGCACCCCGGGCTTGTCCTCAGCTTCCATACGCAGGTACCAGGGTGTGCGCACCTGCTCCATCGGAACTACCTGCAGGTCCTTCAGGCTGTCCCGGGAAAAACCCAGTGATGGCACCCGGCAGGCCTGTCCGGCAGCCAGTTCACGTGCAAGATCGACCAGGTCGGCAATCACAGCAGAGGCAGTGGGCTCAGCCCCTGCGCCGGCCCCGTAATACAGGGTAGGCCCCACGGCATCACCTTCTACCAGCACCGCATTTTTCACCCCGTTGACGTTGGCCAGCAGGCGTTTCTCCGGTATCAGAGTGGGATGTACCCGCAGTTCCACTCCCTGGCCATTCTGCTTGGCCACCCCCAGGTGCTTGATGCGATAGCCGAGTTCCTCGGCGTATTCCACATCCTGGGGCGTGAGCCGGGTGATGCCCTCGGTGTACACCGAGGAAAACTTCAGGGGCATGCCGAAAGCCAGGGATGCCAGGATCACCAGCTTGTGGGCGGCATCGATGCCTTCCACGTCGAAAGTGGGGTCCGCCTCCGCGTAACCCAGTGCCTGGGCCTCGGCGAGTACGTCAGCAAAATCCCTGCCCTTGTCACGCATCTCACTGAGAATGAAATTGCCAGTGCCGTTGATAATGCCCGCCAGCCACTCGATACGGTTGCCCGCCAATCCCTCGCGCAGGGCCTTGATGATCGGGATACCACCGGCCACCGCCGCCTCATAGCGCACGGCCACGTCGTGCTGGTCCGCCAGGGCAAAAATTTCGTTGCCGAATTCCGCGATCAGGGCCTTGTTGGCAGTGACCACGTGCTTGCCGTTGCGGATGGCTTCCTCGGTGAGTTCACGGGCGGTGGTGGTGCCGCCGATCAGTTCCACCAGGATGTCCACCTCGGGGTCGCGGGCGACTTCAAAGATGTCCCGGCTCACCCGGGTATCGCCTACTTCGCAGGCGGGATTATCCCGCCTCGCGCCCAAGTGCACTACCTGCAGCGCCGCCTGGGCGCGGGCTTCCACCTGGTCCGCATTCCTGGCCAGCACGTTGAAGGTGCCGCTACCCACGGTGCCGAGACCGCATATTCCTATCTTGACTGGTTTCAAACTCATAGCCGCCTGTCTACCGGATTTGTCGCCCGCCACTCAGGCGAAGCCGTCGTTTTTGATCATGCGCTTGATACTGCGGATCGCCTGGCGCGTGCGGTGCTCATTCTCGATCAGCCCGAAACGCACATAGTCCTCGCCGTACTCACCAAAGCCAATCCCCGGTGATACTGCCACCTTGGCCTCCGCCAGTAATTTCTTGCTGAATTCCAAAGAGCCCATCTCGCGGTAAAACTCGGGCACCCTGGCCCACACGAACATGGTCGCCCGCGGGGGGGTGACTGGCCAACCCGCCGCGTTGAGCCCGTTGCACAGTACGTCCCGGCGAGACTGGTACATGGCGTTTATCTCGGATACGCAGGTCTGGTCACCCTCCAGCGCGGCGATGGCAGCCACCTGGATCGGCGTGAACATGCCGTAGTCAAGGTAGGACTTGATCCGCGCCAGAGCGCCCACCAGCACCTTGTTGCCACAGCAGAAACCCACCCGCCAGCCAGGCATATTATAGCTCTTGGACATACTGAAAAATTCCACCGCCACGTCCCGGGCACCCTCTACCTGCAGAATGGAGGGGGCGACGTAACCGTCGTAACACAGGTCGGCGTAGGCCAGGTCCTGGACCACCCAGATCTTGTGCTCCCTGGCAATGTCTATGACTTTTTCGTAGAACTCCAGTTCCACGCAGTGGGCGGTGGGGTTGGAGGGGAAGTTCAGAACCAGCATTTTGGGCCGCGGCCAGCTGTTGTGGATTGCCTTCTCCAGTTCGACGAAGAACGCATTCTCGTCCTCGCCCATCGGCACATGGCGGATATCCGCCCCGGAGATCACAAAGCCGTAGGGGTGTATGGGGTAAGACGGGTTAGGCACCAGGATGGCGTCCCCCGGCCCGGTGGTCGCCAGCGCCAGGTGAGCCAGGCCCTCCTTGGAACCCAGGGTAACGATGGCCTCGGAATCCGGATCCAGGCTGACTTCGTAGCGGCGTTGGTACCAGTCGCAGATTGCCTTGCGCAGGCGCGGGATGCCCTTGGACTGGGAGTACCGGTGGGTGTCACCGCGCCGGGCGGTCTCTGCCATCTTGTTGACGATATGTTCCGGCGTCGGCTGGTCGGGGTTGCCCATACCGAAATCGATGATGTCCTCTCCCGCCGCCCGGGCCTGTTGTTTCAGATCACCGATGATGTTGAAAACATAGGGGGGAAGGCGCTCTATTCGCCGAAATTGATCGTCCACGTTAAACCGGCCCTGCTGGGCGCCACCGCAGGGGGCGCCAGGATTTAAAAAAGGTGGCAAACAGTACTGAGTCAGCCCCAAACTGTCAACGCAGCGGCCCCGCCAACAGGGATTATTGACTGAATTGCGCGGGATCACGCCACAGGCGGGGACGGCCTCAGTTCAGGCCCAGGGTCACCATCAGCTCGTCGGCGGACTGGTAGCCGGGGATCATCTGGCCGGTGCCGGTGACGATGGCCGGGGTACCGCGAACCCCCATCTCCTGACCCAGGCGGTATTGGTCGGCAATCGGGTTCGGCGTACACACGTTTTCGGGAACCGATTCCTTGCGCTTCAGTCGGGTGAGCGTGTCCTG
>JAACFI010000266.1 GCA_009937575.1 Haliea sp.
AGACCAGAAATTTTCCCCGTACTCGCGGTCCTGTGTGATGTAACCGGTTATCGACGTCAGGTCAAAATTGTCAAACGCATAATCCAGGCGTAGGTTGACACTGGTAAGGTCCGTGTCGATCTCCAGGTTCTTGACCCAGTCGGGGTCGAAGTCGTGTTCATATTCATCACCCTGGGTCTTGGTATAGCCTGCAACCGATACGCACCCGGGCCCGACGCATGGACCAAAGGTCACCGGGTCATACAGACCCGAGAGGAATGTTCCCGGCTGGTTGCCACCATCCTGGTCCGCGTAGCTGACGTTCAGATTTGCCCGCAGCTTGTCGCCGTCCCACTGCAGTTGGCCGCGCACACCCTGGTTAGTAAGTCCGTCGAAGTCCGGGCCGATCTGGTTGTCATGAAAGGAGTCCCCACGGTCGTCGTAGAGTACACTGACGCGCCCCGACAATTCCTCGGTCAGGGGGCCGCCCAGGGCTGCCTCGAGACGCGCGGTTTCGTAATCCCCGTAACTGACGTCGACAAAACCATCCAGTTCTCGGGTCGGCTTGGCACTGTGAATGTTGATGGCGCCCCCGGAAGAGTTGCGACCGTAGAGTGTACCCTGTGGCCCTTTGAGCACCTCGACCCGCTCCACGTCCATCATCATCAGGGTCATCATCGCGGCGGAGGAGAGAAACACCTCATCGACATAGATGCCCACTGACGGGTTGTTATTGGCGTTGAAGTTGTTGAGACCGATTCCCCGAATGGTCACCGCCGGGTTGATATCACCCTGGGTTCCTTTCATATCGACATTGGCCGTAATTCCCGCAATGTCGCGCGGCTCCTTGATATTCAGAGCTCGCATGGTGTCTCCGGTGAAGGCTGTCACACTCAGGCTCACATCGGACAGGGCCTGCTCGCGCTTCTGTGCAGTCACGATGACCTCTTCCAACATCTGAGAACTGACGCCAGTGGCCTGGGTGGCGGCGATCACGGCAATTGCGCTAAATAGAGTACGTCTTTTCATGGCGGTGCTCCTTATGATTAATCTGGTACTGATCCTACAAGCGCCCTTCCGAAACCGCTGCTACTCCAATGGGGTACAAACCGCTTTCACACCCCTGGGCGCCGCTCTCCCTATGCTGTCATTCTAGGTAACCCTGAGGGACAACGTAATGACATTTCCGACCCTTAATATGATATTTATGACCGCCCCCTGATCAACCTCACAACTGATCGATCAAAGCATCGGTCAAAGCGGTCGTCGAGGCACTCCCGCCCATATCCGGCGTCAGGCAACTGCCGAGTCGCAGCACACTTTCGATGGCCTGCATGATGGTGTTATGCGCCTCCCTGTGCCCCAAGTGGTCCAGCATCATTGCCCCGGCCCAGATCGTGCCGATGGGATTGGCAATACCCTGACCGGCAATATCCGGCGCCGAGCCATGTACGGGTTCGAACATGGAGGGGAACCGTTTTTCGGGGTTGATATTCGCGGAAGGCGCGATAGCGATGGTGCCCGTGCAAGCCGGCCCCAGGTCCGACAGGATATCGCCGAACAGGTTGGAGCCCACCACCACATCAAAGTGTTCAGGCATGCGCACGAAATTGGCGGTGAGAATATCGATATGGTACTGGTCCATGCTCACGTCGGGGTACCGCTCCGCCATGGCGCGGGCGCGTTGGTCCCAGTAGGGCATGCTGTGCATAATGCCATTCGACTTGGTGGCAGAGGTGACATGCCGGGCCTCCCGGCTGGACGCCAGCTCGAAGGCATAGCGCAATACCCGGTCCACGCCCCTGCGGGTGAACAGGCTCTGCTGTACCACCAGTTCCTGCTCGGTGTCCTCGTACTGGATGCCGCCAACCGACGAGTACTCGCCCTCGACG
Organism: Haliea sp.; assembly: GCA_009937575.1. Lineage (GTDB taxonomy): Bacteria > Pseudomonadota > Gammaproteobacteria > Pseudomonadales > Halieaceae > JAACFI01. The sequence goes on from JAACFI010000266.1 coordinate 1,872, forward strand.
TTTTCCCGCACCACCCAGAAATCGATATCCCCTGGCGCCTTTCCAGCCAGCGGGCAGGGCACTCCCTCGAACAGTCGGACCGGTCTCAGGTTGATGTACTGGTCAAACGCGCGGCGAATAGGCAACAGCAAACCCCACAGGGATTCGTGGTCGGGCACGGTCGGAAAACCGACGGCGCCCAGGTAGATGGCGTCTTGTTGCGCCAACTGTTCAAGCCCGTCCTCCGGCATCATGCGCCCGGTGCGCAGGTAGGTCTCGCAGGACCAGTCGTAATGGTGCCAGTCCAGTTTCAACCCATAGACCTGCGCCACCCGGTCCAGCACGCGCATCCCCTCCGGAATAACTTCCGTGCCGATACCGTCCCCGGGAATGACCGCGATGTTAAGCGTTTGCATGCCAATCAACCCGCAGATGCCACTGCGCCCAGCAGCGGGTTGCCAAGTCCGGCGGTGAGCCCGCCGTCAACGCAGATCTCCTGGCCGGTGATAAAACTGGCTGCATCGGAGGCCAGGAACGCGTAGATGCCTGTAACCTCGTCGATACGCCCCATGCGACCAAATGCAGTGAGGGTGGATAGAAAGCGCGCCTCGTCCCCGCCATCGTCCTCGGTCATCATGCCGGTCCCGGCGATCAGCGCGGGGCACACCACGTTGACCCTGATCTCCCTGTCCGCCAGCTCGATGGCGCTGGTGCGACAAAGATAGGCTACCCCTGCCTTGCTGGCTGCGTACACGCCGGTGCCGGCGTGGGTGATTCCGGAACCCGCGGCAGAACCGGTGGCGATAACCGATGCGCCATCTGACAGGAAAGCGGGGCCATGCTTCAACAGCAGGAATACGCCGTTGAAATTCACATCCATCAGTTGACGCATGGCATTGCTGTCGAAACTCTCAATACTGCCCTCGTCCGCCGCAGTACCGGCATTGATCACCAGCAAATCCAGCTTACCCAGCGATTCTTCAGCAGACTCCAGGCAGGCTATTACCTGTTGTTCGTCGGTGACATCACAGGTGATAAATTCCGCACCGATGCGGGCTGCGGTACTGGCGCCCTCCTCACGTCGTCCGGCAATGACGACCCGCGCCCCGCTGGCGATGTAATGCTCCGCTACCGCCAGGCCGATGCCCGAGGTGCCCCCCGTGATGAGCGCTGTCTTGCCCTCAAGTGACTTCATAATGGAAACCTCGTGCTTACTGCTGGGTGTAAAGATAGATTTTTCCGCACTGCTTGCTGACCTGGATATCGAAGGCCTCGCCCGCGCGGGACATGGGGAATTCATGGGTTACCATTACGTCGATCATGCGTTGCAAGTCCTTGTCCAGCAGCGCCCTCACCAGGCGCTCCCGGTCCAAGACGCGTACATCGTGCTGGCCGGAGAGCTTGTGTGCCGGGTGGGTCACGCGATCAAGCGCCACGAAATCCAGTTTTTCATCCGGCATGTGGCCACTGAAGTTCACATTGCCGTAGATCCTTGCCGCATCCATGCAACGCTCCTGGTAATAGGCCGCCCCTGAACACTCCACCGCGTGATCCACGCCCTGGCCCTGGTAGGTGAGCGCTTTCACCTGCTCCAGCCAGTCGCTGTCATCAGGGTCGATAATGTGTGCAACGCCCATACGCCGCATCAGGTCGCAACGGTAGGGGTTACGCGCCAGGGCAATGACTGTCGCGTTCCGGTACAGCGCACTGATGATATGGCCCAGTGCAATAAATCCCACACCGGCCACCAGCACGGTATCGCCGGCCCTGACATCCATCAGTTCCTGGTTGCTGAAGCCGGCACCGAGGGAGCAGTTCGCGGCGGCTGCATGTTTGAATGAAAGCTCGTCGGGGATCCGGTAGAGATTGGCCTGGGGCGCAATACGGTAGCGGGCCATGGCCCAGCCCCCGGATTCGCTGTCGTTCCAGTCCTGCATACCGGCCATCGCGACTCGAGTTTGTCCATCTCGCGGATGGATATTGGCGTCACAATAAGTGGGGGATAGGGCGTTGCGGCAACTGTGGCACTGTCCACAGTGGTCTCCCTGGAACACGATGACGCGATCGCCCACCTTGAAGTCACTCCCGGGGTGCACCTCCTCGATCACCCCCACTCCCTCATGGCCCAAACCATCCGGGTAGTCCGAACGATAGCCACCAAAGAGTTCTTCAAACTCGTGGCGGCTCCAGATGCGCGTCCCTTCCAGGCAGACCGGTGCAATCTCGGTGCGGATAATGGCGTAACCGGGTTTGATGCGGGGAAACGGTCGCTCTTCAAGGGCAAATTGCCCGGGCTCCGGTATGGTCAGAACAGTATTTTGTTTCGACATGATAGCCCTGTCATCCTTATCGATCAGCTTATGGGTAGTGTAGAAGCTGACCGGCTGGCGGTTAATGACATTTTTGACCCTTCGCTTTACATTTCTGCATGGTACACTGCCGCTTAGTACCGCCAGGGAGGCCGAGGCCAATGTCCTACTCCAGGGTAGACCTGCCTACACGACAGGAAGAAGAGAGCCGCGTAGCCGCCAACTGGCTACAGCGTATGGCGAGGGCACTGGAGCCAGCGGAAAAACCAATCTTCGCTTCCGCGCTGAAGGAAGCTGGAATCAGCGACAACAATCTTCAGTCCGTCACTAACCTGTCCCTGCGGCAACTCGATCTGGTCCAGGAGCGCCTGCGGACAGCCATCCCCGGCTTCACGCTGCGCACTTACTGCCACTCTGAACTGCAGGACCTGGGATTGACCGGCTACGCCATGGCCAGTAGCGGTACCGTACGCCGCGCACTGGGAATCGCGGTGCAATACAACGAACTGACCACCGACCGTTACGAACTCGAGTTCGTCACTGACCCCCAGTATGCCCTGGTTCGCCAGATACCCGCCTTCAGCCATATCCACGAACTGGTCGATATTGCCGAGGAATTGTCAGGACTTTGGCACATCGTGATGCAACTGCTGGGGGAGCAGGTCGACCCCATGGCAGCCTCCGTTCACTTCGAATACCCGGCCCCCGGCTACCTGGACATCTACCGACGCACGTTTGACTGCCCCTGCCATTTCGACGCGGACCGCACCGAACTGCGTTTTCCGGTCAATTGGCTTGATTTGCCTGTAGCCGGCGCCGACGAGGTGACGGCGGAACTCTGTCAGTCCACCTGCGAGCGCCTGTTGGGCAAGGCGGGCACCCGCAAGTCACTCACCGATGCCGTGCAACGAATGCTGGTCAGCCGCCCGGATCGGCGGGTGCCAGGCCTTGAGGAAGCGGCGGAGATGTTCCACATGTCCGTGAACCAGTTTCGGAAGCGGCTTTACCGGGAAGAAACCAGCTACAAGAAAGTCGTGCTCGACCTGCGCATGGCACTGGCCCAGTACTACCTCGATACCACAGCCCTGTCGGTACAGGAGATCGCCTATATGCTGGATTACTCGCAGCCGGCGCCTTTCAGCCGCGCCTTCGCCAGCTACTACGGTTACCCGCCCTCTCGCAGCCGCGAGCAGGGCGCAAACCCCGACGCCCGGTGAAAGCGAGGTGGGGGGTCACATATGTAACAGATAGGGTCACAACTATCATTAAGACCCGGCCTGTACTGGCCTACACTGAATGCCAATCCGGACTCCACCAGGTGCGCTGACAAATGAAGGAAGCAGGCTCGCAGATTCTACAGGCGCAGAACATGGACAAACCCACGGCAATACTGGCCGCCCTCGCCCTCTCAGCCATAGGGGCGTTGTTCTACAATTTGCTGCCACTTTACCTGGGAATCGCACAGGATTTCAGGCAGTTGGATACCCGGGCCACCGGCCTCATCGGCGGAGCATTCTTCCTCGGCTATAACGTGGTGACCATTTCGGCTTTCTTCTGGATTCGCCGGGTAAACTGGCGCCGGGTCTGCCTCGTCTGCGCACCGGTGGCCGCCGCAGCTCTCTATGCCGGGACTGTCATCGAGCAGTACTCGATCCTGCTGATGGCGACCATTATTGCCGGGGGCGCCTTCGCCGCAATCTACGGCATCGGTACCACCGCTGTGGGTGATACCAGCAACCCCTCGCGCTGGTACGGCGTCAAGATCGCCGGGGAAGCCGGCACCGGCGCACTGTTGTTCCTGATCCTGCCGGGCACCCTGATCGCAGCGCGTGGCTTCGAGGGTCTGGTGCTGGGGATGATCCTGGCCATGGTGTTGCTCATACCTCTCGCGCTTGGACTGCCTGGTAATACCGGCAGTGAAGCAGAACGACAGGCAGCGGCCGGTGGGGAGGGTCCCAGCAAGATACGGCACCTGGCCATCTGGTTGGCCCTGGCAGGTACCCTGCTGTTTTTTTCCGGCCAGACCACCATGTGGGCCTTCGTGGAGAGGCTGGGGAACGCCGGCGGTTTCGACCCGGAGACCGTCGGGGTATTGTTGTCCG
>JAACFI010000267.1 GCA_009937575.1 Haliea sp.
CCTACGGGTACTGGGATTTGACTGGGGGGAATGGTGCGCGGTGCGCACCCTACCGGTACTCCGATCTGAGGTAGGGTGGGCTCCGCCCACCATGTAACCTGTGCTTATTTCAACCGCGATTTTAATTCGTAGAGCTTTTCCAACGCCTCCCGCGGACTCAACCCGTCCACGTCCAACTCCTCCAGGGCCTCGACTACAGGGTGTGGCCCCGGCGCACTGAACAGGTCGCTCTGGGCGGGCGCTGCGGGTGGGGCGGCTGCAATTGGATGACCCTCCGCCGGTCGCTCCGCCTCCAACTCCTGCAGTTTTTCTCGCGCCGCCGCCAGCACCGGGCCGGGTATCCCCGCCAGCTTCGCCACCTGCAACCCGTAGCTGCGGTTGGCTGGTCCCTCCTGGATATGGTGCAGGAACACCACGTGGTCCTGGTACTCGGTGGCGTCCAGGTGCACGTTGGCCATGGTGGGGCACTGCTCCGGTAGGCTGGTGAGCTCGAAGTAGTGGGTGGCGAACAGGGTGAAAGCCTTCACCGACTGGGCCAGTTGCACCGCCGAGGCCCAGGCCAGGCTCAGCCCGTCGAAGGTGCTGGTGCCGCGACCCACCTCGTCCATCAGCACCAGGCTGCGGGGGGTGGCGTTGTGCAGGATATTGGCGGTCTCGGTCATTTCCACCATGAAGGTCGAGCGCCCGGAGGCCAGGTCGTCGGAGGAACCGATGCGTGTGAAGATGCGGTCCACCGGTGACAGCTTTGCCGCGCTGGCCGGTACGTAGCTGCCGATGTGGGCGAGCAATACGATCACCGCATTCTGGCGCATGTAGGTGGATTTGCCCCCCATATTGGGGCCGGTGATCAGCAGCATCCGACGCTGGTCATTCAGCAGGGTGTCGTTGGCGATGAAGGGTTCCTCCAGTACCTGCTCCACCACCAGGTGCCGTCCCTGGGTGATCTCCAGTACCTGCTCGTCGCAGAACTCGGGCTGGCACAGGCTCAGGTTGTCGGCGCGCTCAGCCAGGTTCGCCAGTACATCGATCTCCGACACGGCGCTGGCGGTGTCCTGCAGTTCCGCCAGCTGTTCGTTCAGTTTTTCCAGCAATTCCTCGTACAGGGCCTTTTCCCGTGCCAGGGCACGGCTCTTGCTGGACAGGGCCCTGTCTTCGAACTCCTTGAGTTCGGGGGTGATAAAGCGCTCGGCGTTTTTCAGGGTCTGGCGGCGGATGTACTCCGCCGGGGCCGCGTCGGACTGGGCGCGGCTGATTTCGATGTAGTAGCCGTGCACGCGGTTGTAGCCCACCTTCAGGGTGCTGATACCGGTAGCCTCCCGCTCCCGTTGCTCGATCTCCAGCAGGTAGTCACCGGCATTGCTGCTGATCTGGCGCAACTCGTCCAATTCCTGGTCGTAGCCATCGGCGATCACCCCGCCGTCGCGGATCACCACCGGCGGGTTTTCAATGATGGCGCGCTCCAGCAGTTCACACGTTGCCGGATAGTCGCCGGCCTGTTGACTGAGTTCCGCCAGGCGGGAGCTGTCGCAATGGGCCAACTCGGCGCGCAGCCGGGGCAGGGCAATGAGCGAACTGCACAGCCGGGTAAGATCCCGAGGACGGGCGGAGCGCAGGGCAACCCGGGCCAGGATCCGCTCCATATCGCCGATGGGCTTGAGGGCTTCACGCACGGTCTCGTAGTAATAGTTGTTACACAGCGAGCGGATCGCGGCGTGGCGCGCCTGCAGCACACCGATGTCGGTCAGTGGTCGGTGCAGCCAGCGTCGAAGCAGGCGGCTGCCCATGGCGGTGATGCCCTGGTCCATCACCGAGAACAGGGTGTTGCTGTCGCCGCCCGTCATATTGACGTCGATTTCCAGGTTGCGCCGGGTGGCGGCGTCCAGGATCACACTCTCGGCGCGGTTCTCGTTGCCCATGCTGCGGATATGGGGCAGGTTGCCCCGCTGGGTGTCTTTCACGTACTGCAGCAGGCAGCCGGCGGCCCCGATGGCCAGGTCCAGGTCGTCGCAGCCGAAGCCCTTGAGGTCGTGGGTCTGGAACTGGGTATTCAGGGCGCGGCGGGCGCTCTCCATATCGAATTCCCACTCCGGCTGGCTGCGGGTACCGGTGCGATCAGTTATGGCGGTGTGGCCGATGGTTTCCTGGTACAGGGTCTCCGCCGGGTCCAGGCGCTGCAGTTCACCGGTCAGGGCCTCTTCCCCCGCGACTTCCAGCACCCGGAAGCGGCCGGTGCTGAGGTCCAGGTAGGCGATACCGTAGTCGTCCCCGTGCTGGGCCACCGCCAGCAGCAGGTTGTCGGTGCGGTCCTCCAGCAGTGCCTCGTCGGACAGGGTGCCAGGGGTAACTACCCGCACCACCTTGCGCTCGACCGGGCCCTTGCTGGTAGCGGGATCGCCGATCTGTTCGGCGATGGCCACAGACACGCCGGCTCTGACCAGTCGCGCCAGGTAGTTCTCCGCCGCGTGGTAAGGCACGCCGCACATGGGGATGGGTTCCCCGGCGGATTTGCCCCTGGCGGTGAGGGTGATATCCAGTAGTTCCGCCGCTTTCCTGGCATCGTCGTAGAACAGTTCGTAGAAGTCCCCCATGCGGTAAAAAACGAGATCCCGGGGGTGTTCCGCCTTGATGCGCAGGTACTGCACCATCATGGGGGTGTGCTGCTGGTCTTTTACCTGGGTCACTGCTACTCGTGGTCTTTCGCGGGGTAACGGAATGGGCAGATTGTACGCCAACAGGGCGGGCAGGTCTCGCCTACAGGGGCAACTCGTTGCGCGAAATGCTCCTGTTGAGGATGATCAGGGATTCCAGGTCGGCCACTGTGTCCACGGTCGCCAGGCGCTCCTTGAGGAAACGCTCGTAATCCTCGAGATCGCGAGTGACCACCCGCAGCACGTAATCGTGGCCGCCTGCTACCACGCAGCACTCGGTCACCTCCGGAAGGTCCTGCAGAGCCTCCTCGAAGGCCTCGCCGTTGGCCTTCGTGTTCTTGTCCAGTTTTACAAATACCATGGCTGCAATCTGGAATCCCAGGCGTTTTTCGTCCAGCACCGCGCCGTAGTGCTTGATCCATCCCCCCTGTTCCAATCTGCGCAGGCGGCGCAGGCAGGGGGTGGGGGAGAGATTGACCTGCTCCGACAGTTCGGCGTTACTGATGCGGGCGTTGCGCTGCAGGATGCGGAGTATGTGCTGATCTATTTTATCCAGTGAATCTGGCATAATCTGCTAATAAATACTGTATTAATAAAATTATAAGTCAATATAGTCTGCTTTTGCTATCGAAAAAGCAACTTAACACTCCCCTGTTGTTGATAAAATTGTCCGTGATGGCGCCCGGAATCAGATAAGGAGAGTGAAAAGTGAAAACCATTATTGAACCTTTCAGGATCAAGTCGGTAGAACCCATCCGCATGACCACCGTTGAGGAGCGCGAGCAACTCATCCGCGCCGCCGATTACAATGTATTCTCGCTGAAATCCGAGGATGTGATTATCGACCTGTTGACTGACTCCGGTACCTCGGCAATGAGCGCGGGTCAGTGGTCGATGCTGATGCGAGGCGATGAATCCTATGCGGGCTCACCCTCCTTCTACCGCTTCGAGGAAGCGGTCAGGGAGCTGATGCCCTTCAAGCACATCATCCCCACTCACCAGGGCAGGGCCGCGGAACATATTCTCACAGCGATCGTTGCCGGTGACAGCGGCCATGGCAAGATCATCCCCAATAACACCCATTTCGATACCACCCGGGCGAACTTTGAAAATGCCGGTATTACTGCCCTGGACCTGGTGGTGGAAGAGGGGCTGGACCCGGCCTTCGAACACCCATTCAAGGGCAATATGGACTTGCAGCGCCTCGAGCAGTTACTGGAAAAAGAGGCGGACAATATTCCCCTGGTGGAGCTCACCATTACCAATAACGCGGGGGGTGGGCAGCCGGTTTCCATGGAGAATATCCGTGAAACCAAAGCGCTGTGCGAGCGATATGGCAAGCCCCTGTATATCGACAGCGCCCGCTTTGCGGAGAATGCCTACTTTATCAAGCGGAGGGAGCCGGGTTACCAGGACAGCTCGATTCCCGACATTGTTCGGGAGATGTATTCCTATGCCGATGGCATGACGATGAGCGGCAAGAAAGATACCTTTGCCAACATGGGAGGGTGGCTGGCCCTGAATGACGATACCTGGGCAGAGCAGGCGCGGACCCACCTGATCATGACCGAGGGCTTCCCGACCTACGGTGGTATGTCCGGCAGGGACATGGAGTGCCTTGCGGCAGGACTCAAGGAAATCGTGGAGGAGGACTACCTGCATTACCGCATCCGGTCTATCGAGTACATCAACGAAAAACTCGATGCCCTGGGCGTTCCGGTGGTCAAACCCGCGGGCGGGCACGCGGTGTTTATCGATGCCCGCGCCATGCTGCCACATATCCCGCCGCTGCAGTATCCAGGCCAGGCGTTGTCGGTGGCCATGTATGTCACCGGCGGTATCCGCGCGGCGGAAATCGGCAGCTTCATGTTCGGCCGCCAACCGGATGGCAGCGAGGCACCCGCGGGGATGGACCTGGTGCGCCTGGCCATGCCGCGCAGGGTCTACACCCAGAGTCACGGCGACTATATCGTCGAGTGCCTGGAGGAAATCTACGGTCGGAGGGATGAGTTGAAGGGCCTGGAAATTACCTGGGAGCCGCCATCACTGCGACACTTTACTGCCAGGTTGCATCCGCTGGGGTGCGCTCTGGCGGCGTGAATCTGTCGGGTGCGCAGCGACATACGTAATTCGTGAAGTTTGGGCTATAGTTTAGGCTGCAGGATAAATGGCGACGCCCGCGTGCGTCCGTAAAGATCTTCACAGGAGTCGACATGTTGAATAAAGCCCGATCTCGTATTGTAAGTCTGGTAATAAGCTTGTGCTTTTTGCTGGTATCCCATTCGGTCCTGGCGGCACAGATATCCTCCGCAGATTTCCAGAGGGTTGTCGATGGGGCCTACAAGAAGTTCAAGGACCTGAAGGAGGGCGCCAACGCCAACTATATTCCCATACTGGATACGGTACCCAGCGATCTGTTCGGGGTGGTGATCGCCACCCGCGATGGCAAGATCTACTCCGCGGGGGAAACCAGGTACGAGTTTTCCATTCAGTCGGTCTCCAAGCCCTTCACCGCCTCGCTGATCATGGCGCAGCAGGGACCCAGGGCGATCCGGGAGAAAATCGGCGTAGAACCCACCGGACTGCCATTCAATTCAAGGCTGGCCCTGGAAATCTACGATTCCCGCTCGGTCAACCCCAGTGTCAATGCCGGGGCGATTGCCGCGGTCAGCCTGGTGAAGGCTGACTCCGAGAAGGATCGCTGGAATCAGGTGAATGGGAATATCGAGGCCTACGCCGGTCGTAAGCTCAAGGTGCTGGAAGAAGTGTACGACTCCGAGTACGAGACCGCCTGGGGCAACCGCGCCATTGCCAACCTGCTGTATAACTATGAGCGCCTTTACAGTGATCCCGAGGAGGCCCTCCGTGTCTACACCCGCCAGTGTTCGATCGGCATCAACACCAAGGACCTGGCGATCATGGGCGCGACCCTGGCCAATGAGGGTACTAATCCGATTACCGGGAAAAAGGTACTGAACAGCGAACACGTGCCCGAGTTGCTGGCGATTATGGCCGCGACCGGCTTCTACGATGAATCCGGTGAGTGGATGTACAGTGCTGGTCTACCCTCCAAGACCGGCGTCGGGGGCGGCATCGTTGCGGTAGTACCGGGGCAGTTTGCCATAGCGACTTTCTCGCCGAGACTTAACCCTGCAGGTAATAGCATTCGCGGCATGAAGGCCATTCAGTTCATCGCCGGGGAACTGGGAGTCGGTCTGTACGGCCCGAACAAGGGAGAATAAATCGCAGTATCACAAGTATCCGTTGTGGGCCTTAAAACAGGGAAGTACAGACACTTCAAGGGCGGCGAATACGCCGTCTACGGAGTGGCCACCCATTCGGAGACCGAGGAGTCGATGGTAGTTTACCGGCCGCTATACGGTGAAGGTGGCTTGTGGGTTCGTCCACTGGCAATATTCGAGGAAAATGTGGAGCGGGATGGAAAACGGGTACCCCGCTTTACCTTTGTAGAAAGCATGGAGTTAACCTGGCGCGGGGAATAGTGGCCGGCGATCGTTATTGATCGTCGCGATAAACCGAAATCTCCACCGCATCCGGCACCGAGGTATATTCGATCGTGGCGACCCGGTTCTCCGAGTCGTAGCG
>JAACFI010000268.1 GCA_009937575.1 Haliea sp.
AGGGCTATATCTACCTGCGTTCGGAATACCCGCGGGCGCTGGAGACGCTTAACACTTCGATTGTCCGGGCCGTGGAGGCCGGTTACCTGGGTAAGGACATCCGCGGCATTGGCCGGGACTTTGAACTGGAAGTACGTGTAGGCGCCGGTGCCTATATCTGTGGTGAAGAGACCTCCCTGCTGGACAGCCTGGAAGGCAAGCGGGGCATGGTACGCGCCAAGCCACCGCTGCCCGCTATCGAGGGCCTTTTCGGAAAACCCACGGTGGTCAACAATGTGCTGACCCTGGCTGCTGTGAGCACCGTACTTTCGGGCGGTGCGGCCTATTACCGCGATTTCGGCAGCGGGCGCTCCCGGGGTACTCTTACCGTGCAACTGGCGGGCAATATTCTCCAGGGCGGCCTGGTGGAAATCCCCTTTGGGATGACATTGCGCCAGCTGGTAGAGGAATACGGTGGTGGTACCTTCAGCGGCCGCCCGATAAAGGCCATACAGGTCGGGGGACCCCTGGGCGCCTACCTGCCGGAATCCCAGTGGGACCTGCCACTGGATTACGAGGCTTTTGCCGAAGCGGGGGCCATGCTGGGCCACGGTGGTATCGTGGTGTTCGATGACACGGTCGATATGAGCGCCCAGGCGCGTTTTGCTATGGAATTCTGCGCGGTGGAATCCTGCGGCAAGTGCACCCCGTGCCGCATTGGCTCGGTGCGCGGGGTGGAGGTGATCGACAAAATCATCGCCCGGGAGTCGCCCGAAGAAAATACCGCGCTGCTGCGGGACCTTTGTGACACCATGGAGCAGGGCTCCCTGTGCGCTATGGGTGGACTCACTCCTTACCCGGTACGCAGTGCGCTGGATCATTTTGCTGAGGACTTTGCGTGATGCTGCAGTTCTACGAACCCGAAAAAGATTATGGCACGCCCGCCAGTACGGCGACGGAGACAGTGACCCTGACAATTGATGGTGTCGACGTCACGGTGCCGGCGGGTACATCGGTGATGCGCGCCGCCGCTGAGGCCGGCATCAAAGTACCGAAGCTGTGCGCGACCGATTCGCTGGAGGCCTTCGGTTCCTGTCGCGTCTGCCTGGTGGAGATCGAGGGCGTCAAAGGTTATCCCGCCTCCTGCACCACCCCGGTGTCCGAGGGTATGACCGTGCGCACCCAGAGCGATTACCTGGGTGACCTCCGCCGCAACGTGATGGAACTGTATATCTCGGACCATCCGCTGGACTGCCTGACCTGTCCCACCAACGGTGACTGTGAACTGCAGGACACCGCCGGTGAACTTGGCCTGCGTGAAGTGCGTTATGGTTACGAGGGCGCCAACCACCTGGCGGTGGAGAAGGATACCTCCAACCCCTATTTTACTTTTGACCCCTCCAAGTGCATCGTCTGCTCCCGCTGCGTGCGTGCCTGCGAGGAGGTACAGGGCACCTTTGCCCTCACTATCGACGGGCGTGGTTTCGAGTCCAAGGTCAGTGCGGGGCAGGCGCAGAGCTTTATGGATTCCGAGTGCGTTTCCTGCGGAGCCTGTGTCGACGCCTGCCCCACAGCCACCCTGGCGGAAAACAGTATTATCGAGGCCGGCATACCCGAGCATTCGGTGGTCACCACCTGTGCCTACTGCGGCGTCGGTTGTGCTTTCCGGGCAGAGCTCAGGGGCAATACGGTGGTCCGCATGACACCTTACAAGGATGGCAAAGCCAACGAAGGCCACGCCTGCGTCAAGGGACGGTTCGCCTTTGGCTACGCCACTCACAAAGACCGCATTACCGAGCCGATGATACGCGACAGTATTGACGATCCCTGGAAAGTGGTGTCCTGGGAAGAGGCCATCGCCCACACTGCAGCGCGATTCAGGGCCATACAGGATCAACACGGCCGCAACAGCATCGGCGCCATCAGCTCCTCGCGCTGTACCAACGAAGAGGTCTACCTGATCCAGAAACTGGTCCGCTCGGGCTTCGGCAACAACAATGTGGACACCTGCGCCCGGGTCTGCCACTCGCCGACCGGTTACGGCCTGAAAACCACCCTGGGTGAATCCGCCGGGACCCAGACCTTCGCTTCCGTGGCAAAAGCCGACGTGATCATTGTGATGGGTTCCAATCCCACCGAGGCCCACCCGGTTTTCGGCTCACGCCTGAAGAAAAGGCTGAGGGAGGGGGCGAAGCTGATCGTGATCGATCCCAGGGGAATCGAGTTGGTGGATTCGCCGCACATCCAGGCCAATCATCACCTGGCGGTAAATCCCGGCTCCAACGTGGCGATACTCAATGCCCTGGCCCACGTGATCGTCACCGAGGGGTTGCAGGACGAGGCCTTTATCCGTGCACGCTGCGATAACGGCCAATTGGAAAAGTGGATGGCTTTTATCCGCGACCCGCGCCACTCCCCGGAACAGAACGAGGCGGATACGGGGGTGCCCGCGGCACAGGTGCGCGCTGCGGCACGGCTGTATGCCGAGGCGGGTAATGGCGCGATCTACTACGGCCTGGGTGTTACCGAGCACAGCCAGGGTTCCACCGCGGTCATGGGCATCGCCAACCTGGCCATGCTCACCGGGAACCTGGGTCGGGAGGGCGTGGGGGTGAACCCCTTGCGCGGGCAGAATAACGTGCAGGGTTCCTGCGACATGGGCTCCTTCCCCCACGAGTTGCCCGGCTACCGTCACCTGTCCGATTCTACTACCCGGCGGATGTTTGAGCGGGAGTGGAATGTCCGGCTCGACCCCGAGCCGGGCATGCGCATCCCCAATATGTTCGACGCCGCGGTGGATGGCGATTTCAAGGGTCTGTACTGCCAGGGTGAGGACGTGGCCCAGTCCGATCCCAACACCCAGCACATCGAGGCGGCCCTGTCCTCCCTGGAGTGTCTGGTGGTGCAAGATATCTTCCTTAACGAAACCGCCAAGTACGCCCACGTGTTTCTGCCCGGGGCCTCCTTCCTGGAGAAGAACGGCACCTTTACCAATGCCGAGCGGCGCATTTCGCCGGTGCGCAGGGTGATGCCGCCTTTAAGTGGCAAGGAGGACTGGGAGGTTACCGTGGACCTGGCCAATGCCATGGGCTGCCCGATGGATTACCACCACCCGTCACAGGTCATGGACGAGATTGCGCGCCTCACCCCGACCTTCCACGGGGTCAGCTACGACAAGCTCGATGCCCAGGGCAGTATCCAGTGGCCCTGTAACGAGGCCGCGCCGGAGGGGACGCCCACCATGCACGTGGATCAGTTCGTGCGCGGTGAGGGCTACTTCGCCCTGACCGAATACGTGGCGACCGACGAGCGGGCCAACCGCCGCTTCCCGATGCTGCTCACCACCGGACGTATCCTCAGCCAGTACAATGTCGGTGCCCAGACCCGTCGCACCGATAACACCGCCTGGCATCCGGAGGACGTATTGGAGATCCATCCCCACGACGCAGAGGAGCGGGGTATTGCCGACGGCGACTGGGTGGGGATCACCAGCCGAGTGGGCGATACCGTGTTACACGCACAGATCTCCTCGCGGGTGAAACCCGGGGTGGTCTACACCACTTTCCACCACCCGGTATCCGGTGCCAACGTAATCACTACGGATAACTCCGACTGGGCCACCAACTGCCCGGAATACAAGGTGACCGCCGTGGAAGTGGCAAAAGTCAGCCAGCCCTCCGCCTGGCAGGCGCGGCAGAAGCAGTTCGACCGTCGCCAGCACCAGTTGCTGGAGGAAGCGACCGACGCATGACGGATGCCACCCGGTCGGTACCGCGCACCAGTTGGCGGGAGGGTGTCACCCGCTCGGACAGCGATACCATCGTGGTGGAGGCCCCGGTGGCCCTGGTGTACAACGGGATTTCCCACGTGGTGATGATGGCCACCCCGGCAGACCTGGAAGACCTGGCTCTGGGCTTCAGCCTGTCCGAGGGAATCATCGAGGCGCCGGGCCAGTTGCTCGACTGCGAAATGCAGCCCCGGGACAAGGGCCTGGAACTGCAGATGACCATCACCAACCAGCGCTTCGCCGCCCTCAAGCAACGCCGCCGCAATCTCACGGGGCGTACCGGGTGCGGGCTGTGCGGACTGGAGTCACTGGAGCAGGCCATGCCGGTCCTGGACCCCGTGCACGGTGACTACAGTATGAAGCACAGCGCGATCCAGAAGGCCGCTGCCGCCCTGGGAGGGGTGCAGTCGCTGAAGCAGGATACGGGCGGCGTTCACGGCGCGATCTGGTGTAATACCCGGGGGGATATCGAACTGGTGCGCGAGGACGTCGGCCGCCATAACGCCCTGGACAAGTTGCTGGGCGCCATGCAGCAAGGAGATCACTCCGCGGAGGGCTGCCTACTCGTGACCAGCCGTGCCAGCTATGAAATGGTGGCCAAGGTGGCCAGTTGCGGCTTCCCCATCCTGGCGGCGGTCTCCGCTCCGACTTCCCTGGCGGTGCAGCAGGCCGAGGACTGCGGCCTGACCCTGTTGGGTTTTGTGCAGCCGGGCCGGCAGGTCATTTATACTCACCCGCAACGCATTATCGAAGACATTTGAACATGGCACCCAAGCAGATCGATCACCTTATCAAGATGGCCAACCAGATCGCCCTCAACACCGGGGCGCACACTGATATTGCGGACTCCGCCCGGCGCACCGGCGAGCACCTGCGCAAGTTCTGGACCCCGGCCATGCGCGAGCAACTCGGCGAATACTGCGCCAGTGGCGGGGAGGGCCTGGAACCTGTGGTTGAGCAGGTATTGCGGGAGATGTCTCCGTAGGGTCGACTTCAGTCGAACAGGCCGGGGGAAGTGGTGCGTGGTACGCACCCTACAGCCGGCCTTGCATCGGTTGGAGTTGACTGCCGACTCTCTCCTTTGCTTGATCTATACTTCGAGTCGGACCACCGGAAACTATGGGTATCCGGATCATTAGGCCGGTCTGCAAGGAGACTCCAATATGTCGATTACCCAGCTGATTCACCGCGGCAAGAATATGTACGCGGAGCGCACCGCTTTTGTTTACCGGGAGAGGGAAACGTCCTTCCTCGAACTCCACGACCGGGTGGCCCGAACCGCGTCCGTGCTGCGCGAACTGGACCCTTCCGACGGCGCCTGCCTGGGCATACTGTCCGCCGCCAGTGACCTGGCGATAACGAGTTTTTTTGCCGCTTCCTGGGCGGGTATAGTGCCGAATTATCTCAATATCCGTTGGTCCGAGTATGAACTGAGCGGCTCGATCGATGACTTTCAACCCCGCATCCTGGTGGTCGATGACATGTTCCTGGAGATGGGCCTGTCGCTGCAGCAGCGCTGTGACTGCGTGGAGCACGTCCTGTACATCGGGGAGCGCGAGGAGCTTCCGCAGCCAGCAATCTCCTACTCGCGGTTGTACGCCTCGGCGGCGGTACTGGAGGATAGCTCCGGTGACGTCGACGACCTCGCCTACATCAACTACACAGGGGGCACTACTGGCAAGGGCAAGGGGGTGATGATCACCCACCGCGGCCACTTTGCCTCGCTCCTCGCCTGTGCCGGGGAGGGCTTTGTCACAAACGGGGCCACACTGATGGCACTACCGCTGTTCCATGTGAGCGGGATCATGATGACCAATAGCTCAGTGATGATGGGCAATACGCTGCACATACTGCCTGCCTTCGATCCGGTCAAGGTCATGCAGACGGTGCAGGATAAAAAGATTGTCCAGGCATTGCTGATACCCACCATGTTGCAGATGCTGGTCTCTCATCCCGATTTTGACCAGTACGACCTGACCTCGCTGCGCCACATCCGCTATGGCGCGTCGCCCATAGACCAGGTGCTGCTGGACACGGTACAGGAAAAACTGCCCTGGGCGGACCTGATGCAGGTCTATGGCCAGACCGAGTGTGTACCGGCAACCTTCCTGTACAACTTCGATCACGGAGAGGCGGGCGCCGCTTCCGGTCGCACCCGTTCGGCCGGTACACCCTGCCTGGGGGTGGAGATTGTCATCCGGGACGAACAGGGGAATGCGCTGCCCCGGGGGGAGATCGGTGAAATCACCATGCGTTCCAGTTTCGTTATGAAGGGCTACCTGAATATGCCGGAGCAGACTGCAAAAGCGCTGCGTGACGGCTGGATCTATACCGGCGATGCCGGCTACCTGAGTGAGGATGACTTTCTCTACGTGGTTGACCGCATCAAGGACATGATCGTCACCGGGGGTGAGAACGTCTATTCGGCGGAGGTGGAGAATGCCATCGCCCAGCACGAGGCGGTGGC
>JAACFI010000040.1 GCA_009937575.1 Haliea sp.
GACTCACTGGGTAAACTGGGGACAGACCACAATTTTCACGCTGTGAATAATTGTGGTCTGTCCCCAGTTTACCGAATAATTGTGGTCTGTCCCCAGTTTACCGTTTACCCGGCTGCAAGCCAGCGAAATATCTTCATTTTATCGATTGCGACCAAGTTTTTCGTGGGCATCCACCCACTCGTTAGTTCCGGTTTCCCTGTCGGTGCGTGCCGCCGATACCAGTGATAGTTCGCCGGCAACGACCAGGCCCGCGGCGATCTCCAGTAGTTTGTAGGCTTTGCCCTTGCCGAAGCAGCCCATCAGCTCGAGGCATTCGCGCTGGGTCGCGAGATTGGTACCGCCACCAAAACTGGCCATGATCAGGGCAGGCAGGGTGATAGAGTAGTAGAAATCACCGCTAGAGGTGACGTAGCTGTACACGCTGCATTGGTTCGCTTCGCCGATGTTCGCCATATCCTGGCCTGTGGCCATGTATAAGGCCGCCAGACCATTGGCGGGATGCGCCGCGTTATTGGATGCCCCGGTCAGGTAGGCCGACAAGGTATTCACGCCGTGGCTGTTGCGCAGCTGTTCCGGCGTGGTGCGCAGAACATCTTCCAGCACCTGTCGGGGAATGGTCAGCTCCGCGGTCACCTTGCGTCCGCGGCCTTTCAGTGAATTCACAAAAGAGGTTTTTTTCTCTGAATCCCAACCGCCGGAGAGACCGTAAGTGCGCAGTTTCTGGTAGTTCGCGCGAATCCACTCGCAGGCCACAAAGGTCGCCATCCCGGTCATGTTCTGGCCGGCGGCATCGCCAGTAGAGTAGTCAAAACGAGTGTAGACGATGTTGTGCACGGGGTAGATCTCGATCTCCAGTAGCTTGCCCACAGAGGTGGTGGATTCGGCCTGGGCCTTGATCACTTCGAAGTTGTCTCGCAACCACTGGGCGAAATCTCGGCCATCACGGGCGTTCTTGAAAAAGAAAGCCGGTGCCCGCTGCATGGCCTCACTGACCACGGTAGTCGTCACGCCACCGCTTTCACGAATGACACGCATTCCGCGGTTATAGCTGGCGATCAGGGTCCCCTCGATGGTGGCCATGGGCACGTAGAATTCCCCCTGGGCGTGTTCACCATTCACCAGCAGAGGGCCGGCTACACCGATGGGTAGCTGGGCAACACCAAACAACTGCTCGCAATTGCCCTCCATCGATTCGGGGTCAAAGCTGTAGTGTTTGGTGTGGTTCAGGGTGGTGCCGGATTTTTCTTCAAGAAACTGCTGGCGCTCGGCAATGATCTCGCCAGTGTAGTCGTTTTCCCGGCTGCGGGGTATTTTTGCGCTCATACTCGGTTCTCCAGAAATAGAAGCCGTCAATTTTAGGCAGACTTACTCTAGCCACGAATATTGACGGTGTCAATATTAGGTGCTAAATTTCTTCCATGACCGAATCCAGCCAAAAATCCAGCTACCACCACGGAGACCTCAAACGCGCTCTGCTTGATGAGACTGCGCGCATTCTGCGTGAAGAGGGTGAGGATGCCCTGTCCCTAAGGCGGCTGGCGGCGAATCTGGGTGTGTCACGCACGGCGCCCTATAACCACTTCAAAAACAAAGAAGCCCTGCTCTCGGCAGTAGCTGAAGAGGGTTTCTCACGTTATGCCGCGGACATGAAGGCGATGCGAGAACGCGGTCGCAGGCTGGATGGTCGTGGCCGTACCCGCGCCCTGGTCAGGGCATACATCGATTTTGCCCGTAAAAATCCCGAGTACTACGACCTGATGTATGGCAGCAAGCCCTGGCAGTCCTCTGAACCTGCGAAGTCGCTGGCGGTGACCGCGCGGAGTGTCCTGCGTGCTGAAGTTGAACGCCTCAAGCGCAACCAGCAGCGTGGGCAGATAAAAGCAGACCTGGATGTGCTGCGCTTTGTGCAGGTGTACTGGGGTACACTCCACGGTATCAGCCGCTTGCTGCTGGACGGTGTGTATACGGATTCCGCCTCGGTAAAGCAATTATGCGACGCCGCCGCTGATATGCTGTGGCAGCAGTTGGACCCGGGCCAGGGGCCCGAACAATGAGGAAGCAGTGACCATGGCGAACTATTCGGCGGATGTGATCATTGCGGGCGCGGGCCTTGCCGGGCTGGCAACAGCGTATGATCTACTCGAACGTGGTAAGAAGGTGCTCGTACTCGACAAGGACTCGGCCCAGGCCCTGGGCGGGCTCGCCCGGTTGAGTTTCGGCGGAATTTGCATGACCGACACGCCCCAGCAGCGCCGCACGGGTATCAAGGATTCCCCTGAGCTGTTGCATAGGGACTGGTTGAGCTGCGCGCGCTTTGGCGACGGGCCGGAGTATGACATGCCGCGCCAGTGGGCCCGGTTTTATGCCGAGGAATCACATCAGATCTACGAATTTCTCGATCACAAGAAGGTAAAGTTCCTCCCTGTCGTCAATTGGACCGAACGCGGTCTATTCGTACCCGGCAACTCGGTGCCGCGCTGGCACGTTGTCTGGGGTACTGGCTGGGAGATCATCGACAAGCTCATGAAGGCCCTGGAGTGTCACCCTCAGCGCAGCAACCTGCAGCTGGTTTTCGACCACGAGGTCAACGAAATTGACTTTGAAGGCGGCAAGGTCGTGGGTGTCAGCGGCAGGAGAATGGATGACGGTACCGACTATACCGCCCGCGGTGAGGTGACGATTATCGCATCAGGTGGTATTTGTGGCGGCGATATGTCGTTCCTGCGCGAAAACTGGTTCAAGGATTGGGGCGAACCACCGAAAAAAATACTCAATGGTGCCCACCAGTACGGTGACGGCATGCTGCACAAAGCGGCCCGGAAACACGGGGCCTGGCTGACACACCTGGACAAACATTGGCACTACGCGCAAGGCGTACACAAACCTGGCAACCAACGCCCCGACGACGGGGTCAGCACCACGCCTCCGCGATCGGGATTGTGGATGGACAGCACCGGCCGCCGAGTCGGGCCCGTGCCGCTGATGGGGTATGCCGACACGCGATGGGCCGTGGAGCAAATCTGTAAAATGCCCGGCCAGTACTCCTGGATGATCATGAACGATAAAATCGCACTCAAGGAGCTGGCGATTTCCGGCTGTGACTACATGACAAGTTTCCGCTATAAAAAGCGGCTTAAGATGGCAAAAGAGCTGCTCTTTGGTAATCGGGAACTGGTTGACCGCATGATCAACGAACACGATGAGGACTTTATTGTCGCGAATACCCTCGATGAGCTTGCGGATAAAATGCAGGAAAAGCAGTTGTTCGGCCTCGATATCGACAAGGAAGGCATGAAGGCCGATATTCGCGCCTATGACGAGACCATCGCCCGCGGTGAGAAATACATGTGGGACCTGCAACTGACCCGTATCGCCCAGTACCGCAAGTACCGTGGAGACAAAATACGACTGTGCAAGTTTCAGGCGATCGATGATCCCTCGGCCCGCCCTTTGATCGCCGTGCGCTCGTTTATCATGGCCCGCAAGAGCCTGGGCGGCATCCAGACCGACCTGCAGTGCCGCGTCATGCAGCCGGACGGTCAGTCGATTGAGGGCTTGTTTGCGGTGGGTGAGGCCGCGGGATTTGGCGGCGGCGGGATACACGGTCACGGCTCACTGGAAGGGACTTTCCTCGGTGGCTGCGTGCTCACGGCCCGGGCGGCGGTGCGTGCGATTGCCTGAATGTCGCGGCACTCACTCAGTAACTCTATTTAAAGGTAACCGAATCCCATGAGCAATGGCGCAAAAGCACTTATCGACACCCTGATCAATGCCGGTGTTGACACCTGTTTCACCAATCCCGGCACCTCGGAAATGCACTTTGTCGCCGCGCTCGACAGCACGGACATGAAAGCGATCCTGTGCCTGTTTGAAGGTGTAGCCACCGGCGCAGCTGACGGTTACGCCCGCATGACTGACAAGCCGGCGGCGACGCTACTCCACCTGGGTTGTGGCCTCGGCAATGGACTGGCCAACCTCCATAACGCTCGCAAGGCACGCGTACCGATGATTAACATCATCGGCGACCACGCGACCTACCACACCCAATACGATGCCCAACTGCAATCCGACATCGAGACTGTTGCACGCAACTGTTCGACCTGGGTCCGAACCAGTGCGACCACGGCACAGCTCGCAGCCGACGCCGCCGAAGCGGTCGCGGTTGCGGCCGGACCACCGGCGCAAATTTCAACACTGATACTGCCGGCCGATGTTTCCTGGAGCGATGGGGCAACCGCGGTTGACGCACCAGCGGTGACTACTCCTCCCTCCGCCGCCGACGACGTCGTGGAAAAAATCGCAAATGCACTCAGGAGCGGGGAAAAAACAGCGCTATTGCTGGGTGGGCGCGTACTGCGTGAAGAGGGCCTGCGTGCCGCATCACAGATTGCCGAGAAAACCGGGGCGACGCTTTTTTGTGAAGTTTTTCCGACCCGACTGCAGCGCGGTGCCGGCGTGCCCCATGTGGAGCGTATCGCCTACCTTGCAGAGATGGCGTCGGTACAACTCAATGAATTTGAGAATTTGATCCTGGTGGACGCAAAAGCGCCGGTCTCCTTCTTTGCCTACCCTGATAAGAAAAGTTACCTGGTACCCGATCATTGCACGGTCCATAACCTGGTGGAGCTTGAGCAAGACGCGCTTGAGAGCCTGGACGCACTCGTCAACGCGGTTGAAGCGTCCAACACCAAACCAAAACTTCCTGAACCAGACAGGCCAAAGTTACCGGGCGGCAAGTTGACGGGGGCAAAGGTGTGCCAGGCGATCGGCGCGCTGCTCCCGGAAAACGCGATCATTTCAGATGAAGCCCAAACCTCCGGCGTCATGCTCCCGGCTTTCACCGCCAATTCTCCGAAACACGATCTGCTGGCACTTACGGGCGGAGCCATCGGCCAGGGACTTCCAGTAGCCGTCGGTGCGGCAGTAGCCTGCCCGGATCGTCCCGTCCTGGCACTGGCCGGCGACGGCTCGGCCATGTATACGAACCAGGCGCTTTGGACCATGGTCAATGAAGACCTGGACGTCACGGTGATCCTCTTTAACAACCGGTCGTACGCGATCCTCAATGTTGAACTTGAGCGGGTCGGCGCCGAAGGCGCCGGCATGAAAGCGAAATCTCAACTGGACTTGTCGGAACCACCGATCGACTTTGTGGCTCTCGCCCAGAGCATGGGTATGCCCGCCACGACCGTATCAACGGCAAGGGGCTTTAACAGAGCGCTGGAAAACGCCTTCAAGGAACCGGGCCCGCACCTGATTGAAGCGATCGTACCGAGCGAGTTCAAAGGCTTGAAGCTCAAGGCGTTACCCCATGTCCTCGGCGCACTCGACAGCGTTCCGGCTCCCATCGCCAAAGCGATCAAGAAGAAGGTCGCGCCCTAACCAGCAAGCTCAGTCATCAACAATTTACAAGCTTTTAAACAGAGGCGCTATTGGCTCCATGAGTATAAAACACCAACTTCTGACGGGCCTGCTGGGCATACTGTTATTCACCCTCCCTACTGCCTTTGCACAAGGCACAAGTAATACGAGCACAGCCAGGCCAGCCGACCCACTGGAGAGTAAACTCAACGCTGTGCTGGGTAGCTTTACGGACAGCAAAGCCCTGCCGGGTGTTGTCGCGGGCCTCGCCAACGCCAAGGAAACCCTCTACCAGGGCGCTTCCGGATGGCGGAATATCGCCAGCGCCGAGCCTATGCAGCAGGATACGATTATAGCCATTGCGTCAATGACCAAACCGGTGACCACCGTCGCGGTTCTGCAACTCGTCGACCGTGGATTGCTGGATCTCGACCTGCCAGCAAGCCACTACCTGCCCCAGTTGGCTGCACTTCAACTCCTTGCGGGATTCGACGCCAATGGTAATCCGCGGCTGACTAAACCGCCCCGCATTCCCACCACTCGGGAATTACTGTCCCATACGTCAGGCTATGCCTACGAGTTCTGGAACGAAAACATTCACCGTGCTGTCGATAACGGCTTGGTAACCAGCCTGTTCGTACCGGGTCAGGCAGGTTTGCAGGCTCCCCTGGCGTTTGCCCCGGGGGCACGATGGGATTACGGCATTGGCATTGATTGGGCAGGCCGCCTGGTGGAAAAACTGAGTGGCAAACCTCTGGACCGGTATTTCCACGACCATATCTTCACCCCCTTGCAGATGCATGACACCTTCTACTTTGTGCCCGAGGACAAGCAGGCCCGGCTGGCCTCGGCCTATGTAGAAACTGACAACGGTTTTGAAGTCAGCCCACCGCTGGTCCCCGAGGTCAGTGGCGGGGGTGGCCTGTACTCCACGGTAGCGGATTACCTTCGTTTTATGCGCGCCCTGCTTAACCAGGGCCGCCTCGAGGGCGCGCAAATCCTGACGTCGGCCAGCGTGGAAGCGATGTTTGAAAACCAGATTGGTGATATCCCCGTCACCCCGCTGGCGACCCAGGTGCCCGCCGCAAGCAACGATTTCGACATGGGTTTTGGTGCCCCGGCACACTGGGGACTGGGATTTCTGTTACACCAGACGGGAACCGCCTCGGGGCGCCCCGCCGGTACCGCGTCCTGGGCGGGCTTGTTTAACAGCTACTTCTGGATCGACCGAAAAAACGGTATTTGCGCGATCGTGGCCACCCAGGTACTGCCTTTCTATGATGCGGATGCAGTGAAACTGCTGAAGTCCTACGAAGCAGCCATCTACGGGGAAATTCAGTAGCTGCACTCAAGCCGCGATTCCTTCAAATGTGAGATAGAGAAGCAATAAGAATCCTCGATATTATTTCCCGCCGCCTACTGATCTCCCGCGAGGATTTCATCTCAGGCCAGAACGCGGCGTGTCCGGTTTGCTCGACCACGTGTAATAGCGCTTCATAGAGCAGGGGATCCTGGGGTGGACGGCCCAGGGAGACCAAGGTGGTTTCAAAGAGATCCGCGAGTTCGGCCACTATTCGGGAGCGGTGCTCGTGAGCGGGTGAGGCCGCGTCACCGATCTCCTGGTAGATAGGCCCGACCATTGGGCCGCAGAGTCTTGCCCACTCGAAGTAGGCGTCGATGGCGGCGTGCACGACGCCTTCCAGATCCTCAACGCCTTCGATCTTACGGGCAACTATCTCTCCCAGCATGTCATTCGCCCGGCCGATTATGATGTCCAGGGCTTCTCGACGGTTCTGGAAGTAGCGATAAAAAGTCGGGCGCGAAACGCCGGAGATAGCGAGGATGTGGGCTACCGAACTGCCGTGAAAGCCGTTTTCCGCATAGTCCTGGCTCGCTGCAGCCAGGATCAGTTCGCGTAACTCATCGCCTTTCGGGTCAGTCGAAGCGGGTCGGCCCACACCCCTGTTCAGTTTGCGAACTTCACTGATGGGCGGCCTGAGCGCGTCTTGAGTTTCTTGACTTTTCGGGGACATGGGAGGATTATATATGTAACATCGATGTTAAATAAATAGAGAAATGCGGATATTGGGTATCTGCAGAGAGAACTGGCAGCATGAATTTCGACTATGACTACCTGATCGTGGGCAGCGGGTTCGGCGGTTCCGTTTCGGCCTTGCGCCTGGCTGAAAAGGGCTGGCGGGTGGGGGTGGTCGAACAGGGACGCCGGATAGGACCTGAGGAGATTCGCCAGGGTAAGAGAAACGTTTTCCGCTTGTTGTGGAAACCTGGCGTCGGCATGAAGGGTTACTTTACCCAGCGGGTATTCCGGCACCTGATGGTGGTCGGTGGAGTAGGTGTGGGTGGTGGCAGCCTGGTCTGGGGGGCCGTCATGCTCGAGCCAAAAACGGAGTTCTATCGTGACCCCAGGCTGGAATCCCTCGGGGTTGATTGGGAGCGTGAACTGGCGCCATGCTTTGCTACAGCGAAGAAGATGTTGGGTGTTGGGTTGAATCCCCGCAAGACGGAGCAGGATGTCTACCTCGAGCAGACCGCCGCCGGGCTGGGTGTCGCGAACACCTATGGCCCTGTACCCAATGCGATCAATTTTGGGGAAGCGGGCAATTCAGCAAGGGACCCGGGTTCTATGGGCAATGTTCCAAATCGTGAAGCCTGCAGTTTCTGCGGAGGTTGCCTGACCGGATGCGAATTCGGCGCAAAGAACAGCCTTGATTACAACTATCTCCATCACGCCGAGGGGTTGGGGGCGACTGTCCTGCCGGAACGTAAGGCCGATCGAATAGAGCCACTGGATGGGGTAGGCTATCGCGTTCACCTGGTTTCGCCGGGACTCGGCCGGAAAGTCCAGGTGCTGACCGCGCGCAAGGTGATTGTTTCCAGCGGAGTGCTCGGTACATTGGAACTGTTGTTCAGGAATCGCGACGTTTACGGCAGCCTGCCGGGCCTGTCGCCAAGCCTGGGCCAGGTAGTGAGAACCAACTCTGAGGCGATCACGGCTGTGCTGCATCCCCCGGGCGAAGACCTGACTGACGGCACGGCGATTTCTTCCGATTTCCATCCGGATGCCAACACCCATATCACCCAGAATCGCTTCGACCGGGGATACCGCTTCATGCGCTACCTGATGGGTCCCATGGTCGATGATCCATTGCCCTGGCGCCGGGCCCTGAAAACCCTGTTGAAAATTCTGGGTAGCCCGGCGCTGATGTTGAGCAATTTGCTCACGCGAGACTGGGAAAAGCGCGTCACGGTATTCACGGTAATGCAGGACCATGACAACCACATCGGCATGCACTATCGCAGGCGATGGTGGAGTCTTTTTCGCCACCGGCTGGTTTCCCGCGGCAGCGCCGGCAATGAATTACCCAGCTACCTGCCAATCGCCAATCGCGCGACCCGTGAGTATGCCAGGGTGTCGGGGGGTAAACCCATGAGTGCGATGACGGAGTCACTGGCGTCGATGTGCAGCACCGCGCATATCCTGAGCGGGTGTCCCATGGGCAGGTCGGCCGACAATTCGGTGATCGATACCCGGCACGAGGTGCACGGCCATCCCGGCTTGTTTGTGGTAGACGGCGCAAGTATTCCCGCCAATATCGGGGTCAATCCCAGCCTCACCATTACTGCCATGGCGGAGCGATTCGCCGCTCACCAACCCGCCAAAGGGGCCATTTGACCCGCTGGCCCCCTCCGATGGGGCCACTCTGTCTGAAAATGTGACTACCTTGTCGTGTAAGGACATTAGAGAAATTTTCCCTGACTATACTATGGGGTGCGGGTAGTACACCCCTACTGGGTTGGAAGGGATAATAAGGACACCTGTGACTATGTGGCGGCCGGGCTCCCGGGATAACAGAATCAGTAACAATAGCGGATGGATACTGCTCGCTGCGGTCGGGCTGGTCCTGGCCCTGGTAGGAGCCCGTATCGAGCAACCGCATGACGGCACCGGCGAAACCCTGGCCTGGGTGAATGAGCGCCCCGTCACCAGGGACCAGCTGGGCCATGCGCAGCGCCGGTTGAATCGGGGCGGCGGCAGCCTTGCTGAAGCGGAGCTCCGCTCAGTGATCAATATGCTTATCGACGAGGAGCTGCTGTTACAGCGCGCTGAAACTCTCGGCGTGGTCGATACAGATCCCGGTGTGCGCAAGGCAATTGTCCAGGCCTCTATCGACCGGATTGTTGACGAGTTTTCCGCCCGGCCCGTAGGCCCGGGGCAACTGGAAAAATTCTACCGTGGCCACCAGGCGGTTTTCGCACGCCCCGACAGGGTGGTAGTTGCGGCGTTGCGATTCGACGGAGTTGAGGAGGCCCTTGCTGCCCGTGCGGCCGTAACCGTCGATGGCAGTTGGGCCGCGTTGGCTGCCAGTCCCGGCGCGCAGCCATTGCTTCAACTGCCGGGTTCGCCGTTGCCGGCGCATGTGCTGCGACGTTACCTGGGGCCGGGACCAGCGGGTGTCGCGCTTTCGTTGGCGCCTGGCGAGATAAGCCAGCCAGTGAAAGGCGCGGGCGGATTTTACCTGCTGCAGGTGACGGAAGTCATTCCCGCCTCCCTGCCCAGGTACGAAGATATCGTCCCGGTTGTACGACAGGAATATTTGTCGCGAGGGCGGGAAGTGGCCCTCACCCGGAAATTGGCCGCGCTGTGGCAGTCTGCCGACGTCCAGCTTAATCCGCAGGTGGCGGTGGGGCACCCGGGCCAATATGCAGGGCAGGAGAGACCGTGAGAACGGGGATACTCAAGGGTGTGTTGGTTGCCGGTCTGGTGTTGCTGGCGAGTGCGGCGGCAGTCTTTTTTATCTATGTGCGTGTTCCCGACCCCGGCGGATACTTCGCCCAGAACCCTTTACAGCAGGGAGAGGTTACCCGGTCGGTTACCCCGGTGGTGGCTGTCAACGGGCGGCGGGAGGGTCGTACTGCCCCCGGTATCAAGCAGAGGAGTACCTTGTCTGCGAACGGGGAGAAACAGATCCTGTTTGGCGATGCGCATGTGCACACCACCTGGTCCTTCGATGCGTTCATGTTCTCGCTGCCTGTGCTGAATGCCAGCCGCGGTGCACTGCCCCCGGCCGCGGCCTGCGACTATGCACGCTATGTCTCGCAGCTCGACTTTTTCTTCCTTACTGACCACGCTGAGAGCTATACCGCCCAGCGCTGGCGGGATGCCCAGGATGCGGTGCGTCATTGCAACGCGGTTTCCGGTGACCCGGACAACCCCGACCTGGTTGCGTTTATCGGCTTTGAGTGGTCCCAGTTCGGCAGGACCCCGGAGAAACACTACGGCCACCACAATGTGCTGTATCGCGATATCGAGCAGGACCAACTACCCTCCAGGCCGATCGGCGCTGCGGGACCAGCCAGTGACGCGCTCCGCGGCAGCGCACCCGGCGGTGGAGGCCTGGGCATGTTGCGGTGGCTGGATGTGGGAAACCGTTCCTACTATCGAGCGCTGACCACGTTTATGCAGGAATTGCAGGGAGAACCGGACTGTCCTGGGGGAATAGAGAGCCCGCAACTTCCGGCTGACTGCTATGAATCGGCGTCAACGCCGGGTGAACTCTACCGCAAGCTGGATGAATGGGGATACGACACCCTGGTGGTGCCCCACGGGTCGGCCTGGGGTATCTACACACCACCGGGCGCGAGCTGGGACCATCAGCTCACAGCGGATAACCATGATCCGGACAAGGGGCGCCTGGTAGAAGTGTATTCCGGCCATGGTAACTCGGAGAATTTCCGTGACTTTGCCGCCCGCGCCTTCGATGAACGCGGACAGCCGGTCTGCCCCGAGCCACAACCCAACTACCTGCCTTCCTGCTGGCAGGCGGGAAATATTATCCGGGAACGCTGTCTGCAGGCGGGGGAGGCTCCATCGGAGTGTGAGGCCAGGGCGACTGCGGCGCGCCAGCACTACGTCGACGTGGAGCACGTAGGCGGTTGGAAGAGTGTTCCTGGTGCCAGCGCGCAAGAGTGGCTGGACGCGGGCCAGGCCAGGGACGTATTCCTGCCGGCGTTCAATTACCGCCCGCGCAAGTCGGTGCAGTATGGCCTGGCGAAGCGCAACTTTGACGATCCCGATAACCCGATCGGTTACACGTGGGGCTTTATCGGCTCCACGGATACGCACTTCGCCCGGGCCGGCAACGGCTTCAAGCAATACCCGCGTATCGGTACCGGGGATGCGGGGATGCGCGGCGCACGCAATGGGTTCTGGGACTGGTTGGTCTACCGGCGCAACCAGGAGGCCCCTGAGGCTCGTTCGCGCAAAGTCGTCAACATCCCGGGCGACGACAGTGAACAGGAGCGCAAGATGTCCTTCCTGACAGCTGGCGGCGTGATGGCGGTTCATGCCGTGGGCAGGGACAGGCAGGCGATCTGGGATGCCATGCAACGCCGGGAAGTCTATGGCACCAGCGGGCACCGGATGCTGCTGTGGTTCGATCTGATTCGGGAGAGGGGGGAGCCCCTGCCCATGGGCTCAGGGCTGGCCACTGGGACAGTACCGCATTTCCGGGTCACGGCGGTCGGTTCCCTCAAGCAGCAGCCGGGTTGCCCGGAGTATGTCAGGCAGGCGCTGAGCGCACGGCGACTGGATAAGCTGGCCCTGGGTGAATGCTACTACCCCACGGATGAGCGCTACCTGGTCGATCGTATCGAGGTGGTTCGTATCCGCCCACAGGTGGCGCCTGAAGAGCCGATAGCCGGCCTGGTCGAAGATGTCTGGCGCTCAATCCCCTGTGAGCCGGATCCGGCCGGTTGCAGTGTGGAGTTCAGCGATGCGGCGTTTCCGCAAAACGGTCGCGACGCGATTTACTACGTGCGCGCCATCGAGGAGGCCAGCCCCACGATCAACGGCGGCAATCTGCGTCCGGTGTACGATGAGCAGGGCAGGGTAACAGCGGTCAATCCCTGCTACGGGGATTACCGCATCGACAGCGCGGATGACTGCCAGGTTTCACTGGAACACCGGGCGTGGTCTTCGCCTATTTTTCTCACCTACGATCCGGGGCAATGATGACGGTGCGCGGGGTGAGACCGTTATCTGCGCTTACGCGCCTGGCGCTGGGCGCATCTGTCGGTGCATTGTGCGCGATCCTGGTGCTGCTGGGTGATTCAGCAGGCCGCGGTGTGGATGCCAGCGCCGTGGCCTCGGTAAACGGCAGCCGACTGGATCTTGGCGAGTACCAGCGCGCCGTCCGGCTATTTGCCAGCGAAAAACGTTCGGCGGTTACCATGGATGATCGGTCGCTGATCCTGGAGCGAATGATCGAGGAGGAGTTACTGCTGCAGTACGGCGTGGCAGCCGGTCTGGTGCGCGACCACCCGGCGGTGCGCGCGGAGGTTTTGCGTTCGGTGATGACGAGCCTGACGGCGGAGCAGCAGGCGCGCGGTGACGACGAGGTCGACAGGGGGCCGGCCCGGTACGATCCGTTGGCGGAATATCTGGGCCAACTGCGCAGTGGCGCCGCAATCCGTTGGTCCACCGCGGGGGTGACGCAGTGAGCCGCGCTGTCCTTGCCGGTGCCACGACGGCGATGGTCGTGATCCTGTTGCTGGCAGTGGTGCCGCAGGTCCAGGCCCATAATCGCAGTCAGTCCTATTCCACCTGGAACGTGTCGGGCAGTGCCGCGGAACTGGTGTTTACCGTCAAGGCCCGGGAGGCCACCAGGCTGCCACCGCTCGAGGGCGGCCTGTTGACCCTGGAAGCGCTGCTGACAGCCCACCTGGGGGAAACCGTGCAGGTCACCTCCGTCGACGGGGCCAGTTGTATGCATCGGGCTGAACCGCGGTCGCTGGCCGCCGCGGAGGGCTATCTGCGGGTGCGGGCGACATTCGACTGCAAGACCGGCCCGCCATCCACTCTGCTGCTCGACAGCTTCTTTGCCATTGCCCCCAGCCATGTGCACTACGCTCGCGTATTGATCGACGGCCAATTGCCCGCGGAGTACCTGTTCACTGACAGCAGGCGTGAGCACGCCATCGCCCAGGCTGCAGGCAGTTTCGACAGCGTGTTCAGGGGATTCCTGCAGTATGTAGCGCTGGGCATCGAGCACATCCTGGGCGGTGTCGATCACCTGGCATTCCTGGCAGCGCTGTTATTGCTGGTGCGCAATCTCAGGGAGCTGTTCTGGATAGTCACTGGTTTTACCGTCGGCCACAGTATCACCTTGAGCCTGGCGGTAATGGGATACCTCGCGCTGGAGCTCTGGGTGATCGAGGCGCTCATCGGTTTCACCATCGCCCTGGTGGCAGCGGACAACATTGGCGTGGCTGCCGGTCGCCGCGGCCTCATAGCGGGTATCACAGCCGGTGTTTTACTTGCGATGGTGCTTGTCTCACTTGTCTGGGCTGTGGGTTTGCCGGCTTTGACACTGGCCGGCCTCACCCTGTTCACCGTCGCTTACATGGCTTTACCGGCTGACCAGGCGCAGGCCAGGGGAATGCGGCCGGCACTGACGCTGGCCTTTGGTTTGGTGCACGGTTTCGGTTTTGCCAGTGTGCTGGGGGAGATGGGCCTGCCGGAGGAGCGGCTGGCGGTGGCCCTTGCCGGGTTTAATATCGGTGTGGAACTGGGGCAGTTGGCGGTCGTGGCCCTGCTCTGGTGGCTGATCCACTGGTTCAGTCGTGTTAGCTCCGCCCGCAACCACCAGCACTGGCTCGATACCGTGTCGGCGTGTCTGTGTGGACTGGGGGTTTTCTGGTTCATCAGCCGCGGGTTCGTCCAGGTATGAGGCGAGCAATTTACATTGTTGTGCCGTTGATGCTGCTGGGCGGCATCATTTTCTTCAGCGGTAGCGCTCCCGACGGAATGTACCGGATATTACCCGGCTTTTTTCCCGACCCGGACCATTGGTGGCAGCAGTCGCCGCTGGAACCAGGTCGCGAGACGCCCGCGCGCGTGCCGCGGCAGATTGTTGCGGCGCGTACGGCGGTGCAGTCGGATGTGAAACAGGCTCAGGTATTGCCAGGTGAAAAACAGATCCTGTTTGGCGACACTCATGTGCACACCACCAACTCGGCGGATGCCTTCATGTACAGCCTGCCCCTGATGTATGGCGCCCGTGGTGCATACCCGCCGGCCTTCGCCTGCGACTATGCGCGCTTCATCTCCCAGCTTGATTTCTACTTCCTGACGGATCACGCCGAGAGCTTCACTCCCCGGCAGTGGCAGGACTCGATCCGTTCCGTGCAGCAGTGCAATCGCCTGGCCGGTGAATCCGCCAGTCCTGACCTGGTGGCATTTATCGGCTGGGAGTGGACCCAGGTGGGCGCCACTGCCGAGCAGCACTACGGACATCACAATGTGTTGTTCAAGGACGACGACCCGGAGCGCTTGCCGCGCAGGCCCATAGCCGCCCAGGGTGCGGGGGTCGCCACCGTCGCTGCCCGCTCCAGCGATTCCCGCCTGCCGGCCTCCCTCGGCTTTGTTGATCCCCGGCACCGGGACTACTATGCCGACTACAATCGATGGATCGAGGAAATGGCCGCAGTGCCTGCCTGTGACCCCGCCATCCCCAGCCCGTCGCTGCCCGCTGATTGTTTTGAATCTGCCGCGACGCCCGGCGAGCTGTACCGCAAGCTGGATGAGTGGGACCTGGACACCATCGTCATTCCCCACGGTATGAGCTGGGGGTTCTATACACCCCCCGGCGCCTCCTGGCGGCATCAGTTGCGGGAGGGAGACCCTGCGCGAACCGGCCTGATCGAGGTCTACTCGGGTCATGGCAACTCGGAGGTTTATCGGGATTTCGCTGCGAGGCGCCGAAACGGGGAGGGCGAATGGTACTGCCCGGAACCCCAGCCCAACTACCTGCCCGCCTGCTGGCAGGCGGGCAATATCATTCGCCGACGTTGCCTGGCTGAAGGCCTGGACCCGGCGGAGTGTGAGCAGCGCGCGATCGAGGCACGCGATAACTTTGTCCAGGTGGACACCATTCACGGATTCATGACGGTGCCCGACAGCCAGGCAGAGGAGTGGCTGGACGCGGGCCAGGCCAGGGATGTCTTCCTGCCCGCTTTCAACTACCGGCCCCGCAAGTCCGTGCAATACGGCCTGGCCCTGCGGGAATACCCGCCGGGGGAGGCCTCGCGCGGCTATCGCTGGGGTTTCCTCGCATCCACGGATACCCACAGCGCCCGGGCAGGACACGGTTTCAAACAGAGGGACAGGAAGCTCACCACCGATGCTAACGGTATCCGCGGGCCCTTCTGGGAATCCCTTTCCCGCGGTACCGCCCAGCTGCCCCCGCCTGTCGCCCGTTCCCTTGCGCCGGATCAGCTCGACCCCGCTGCCGCCGGCTTGTATGCCACGGAGTTCGAGCGCACGGCGTCGTTTATGACGGCCGGCGGCATCGCCGCGGTACATGCCCAGGCGCGTACTCGCGATGCGATCTGGGCGGCCATGAAGCGCAGGGAAGTCTACGGCACCAGCGGTCACCGTATCCTGCTGTGGTTCGACCTGCTGCGTGAGTCCGCCAGGGGTGGCAGGTATCCCATGGGCAGTGAAGTCACCCTGGCTGAAAACCCCCGCTTCAGGGTCACTGCAGTGGGTTCTTTCAAACAGCTGCCAGGTTGCCCCGCGTACATTGTCGAGTCACTGCAGCGGCGGCGACTCGACAAGATGGGCGCCGGCGAGTGTTACCACCCCTCGGATGAACGTTACCGGATAGAGCGTATCGAGATCATCAGGATACGGTCCCAGCTGGATGAGAGTGAGCCGGTCGCCGGCCTGATCGAGGATCCCTGGCGAGTATTCGACTGTGAGCCGTCCCAGGCCGGTTGCTCGGTGGAGTTCACCGATACTGAGTTTGTCGATCAGGGCCGGGAGACAATCTACTACGCCCGCGTGCTGGAGGAGCCCACCCCGACGATCAATGCCCAGAACCTGCGCGCCAGTTTTGACGCACAGGGCAATGCGGTCAGCATGTCGCCCTGTCGCGGGGACTACCGCACTGACGAGTCCGACGACTGCCTGGCCAACGCACGCCAGCGGGCCTGGTCATCACCGATTTTTGTTGCTCACGACCCGTCTGGTAGGGCTCAGGCTATATCGGCGCGGTAGGAGCCGGCCGTACGCCCGGTCCACTGCTTGAAACTGCGGTAGAAGGATCGCGCCTCGCCGTAGCCCAGCTCGTGGGCAATCTGGTCCAGGCTGAGGGTGGTATTTTCAATGTAGTACAGGGCCAGCTCCAGCCGCACCTCGTTCAATACGGTCTGGTACTGAGTCCCCTCGGCACCCAGTTTGCGTTGCAGGGTGCGGCTGCTCATGTTCAGTAACTCAGCCACCTGGGTGCTGCTGGGCTCGCGCTCCTTTAGCATCAGCCGCAGCAGGTTTTTTACCCGTATGGTGATCGGCTGGTCGCGATCTATTTCCGTGAGTATCTGCGTGGCGTGGTCCAGCAGTGCCATGAGCAGCTTCTTGTTGGCCTGCGGCAGGGGCGTATCCAGGAATTCCTCCCCGAACCGGATACCACTGGCGGCCTGGTCAAAGTGGACCTCGCAGCCGAAGACCTCCTGGTAGTCGTTCAACAATTCGGGATCGGCTGGGGCCGAGTGTTCGAGCCAGATGCAATCTATGCTTTTCGTATCGATGTGTGCGAACTCTCGCACGTAAACTTGCCAGGATCCGAGCACATTCTCGATCGCGTGGCGGCGTACCAGTGGGTGGGTGAAGCGACAATCCCAGCGCTGCAAGACGAACCCGTCTTCTATGAGGGTGCTGGAGACGCCCATGTCACCGACAATCTTTTCATAAATGGCGGTGTTCGCCAGGGTCTCTCGCAGCGTGGAGCAGTTCATCGAGATATAACCGAGCACGCTGTAGGAGGCCGGCTCCACGAAGCGGGCAGAGTGCAGGCCGAAGCAGGGGTCATTACTGGCCGGTATCAGCAGCGCCAGCAGGCGCTCCATGGCCTTGATGCTGATGCGTTTGTTGTTATCCTTGAGGACATCCGGGTGGATATTGGCGGCCTCCAGAAACGGGAGGTAGTCCACTCCGCAAGTTTCCGCGGCCTGCAGGTATTGCTTGAGCGCGGGAACAGAGGCGAACCCCAGGTCACTGAAAGCGGCAACATTGCCAGTCATTTGCCTATCCTGACCGAAATGGTGATCCCCATGTCGTTGATTGACAGTGAATTAGTTGGCACGGGCTTTATCATAGTCCATATTCTGTACTGTTTTAAAGACGGTCTCATATGGCTGACAAACATAAGAGTGAGAGGTAGAGAGTATGCGACACTGGAATGGTTGGGGAAACGAGAACAGCGAGTACGCCATCACCCTCGACGACGGCGCCCGGCAGGTACTGGGCTCTCTCATCGGGCCTGCTGAACCGCTGCCGACGGCAACCCTGGCCGGGGTTGTCGACAAAGTGCCCCCTTCACGCCTGCCGGACCACCGGCTGATAGAGACCGACGCGGAAGTCAGGGTTCGTCACGCCCGTGGCCAGAGCCTTCCCGATGTATTGGAAATGCGCGGCGGTGCCGTGGACACCTTTCCCGATGGCGTCGCCTTCCCCGAATCCAGCGAAGAGGTGCGAGAGCTGCTTGACTATGCCGTGGCGCAAGACATCATCGTGATTCCCTACGGCGGTGGCACGTCCGTCGTCGGTCACATCAATCCCGATGCCGGGGACAGACCGGTCCTGACCATCGACCTGGGGCGGATGAATCGTATGATTGACCTCGATCGTGACAGTCAGCTGGCCACCTTCGGCGCCGGTACACCGGGGCCGCTGCTGGAACAGCACTTGCAGCGCGAGGGTTATACACTGGGTCACTTTCCCCAGTCCTGGGAACTGTCCACCGTGGGTGGATGGGTCGCCAGTCGTTCCAGCGGGCAGCAGTCACTGCGCTACGGTCGTATCGAGCAGATGTTTGCCGGTGGCACGGTGGAGACCCAGGCGGGGACGCTGGAGATACCGACAATTCCCGCCTCGTCTGCCGGCCCGGACCTGCGCGAAATGATCATGGGTTCAGAGGGACGCATGGGCATCATCACGGAAGTGAAGGTCCGGGTCACGCCACTTCCCGCAGCCGAATCCTTTCACGTGATGTTCTTTCCGTCCTGGAGTGACGGGGCCGCCGCTGCCAGGAACCTGGTGCAGGACAAGGTGCAGCTGTCCATGGTGCGCCTCAGCAACGAGATGGAAACCATGACCCTGCTGTTGTCTGGCGATGCGGACAGGTTGGCCAGGCTCGACAGTCACCTGGCTGGCCATGGTATCGGCGACGGCCGTGTGATGATGACCTTCGGCGTGACAGGATCTGAGCGTCAATGCGAACTTGCGAAAGAGCTGGCGCGTGCCATTTGCGCAGAACAAGATGGCGTTGAGGCGGAACAGGAGTTCGGCGAGAGTTGGGCCCACGGGCGATTCAGTGCCCCTTACCTGCGAGATCCGCTACTGGACGCAGGATTCGCGGTGGACACCATGGAGACGGCCGTGGATTGGGGGGACGTCGATTCGACCCTCGCTGCAGTGGAAACGGCTATTCGCGAAGCGGCCGAGGCGGAGGGGGAGCAGATCCATGTCTATACCCACCTGTCCCATGTTTACAGCCAGGGATCGAGCATCTACACCACCTATATGTTCCGTTGTGCCGACGATTACGAAGCAACACTTGAACGCTGGAATCGACTCAAGACCGCAGGCGCCAATGCCATCGTATCCTGCGGCGGGACTATCAGCCACCAGCACGGTGTGGGGGCAGACCATCGCGATTATCTTGCCGCAGAGAAAGGGCCGCTTGGCCTGGAGGCCATTCGCCAGCTCTGCGATTTTTTCGACCCCGACGGTCGTTTCAATCCTGGTAAGCTGCTACCGGATGTAAATGAATAGGCAACGCTTTCTGGGATGGAGTAAATAGATGACTTCTGCCGTAGCTTTTACCGACCGGAACGCGATGCTGCAGAGCATGCGCCAGGGTGAACATTGCCAGTGGGACATTATCATCGTCGGCGGTGGCATTACTGGCGCGGGCGTATTGCGCGAGGCAGTGCGCATGGGATATCGCGCGCTGCTGGTCGAACAAAAGGATTTTTCCTGGGGGACATCGAGTCGCTCCTCGAAAATGATTCACGGCGGGCTGCGCTACCTGGGCCTTGGCGATTTCAAGTTGACCAAGGAGTCAGTGACAGAGCGCGAACGCCTGGTGGCGGAAGCCCCCGGTCTGGTTGACCGCACCGACTTCTATTTCGGGATGCGCAAGGGCGTCTTTCCAGGGCGCTGGATGTTCCGCATCCTGCTGTGGTTCTACGACTATTTTGCCGGTATCAAGAGCTCAGGCTACAGTAATGCACAACAGTCGCGGCAGCGTTTCCAGGGTCTGGGTGGAGACGATCTCAAAGGGTCCTGCTACTACACCGATGGCATTACGGACGATTCCCGGCTGGTCATGCGCGTCTTACAGGAGGGCGTTGCCCAGGGTGGCAGCATTCTGAATTACGTGAAGGTCGACCAACTGCTTGTCGAAAACGACCAGGTGACGGGTGTCCGCCTGCTGGACCAGACCGAGGAGGGCGCCGACCTCGATCCCATTGAAATACGGGCACCGGTGGTCGTCAACGCGACCGGCGCCTGGGCAGACAAGCTGCGCAATGTCGTAAACAGCGAAGTCAGGGTACGTCCCCTGCGGGGCAGCCACCTGGTTTTGCCGCACGAGCGCCTGCCGGTGGACGGTGTGTTCTCCTTCTTTCATCCTGCCGACAAGCGCAGTGTGTTCGTTTTCCCCTGGGAGGGAGCCACGGCCATTGGCACCACGGACCTGGACCACGGTCACGACATCGATGAAGAGGCCAGTATCACGGCTGAGGAAGTCGACTACCTGCTGGATGGGGTGAACAGCCAATTTCCAGAAAAAGGGATTTCGCGACGGGATGTGATCTCCACCTGGTCCGGCGTCAGGCCGGTGATCGGTTCCGAAAAATCCAAGGACCCCTCAAAGGAGCGCCGTGACCATGCTGTCTGGTCCGACAAGGGGCTGGTGACGGTCAGCGGCGGCAAGCTGACGACCTTCCGGCTCATTGCCCTGGATGCCCTGGCAGCGGCGGCGTCACGACTGCCGGAACCGCGAGCTACGGCCGATGACCGTATTTTCAGCGAGCCCGCACTCGATCCGGCGCAATTGGTACCCGGGGATGTTGCCTGGGGGCGTCGCTTGCTGGGACGCTACGGAGACGCCGCGCAGGTGCTGCTCGCGGACGCTCCAGAACCAGAACGCCATCGTATCGCAGGTACGGATTTCTGCCTGGCGGAATGTCGCTGGGCAATTCAGCAGGAGGCGACGGTTCACCTGGACGACCTGCTGCTGCGCCGAACCCGTCTCGGGATGCTGCTTCCCTCGGGCGGTGAACAACTGTTTGCTGATCTGGCGCCCATGTTCAGGGAGCTTGCCCGGTGGAGCGAGTCGCAGTGGGAGAGCGAGGTCGCGCGCTACCGCAGCATCCTGCGGCGATTTTACAGCCTGCCAGACGATAGTCTCGATCATGGCAACGCCTGACAGACAATACCTGCTGAGCATCGACAATGGTACCCAGAGTATCCGTGCCATGGTGTTTGACCAGGAGGGGGAGTTACTGGCCAAGAGCAAGGTGGATATCGAGCCCTATACCTCCCCGGCACCGGGCCTGGCGGAACAGGACCCTGAGTATTTCTGGAACAACCTGTGCAAGGCGTGCCAGCGCCTGTGGCCGATGCTGGATTTTCCACGGGAAGAGATCCGGGCGGTCTCAGTCACGACCCAGCGAGCTACCGTGGTGCCACTTGGCGCCGATGGCCAGGCTCTGCACCCATCGATCAGCTGGCTGGACCAGCGGCAGGTAGAGTCAAGGCCGCGCCTGGGTCCGCTGCAACAACTGGTGATACGGGCCATAGGTGCCCGCGATGCAGTGGCCCGGTTTCACGCCAACGCCGAGGCCAACTGGTTTGCCGAACAACGACCCGATATCTGGGAACAGGTGACAAAGTACCTGCTGCTCTCCGGATACCATACTTATCGGCTGACCGGAAACTACACCGACGCCCTGGCCAGTCAGGTGGGCTATATCCCATTTGATTTCAAGCGCCAGTGCTGGGCATCCCCCGGTGACTGGAAGTGGCGGACCCTGCCCATAGCGCCCGAAATGCTGCCCGAGCTGCGACCCGCCGGTGAAAGCCTGGGT
>JAACFI010000269.1 GCA_009937575.1 Haliea sp.
CTGTCTGCGTCCCTGTCGGAGGACGACCCCCCCTTCATGCCCATCCGCATCAAGATCCACGGCGCGCCGGATGCCAGCGATGCACAGCGGGTCAGGGAGTACCAGGCCGGGGTGAAGGATGCGGGATTGCAGCAGCGCTACGAGGAACTGGCGACTGAGATCGATCGCATCTATCGCGCGGAGCCGTTGCCCAGTGAGCTGACCCAGCTGTCTGCCAACAGCTGGGTACCGGAAAACCTGAAGCAGGCCTTCCGTGAGGGTGCGTCACGGTGGGAGTCGGCGGGACCCGCGGATCGCATGGCCCTCAGTGCTGACCTGTTGGCAGCAATACGGGATAATCTCTCTGCCACGGCGGACCCCGGGCGTCGCCTGGAACTGCTGGATTTCAGTCTGCGCCTGGAATCGGACCACTTTCGCGTCGCCACCAGGGTGCGCCAGCAGCTTCCCACCATGAGCCGCCAGCAGATCCTTGGGGCGATGGCCGCGGCGGGGGAAGCTGCCTACGGTGTCGGGCTGCTCAATCGTCGGCTGCAGGGTGCACTGCAGGCGGAGGTAGCGGGTCTGCTGGACGGCCCCGTCCCGGTCGCGGACTACCAGCGGAGCCTTGCCTACCTCAACCGGGCACCCGGCTGGGGCCTGCAGGCCCTGCGGCGCTACTTTTTCCGCCCGATGATGACCCTCTCTGAGGTGGAGCCACTGGCCCACCTGTTCATACAGGACCAGTTGCGGGGCGGCCCGCTGCTGCTTTACTCCCAGTCCCTGAACCTGCTGGCCAGGGACGCGGGGGCACTGGCGGGCATCCGCCACAAGCTGTTCGGGGAGGATGCCGGTGCGGGTTTCACCGCTCTCAATCCCGGGCTGGCCCGCGGCCTGTTGCAGGCCAGGCCTGTGCTGGAGCACGGCAAACCCCTGCGGGAGGATGGTATCTACGTATTGCCGGAAACAGTGTCTGAGCTGCCCCCGGTGGCGGGTATCCTTACTGCCGGGGAGGGCAACCCCCTGTCCCATGTGCAATTACTTGCACGCAATCTCGGTATCCCCAATGTGACTATTAACCCGGGTGTGCAGCAGACCCTGCTTGAGAATGACAATACGATCATCGTGCTGGCGGTGAGCCCTGGTGGACTGGTGGAG
The DNA here is from genome assembly GCA_009937575.1 of Haliea sp. GTDB lineage: Bacteria > Pseudomonadota > Gammaproteobacteria > Pseudomonadales > Halieaceae > JAACFI01. The sequence goes on from JAACFI010000269.1 coordinate 1,135, forward strand.
ATCAGCGAGGACGATCCCGGCTGGGACGAGGTGTTTGCAGAGAGTGACGATTCCCGCGGAGTGCGTATCGAGCCGGACCTGGACAAGCTGGACCTCAGCCTGCGCCGGGTCGTTCCCATCGATAAACTGTCGGCGGCGGATTCCGGACGCACGGTGGGCCCCAAGGCGGCCAAGCTGGCAGAACTGCGCAAACACTATCCCGAGGCGGTCTCCCGGGGTGTGGCCATTCCCTTCGGCGTATTCAAGGCGGTGGTGCTGGAACAGCCTCACCCGGATGGCGGCACCCTGTTCGACTGGATGAAGCGGCAGTACCGCAAGCTGGCCGCCCTGCCGGCGGGAAACAGTGTGCGCCGGGAACGCTCGGAGCAGTTTCGTGCGGAGTTGTATCGCAGAATTCTCGATACCCGGTTGAGCGACAGCTTCCGGGACGACCTGAGACAGGCACTCAAGGCGACTTTCGGGGACGAGCCGGTGGGGCTGTTTGTGCGCTCGGATACCAATGTGGAGGACCTCGCCGGATTTACCGGGGCTGGCCTCAATCTCACCCTGCCGAATGTGGTTGACTTCGACCTGCTGCAGGAGTCGATCACCCAGGTGTGGGCCTCCCCCTTTACCGCGAGGGCCTTTTCCTGGCGACAGTCACACATGACGGCACCGGAACACGTATATACCTCGATACTGCTGCTGGAGTCGGTGGGATCCGACAAGTCGGGGGTATTGGTGACCGCCGATATCGACACGGGCGCCCGTGATACCCTGTCGGTGGCGGTGAACGAGGGCCTCGGTGGCGCGGTAGACGGCCAGGCCGCGGAGTCACTGCGCATTCCACTGGATGGCGGCCCGGTACGGGTGCTGGCATCGGCCACCGCGCCGACGCGGCGGGTGTTGTCACTGGAGGGCGGTATAGTCGAACTGCCTAGTAGTGGCACCGATGCGGTATTGAGCCCGGCGGAAATCAAGCAACTGAGGGAATTCGCCCGCAGCCTGCCGGAGCGCTTCCCGCCCATCACTGATGATGCCGGTGGATCCGCGCCGGCGGATGTGGAATTCGGCTTCCTGGAGGGGCGCCTGCGCCTGTTCCAGTTGCGGCCCTTCCTGGACAGTTCATCGGTAGCGCGCAACAGTTACCTGCAGCAGATGGACAGCCGTGCCGGGGCGGACCTGAATCGGCGGGTGGATATGCGTGGGAGGCCCAATCCATGAAGATGATCTGTTACCCGTGGCTGATACTGGCGGCGCTGTTTAGTCCGGCCCTGGCAAGCGCCTGGCCCATTGACGGCTATCCCGATACTGGCATACGCCGATTGGAGGAACAGCGGCTGATTGCCGCGGGCGAAATCAAGGGCAGTGGCCAGCCTCCCGGGGGGCGTTGGCCCACCGCTTCGGTAGACATCCGCCTGCTGGACAGGCCGGATATGAAGTTGCCCGCGGTGGACGAGGCGCTGTCGGGGCAGGTGCTTGAACTGCTGGATGAAAACGCAGACCGTTACGGTATCGCCGTGCTGGATCTGACCGATCCCAATGAACCCGCCTATGCCGAGTACCGCGGTGATCACCGGCAGAACGTCGGCAGTGTGGGCAAGATTCTGGCGGCCCTGGGCTTCTTCCAGACCCTGGCGGATACCTACCCGGGAGATATCGGCTCCCGGGAGAAACTGCTGCGCAATACCATCGTGACCGCCGATCGCTTCTCCCACTGGGATCATCACACAATTCGCCTGTTCGACGTGGAGAGCCGGGCCCTGGTGCGGCGGCCGATGGAGGACGGCGATACCGGCAACCTGTGGGAATATCTGGACTGGACCCTCTCTGTCAGTTCCAACGCTGCCGCCGCCATGACCATGCGTGACGCCATGCTGCTGCGTCATTTTGGTGTTGACTATCCCATTCCTGACGCCGAGATCACCCCGTTTATCAACGGACTTTCCGGCAGTGAACGCACCCGCTTATTTCAACAGACGTTCTGGGCACCGGTGACGGCCAACGGAATGTCGCTGGACCAGATTCGCCAGGGCAGTTTTTTTACCCGGGAGGGTAAGAACCTGGTCGCCGGCGGCGGGCTCAGTTATGCCACCGCGCGCAGCCTGATGCAGTTCATACTGCAGATGGAGAAGGGGCAGTTGGTGGATGAGTGGAGCAGTCGTGCACTCAAGCGCCTGCTGTATATGACCGAGCGGCGAATCCGCTACGCCTCTTCCCCGGCCCTGCGCAACGCCGCGCTCTATTTTAAGTCCGGTTCGCTGTATAGCTGCCAGCCCGAGGAAGGCTTCAAGTGCGGTAAATACAAGGGCAACAAGAGAAATTACATGAACTCCTTTGCCATCGTGGAAGAGGATGTGGGCGACGTGCGACTGCACTACATGGTCACCCTGATCTCCAACGTACTGCGGGAGAATTCCGCGGTCGCTCACCAGACCCTGGGGACCCGTATTCACCAGTTGATCAAGAAGCGTCACGGCCTGAAGTAAGGGGTTCTAGAGGTTTTTAATCAGTTGGTGGACTTCCCGGGCCAGGACCTCCAGCTGGCGGTCGCCGTTGACGCCCTCTATCAGGCCTACCAGGATGTAGTTACCCTGAGGGGATTGCACCAGAACACTGTCAGAATGGAAGTCCTTCCAGGTACCCGACTTGCGCCAGAGTTTGAGATCAGTCTGCGATGACAGGCCCTGCACAAACTTGTGGGAGATACCCGGGCGCGACAGCATATCCTTCATCATGGCCGTGTGCTTCTCATCCAGCAGCGTGCCGCGATAGAGGTGGTAGTAAATGCGCGCCACCTGGTAGGGATTGGCGCCGTGTGACAGGCCCCTGATCGGGTCGCGGCTATGGGCTGCCGCGCCGGCGTAGTCCTTACCCACCCACATGCCGCCGTACAGGTCGTCGTCGTAGAATTCGTACTCGGGCCGTTGCAATATGTCCAGCAGGCGCTCGCGACCCACCCGCTCCATTACTCGCGTGGCACAGGGATTACAGGATACCCGGATCATGTCGTGCAGGTCCTGCTCGAGCACGTCGTCGATCTCGATGTCGCCCTCCTGGGAGGCGACCATGGCGGCAAACAGGACGGCAATCTTCGGCAGACTGGCCGCGTAAACCATGTGATGCCCGTTGAGCATGGCCAGCCGATAACCGGTGTCCTCGAGCAGTACCAGCGCAATTGCCATCTTCTGGTCGGCGACCTGCCCACCCCAGCCCTGGGCGTTCACCAATTGGTTGAGCGCCTTCTGCAGTTCGGGGTCCTGTACCGATTTCAGGTCGCCCGGGATGGTCGCTTCAGCAGAGGAGGTCAGCGGCAGCAAGGTCAGCGGCAGCAGTAGTACCAGTAACAGCAATACCCGACCAAGCACCCCGAAATACACGGCTGTGCGATTAGTGGTGGCATGGATCATCCGCGGAAGGATAACATAGCCACACTCCGTCATATCACTTAGCATGACGTGACCTGGCTTAGCGCTCATTGGCCGTGGGGGATATTCAACCCCCGCTCCCTCAGGGTCGCAGCCTTGCGTAAATCGTCAACTCCGCGGAGATTTTTTGTCCTCCCTTTCCTTAATCACGGGAATATTTTGCTACGAACCCGAGTCCTTTGGAACATCAAATGTGATCAAGAATACTTCGAGCGACCCGTCAGTATCCAACACCCAGGGGCAGCAATTCCTGAAGCGGCAACTGACGCAGATTCTTCCCGGCGCCCGCCTTGAAGTGGCCCGACTCGAGGGGGCTTCGGAGCTGCAACTGTGGCTTCTGAACCCGGACTATCCCCAGGGAGAGTTGGGTCCCGAGGAAATGCAGCGGGTTATGGACAACCCGCTGTACTGGGTATTCTGCTGGGCCTCTGGGCAGGTGCTGGCCGACTTCCTGCTGCGCAATCCCGGGTGGGTGCGCGACAAGCGGTTAATCGATTTCGGTTGCGGCTCCGGTGTGGTCGCCATTGCCGCTGTACTGGCGGGAGCTCAGGAGGTGGTCGCTTGTGATATTGACCCGCTGGCCCTGCAGGCCACACAACTCAATGCCGAACTCAATGACGTCGACCTCACCATCACCGATGATTACTACGCTGTAGACGGGCACATCGACCTGATCATCGTGGCGGACGTGCTCTACGACCAGGGCAATTTTCCCTGGCTGCAGCGATTCGTGGAGCGCGCAGACAAGGTGCTGATCGCCGATTCCAGGGTAAAGGACTTCGATCATCCCCCCTACCGACAAATCGCCCGGCGCAGCAGTTGCACCTGGCCCGACCTGGATGAGTCGGCGGAATTTCGCGATGTCCGCATCTACCTGGCGGATTGAGACGGCGATATTTATTTGTGAATGTTCTTGATGGAAATTCCTGCTGTTCCATCAATCCTGGCAGGACTATACTTCAGGAACGTGACTTGCACGGATTGCAGATCACCAAAAGACAAAAACAGGGAGCGTTAACATGGCCGCAATCGTATTCGATGTGCGCAGCGCTGAGCGCCGATTGAAGGCCGCTGGCGCGTCAGAAGAAGTAGCGGAGGCAACCGCAGATCTTATGTCCGAAGCAGTGTTATTTAATCTTGATGCACTGGTAACAAAAGATTACCTGGATGCGCGACTGGATGCTCGCTTCAGCGAGCTGGATGCGCGAATGGAAGTTCGCTTCAGTGAGTTGGATATACGCTTCAGTGAATTGGAAATGAGATTCAAGGACATCGATGCTCGCTTCGAGGGCACGGATGGACGCATCAATAATCTTCGCACGGAATTAAAGGGCGATCTCCGCTTGATTCATGCCCTGTTGGTGCTGCTGCTGGCGGGAGTTTTCATGCCCCAATTTCAGGCCTGGTTTGGCGGCTGACGGCTCTGCCGCCAACACTTCTGGCCCGTGCCGACAGGGTGTTATTCGCCGATTCCCGGGTTAAGGATTTCGACCACCTACCCTACTTCGCCGATTGAAGGACGGGCGGCTTGTTCCCATTAGGGGGTATGTGTTCAGGCCGGCCCTAGCAACTACACTTGTTCTCCATGGATAACAACAAACTCGACAGGCCCGGCGTTATTGCCGCCGTCGCCGGATCCGGCACCGCGGC
>JAACFI010000270.1 GCA_009937575.1 Haliea sp.
CCGATGATGGGGCTTACCAGTCCAGCCGCCGGAGCGATCAGCAGCAGCCGGAAAAACTGGTACGCGGTCTCCACTTCGGCCTCTCGGCTGACAAAACGCCGGATGAGGTAGCGACCTGCAACTGCCTGTAACGTGGCGCCGGCTGCCGTTCCGACGATGACCAGTGATGCGGCCATTGAACCCAGGGCGAGTCCCCCATTGTCTCTTGCGACCACCCAGCCCAGGAATCCGGTACTTAGCGCAATGGCGGGCAGGGCGCGGTTCCCCAGCCAGATCAGTGCAGTCAGGCACACCGCCGCCGGCAGCCACACAGGAGACATGAATTGCTCGGAGACCGTCATCATGGAAGCAAACTTCGCGGCAGCCACCACGGCAATGAATATGGTCAGGCTCTCGAGAAAGCGTCTCATTGATGTCTTATCCTTAATCCGCTCGGCCCTGCGCATCGCTTCGATCGGGTCAGAACGCAGTTTAATGTATCTCCCCGGTGGTGTGATAGATTGATTTCAAAAGGATTTTGGTATTCCCCGGGTTTCCCTTAGAATGGCGCCCGAAGCGTTTTTCACTCATCTTCTGAACGGTCCTGCCGATGGAATATCTAAGCTGGGAAAGTCTCGGTGCATTCAAGGAAGTGTTCGGTGTCGTCGGCATCCTGGCTTCAGTGGTCTACTTCGCCAGCGTGCTTCGCTTCAACGCCTCGGAAACCCGCGATGCCACCACCTATTCCATTATGCAACTGGCGATCAACTTCCGCGCCGAGTCCTATAAGGGTGAGCTGGCTGAAATCCGCATGAAGGCCAATATGGGTGAGACACTCACGCCGTTGGAGTCAGTCAAGTTCGAGGGTTATCTGTCAGCACTTTTTGAGCTCACTGAACTGGTCTACATGGCTCACAAGAAGGGCAAGGTGGACGACGAGTACATCGCCGCCTGGGAACTGCGCACCCGCGCGGCCATGTCAGTGCCGCGTATCCGTACTTTCTGGACCAATACCAAGGCGGGCTACCGCGAAAGTTTCTGTCGCTATATCGACGGTCTGATCGAGTCCTGAGCCGGGCTAAACGAAAACCAGTAGTGACTGTGCCTGGCTCTTGGCATCTTCCAGGCTGGTGGTCTGTGAGGAAAGTAATCCTTCGAGGAAACGTACGGTGAGATGGTTCTGCAGGTGGATCTTCACCCGCGCCCTGACGATTGGCGGGCTCACCGGCTTGGAGATGTAATCCACTGCCCCCGCCTGCAGGCCGAGTTCCTCGTTGGCCGGATCTGACATGCTGGTGACGAAGATCACCGGGATGTCCTTGGTGGATTCATTCTCCTTCAGCCGCCGGCACACCTCCAGGCCGTCCAGGTCCGGCATGATCATGTCGAGGAGAATCATGTCAGGGGACTGGCTCAGGGCCGCCTCGATTGCCCGCTCCCCATTATTGGCGGCGCGGATCTCGTAATCCTCCGCCAGGATGTTGGACAGTATGTGGATATTGGTAGGTTCGTCGTCGACGATCAGCAGGCGGTTCTTGGCGCCGGGTTCCGTGGTCATGGAAAAATCCGAATTCACATCGCGTCGATAATCGACTTGCGCTTGGCCTTGTACTCTTCCGGTGTGATGTATCCACCGGTAGCCAGTTTGTCCAACTCGTCCAGTTTCTGCTGAGTGGTCTCCGAGGAGGAGGTCGGTGCCGCCTGCTGTACCTGTTGCTGTTGGGACGCCTGCTGTTGTGCCGCCTGCGCTTCCTGCTGGGCATAGTAGGCCTGGGCTTTTTCTGCCTCGGTGCGCTCATGCATGTTGTGCATAACCCGGCTCGCCATCATACCGCCGACAAAGGCGCCGGCGTCACCCGCCTGGGCGGGAACGCTCGCGGTAAAAGATATCGCCAGCAGAATCGCGCCGCTGGTACCCACCACTAAAGTTTTGATATGAGACATCTCACTTACCCCCCGAGCGTTCGATACAGTTACCGGTGATGATGAAATTGACGTCAGCACCCGTCGAACTCATGGTCAGCCCGCCATCTTTCGGGTTGACACCCATGGTCCAGCCCCGGTTGTTCTCGAATCCCTGCAAGATAAAGGCAGCCTCGTTGATCTCCATGTTCTTGATCGGGGATGTCAATTCCTCGCCTTCGTCATCGACGCCATGAATGACCTTGCGCTCGAAGTCGATGAACATGAAGTGCGGCAGTCCAAAGGTGCTTGGTGGCCCCTGCAGGCATTCTTTATCCACGCAGCCCACCACCTGGTCGGCGGAGCAGAGCAGGTTGGTCTTGCCATTGAGTTCGGCAAAGACCCCGGAGGAAAGCAGGGTCGACGTCAACCCCAGTGCCAGGGCTTTGCCGCAGAGTCGTTTTCTATCGCGCATTTACAATCTCCATCCAGAAGAGCCACCAGTTTCGGGAAGCTACTCTACAACGAATTTTTCTGTTACGCCATTCGAAGATATTGCAGTTGCACCACGCTATCCAACCCAACGGTGCAGGCATGCTAGATTATGCCTGCTGATTTGTCCCGGCGCAGGCTCTGCGCGAGTTCGATGAAATCGTCTGCCTCGTAGTCGAAGGTTTCGGTTTTGTCCTCCGGCTGCATGGCCGGTCCGTACTCCAGCGGCCGATTGACGTAAGCAGCGCGCAAACCGCACTTGGCTGCCGCCACCAGATCCTGGGTGTGGCAGGCTACCATCATGATCTCTGCGGGCTCCAGAGCGAGCATCACACTGGCTATGGTCATCTGATCTCCCTGAAACTGCCGCGATCGGCGAAGGCCGCCAGTAATTCGTTTTTCCTGGTCTCGACTTCGCCGACGGCCTGTTCTTTTACGTGGCCGAAGCCGCGAATCCCATCGGGCAGGTTGGCCAACTCCACGGCGGTCTGCAGTTTTTGCGCACTGAGTCCGGGCAGTATGTCTGCCACCAACTGCTCGTAGTCACCGATCAGCTGGCGTTCCATCCTGCGCTCTGCACTGCGCCCGAAGATGTCCAGGGCGCTGCCGCGCAGCCGCTTAAACTTCGCCAGGATCCGGAAACCGTGCAGCATCCAGTCGCCAAACTCGCGCTTCATCGGTTTGCCCGTAGCGGGGTTGATGCGACTGATGAGCGGCGGTGCCAGGTTGAATTTCAACGTGTAACCCGGTTCGAACTGGGCATCGAGTTTTTCCAGGAAGGTCGGGTCGGTATACAGCCGGGCCACCTCGTACTCGTCCTTGTAGGACATCAGCTTGGACAGGTTGGCGGTCACCGCGCGGGTGAGGGCGGTGGAACCCGGGCCCACCGCCGCCTCCGCCGCCTGCACCTTTTCCACGGTGGCCAGGAATCGGTCTGCCCAGGCCTGGTTCTGGTAGTCGCGCAGGTGCTCGGCGCGGGTGGCGATCAGCTGCTCCAGGGTCTGTTCCCCGCTGGTGCCGGAGGTCGCGGGCAACAGGGCCTCTACCGCTTCCGGCGAGTGGGCACAGAGCCGACCCAGGGCGAAGGCGCGGAGATTGAAGGGCACGGCGGTGCCATTCAGTTCGATGGCTTTCTCCAGGGCATCCACCGACATCGGCAACAGCCCCTGCTGGGCGGCGTAGCCCACCACGAACATGTTGGCGCCGATGGTGTCCCCCAGTAACTTCAGTGCCAGGTTGGAGGCGTCGACGAAGTACGCGTTCTCGGCACCGGTGCGCGCAGCGATGGTCGCCTCCACCTGGTGTTCGTCAATTGCCAGGTCGCGGTCGAACTGGAAATCCACCGTGGGCACGACCGCGGAATTACCGATCACCCGCGTGCGTCCCATGGCGTAAGTGGGTGCGGCGTCACCGGTCAGGGCCGCCAGAAGGTCGAAGCCCAGCAACAGGTCCGCTTCGCCGGCACCGATGCGCTGAGCGGCGAGGTCACCTGGTTGTTCGGCGATGCGCAGGTGGGAATAGACGGCGCCGTTTTTCTGGCTGAGGCCGGTCATGTCGTAGATCGAGCAGGCCTTGCCCTCCAGGTGGGCTGCCATGCCCATCACCGCGCCGACGGTGATCACCCCCGTACCGCCGATTCCGGCGATCATGACGCCCGTAGAGTTGTGCTCGATTACCGCGGTAATTGGCGTCGGCAGGTCCTGGAACAGGTCGCCGTCCAGGTCCACCCCACGAGGCTTGCGTGGCTCTGCATCCAGTACCGTGACGAAGGAGGGGCAGAACCCCTTGCCGCAGCTGTAGTCTTTGTTACAACTGGACTGGTCTATCTGGCGCTTGATGCCGAACTCGGTCGGTTTTGGTTGGATGGACACGCAGGTGGACTGCTCCGAGCAATCGCCACAACCCTCGCAGACGGCGTCGTTGATGAACATGCGTTTTGGCGGGTTGGGGAAGCTGCCGCGCTTGCGACGGCGGCGTTTTTCCGCGGCACAGGTCTGCTCATAAATCAGCACGGTGGTACCGGTGACCTCCCGCAGCTGTCGCTGTACCAGGTCCAGCTCGTCCCGTGGATGGAGAGAGACGCCGCCGGGCAGCGCGCCGCGGAACTTGTCCGGGTCGTCCGAGACCACTGCCACCTGCCTGACGCCTTCCGAGGCCACCTGCCTGGCCATATCCGCCACTGAAATGTGGCCGTCGATGGGTTGCCCGCCGGTCATGGCCACCGCGTCGTTGTAGAGAATCTTGTAGGTGATGTTCACTCCGGAGGCCACCGCGGCGCGGATGGCCATCAAACCGGAGTGGAAATAGGTGCCGTCACCCAGGTTCTGGAACATGTGTTCGGTAGCGCTGAAGGGGGACACGCCGGCCCAGTTGATACCCTCGCCCCCCATGTGGGTGGGCAGCAGGGTGTCGGTCCGCTTGAGCATGGCCATGCCGTGGCACCCGATACCAGCCATGGCCATGCTGCCCTCCGGGACCCGGGTGGAGGTATTGTGTGGGCAGCCGGAACAGAAGTAGGGGATGCGCATCGTGCTGGCGGGAGTGGCGTTGGAGAATCGCTGGTTCCGCTCGAGGCCTTCCTGCAGTGCCCGGTGCCGGGCCTCGAGGGTCGGGTCGGCGGCACCCAGCGCTGCCAGTCGCGCGACGATAACATCGGCGATGACAGAGGGCTCCAGTTGCACGTCGCCGGGCAACAGGGTGTTACCCAGCTCATCCTGCTTACCCACCAGGCGCGGCCGCTCGGGGTCATTGACCAGTAACTGCGCCGCCTGGGGCTCCAGCATAGGGCTCTTTTCCTCGACAAAAAGCAGCTCGGGCCTGCCTTGTGCAAATTCTTTCAAGCCCTGTGGTTCCAGCGGCCATATACAGCCCACTTTATAGACGGACAGGCCCAGGGCGCGGGACGAATCGCTATCAAGACCCAACAGGCTGAGGGCCTGCAACACGTCCGCATAGCTCTTGCCCGCAGTGACGATGCCCAGGCCGCCGCTGCCACCGACCTGCGCCCGGTCCAGGCCGTTGGCGCGCACGAATCGGTGAACCTGGGGCAGCCTCACCCGCTTCACCGTTACCTCCATCGCCTGGGGATTGAAGCCGCCGCGCCGGATGTTCACGTTGTCCGCGTCCAGGCCCCGGTCGGGTAATTCCACGCTGAAGCCGTCGCCTCGCAGGGTGATAGTCCGGGTCTGTTCCACTGTTTCGTTGACGGTTTTGAGGGCCACCCACAGGCCACAGTAACGCGACAGTTGCCAGCCGAGCAGGCCGAAGTCGAGAATTTCCTGCACGTCCGCGGGATAGAGCACCGGCATCTGCATGGCGGCGAACAGGGGCTCACTCTGGTTGACCACGGTGGAGGATTTGCCCGGGTGATCGTCGCCCACCACCGCCAGTACGCCGCCGTGCCTGTGGGTGCCGAAGTTGTTGCCATGGCGCATCACATCCGCGGAGCGGTCCACGCCGGGTGCCTTCCCGTACCACATGGCGTAAACCCCATCCACCTGCGGGTCGGGAAAGAATTCCAGCTGCTGGGTGCCCCACACCGCGGTGGCCGCCAGGTCCTCGTTGACGCCGGGCTGGAACACCACGCCGGCTTCATCCATGCGCTGTTTCTCCCGCCACAGGACATTGTCCAGCATGCCCAGGGGGGATCCGCGGTAACCGCTGATGAATCCCCGGGTATTCAGGCCGACGGCGCGGTCGATCCCGGCCTGTTCCAGCGCCAGTCGGGCCAGGGCCTGGGTGCCGCTGATAAAAATACGGCCGTCGTGTTTCTCGAACTTGTCAGCAAGCGTTACAGTCTGGAGAGCGA
>JAACFI010000271.1 GCA_009937575.1 Haliea sp.
GTGCGTATTCCGGACCAACGTGACCACCCATTCCGTTTTATCGTGACCGCCCAATCCGGGCGATCGTGACCGCTGATTCCGTTTCAACGTGACCGATTTTGGGGATTTCCCCGGAATTGCCGGTCACGCCTCCGGAATCAGCGGTCACGTTCCGCCGGAATCTCATCCAACTCGCTGGAATTCTTAAACATTTTGCGGCATAACCGCGCCCTTTTGCCCAGCAGGAGGGACGGATGCCCACAAAGAGGATTCCAATGCGTCAATTTATCGAGATCATGCGCCTCAAATACGAGGCGAAGCTCAGCAACCAGAAGGTCGCCCTGTCAGCCGGTGTCTCCAAGGGAGCGGTTAGTAAGTACCTCCATTTGGCGGCTGCCCGCGGTATTACCTGGCCGCTGCCCGAAGGAACTGACGAGGCTCAACTGGAAAGGCTGCTGTTCCCAGCGCCCCAGAAGCCATCGCGCTATGCAAAACCAGATTACTTCACCATCCACCAGGAGTTGAAGCGCAAGGGGGTCACCCTCCACCTGCTCTGGGCCGAATACGTCGCTATCCACGAGGATAGAGCCTATCGCTACAGCCAGTACTGCCACCGTTATCGACAGTGGCGCAAAAAGCAGCGGCGCAGTATGCGCCAGGTGCACCGTGCCGGTGAGAAAACCTTCATCGACTACTGTGGCCCCACCGTGCCAGTGGTCTGCCGTCACACTGGCGAAATCCGTCAGGCACAGGTCTTTGTCGCGGTGCTTGGCGCATCGAGCTACACCTTTGCCGAGGCCACCTGGACGCAGTCCCTGCCGGACTGGATCGCTTCGCACCAGCGGGCATTCCGGTTCTTCGATGGCGTTACCGAGCTGCAAATCCCGGACAATTTACGGGCGGCGGTGACCGACCCCAACCGCTACACCCCGGGCATCAACACCACCTATGCCGAGATGGCGGCCCACTACCACACAGCCGTACTGCCGGCGCGCCCGAGAAAACCAAAAGATAAGGCCAAGGCCGAGGTGGCGGTGCAAATAGTCGAGCGCTGGATACTGGCCCGCCTGCGCCACCACACCTTCTTCTCCCTGCCCGAGCTCAACCAGGCCATTGCAGAGCTGCTACCAAGCCTCAATGAGCGCCACTTCCAGGGGCAGACGGTCAGCCGCCGAGATCTTTATGAGCAATTGGACCGGCCAGCATTAAAGCCGCTCCCCACTGAACCCTATGAGTACGCCGAGTGGTGCAAGGCAAAACCCGGTATCGACTACCATGTCGATGTGGGCAAGCGGTTCTACAGCGTGCCGCACACCCTTGTGGGCCAGAAGCTTGACGTTCGCGTAACCGCCGAGACCGTGGAGGTGCTGCACAAAGGCAACCGGGTCGCGGTACACAAACGCTTCGGGCCCCAGCGCCACAGCACCCTGTCGGAACACATGCCCAGTTCGCACCGGGCCCATAGCGAGTGGACGCCGGGACGCTTCATGAACTGGGCCCAGGGTATCGGGCCCTGCACCCGGCAGGTGGTTCAGCAACAGTTGGAGAACCGGCCACACCCCGAACACGGCTACCGCGCCTGCCTGGGATTGCTCAAACTCGCCCGCCGCTACAGCAAGGCACGGCTGGAAAATGCCTGTGAGCGGGCATTGGCGATCCGCTCGATTAACTACCAGAGCATTATCTCCATCCTCAAACAGGGACTGGACCAGCAACCGCTGGAGGGGGATGCCCACTTGCAGGATGACTTACCGCTGCACGACAACGTGCGCGGCGCCGACTACTACCACTGATCTGAGGAAACCACTGATGTTGATACAACAAACCCGAGAACACCTGCACACCCTGCGACTCACCGGCATGCTCCAGGCGCTGGAGGAGCAGTTGTCCCAACCTGCCATGGGAGAGCTGAGCTTCGAGGAGCGCTTTGCCATGCTCGTTGACCGTGAAATCCTTTACCGGGAGAACCGGCGACTCGAACGATTGCTGAAGGGGGCCAGACTCCGTGTAAACGCCTGTGTGGAGGACATCGACTACCGCCACCGAAGAGGACTGGAGAAGCCGCGGATGGCCTCCCTGATCACCCTGGATTGGGTACGGCAATCACTGAACCTGTGCCTGACTGGCCCCACCGGCTGTGGCAAAACATGGCTGGCTTGCGCGTTTGGTAACGAGGCCTGCCGGCGGGGGTTCTCTGTGCGCTATCTGCGCCTGCCACGCCTGTTCGAGATGTTGCGCATCGCCCACGGTGACGGCTCCTACACCAAGCTGATGAACCAACTCCTCAAGACGGATTTACTGATACTGGATGACTGGGGAATCCAGCGAGTCAGTGCTGCACAGCGCAACGATTTGATGGAGGTGATTGAGGATCGGCACGGCCGACGTTCGACTCTGATCGCCAGCCAGTTACCGACTGAGCACTGGCATGAATACATCGGTGAGGCCACGATTGCCGACGCCATTCTCGACCGACTGCTGCATGGCGCTCACCGCATCAACCTGACCGGTGAGTCGATGCGCAAAACCAAGGCGCTATTGACTGATCGTGACCGTTCAGTGTAAAAAAACACCCACCAGCGAGCATTGATGTGCAAAGCGGTCACGATGCCCGGAATGGGCGGTCACGTTCGCCGGAATACGCAATAACCAGTCTATCCTTGTTGAAGGTCTGACAAGAGGGAGTGAGAGAGATGAATTGGCATCTGATCCCCTCCGTATGGAAAGGGCCAGAATACCGGTTAGTTATACCGCGTCGGGACGCTCCAGCTGGTGACTTCAGGCAGGCTGCCAGGGTGGCAGCTTTGCCGTGGAATCAGTGGCAGCATTCGCGTGGAATGGGTGGCAGGCTTCGTCTGGAATCAGTGGCAGGCTTGGTCTGGAATACGCACTATGTTGAACAAACGCCCAAGAGGAGACGAAATGATGCATAGTTGTGGCTCCCAAACAGCCGGTCTTTGCAGGAGAAAAGCCCAACACCACTTAGGGGTTGCGAAAGGCTTCTTTACTTAACATATTGATTGTTATCATAACGATTGTAATGTTATTGTAGGCCAGGGCCTCGTGGCCCTGAGGCATCACGACTTGGGTCGACCACGTAACGCAGAGCGAATAGAAGCAAGGCGCACGGAAGTAGCCGAGGCGACATTGCGCGCAATCGCCACCCACGGCATCGAGGGAGCCAGCCTGCGAGCCATAGCCCGGGAAGGTGGCTTCACCACGGGAACCCTGGCCTACTACTTCCGCAACAAGCAGGAGGTTCTTCTATTTGCTGGAAGAACCGTCCTTGGCGGGTTGGTCGCGCGGGTGGCCGCGGCGCACTCTATGGACCTGCCTCTTCGCTCACTGGAAAAAGCTCTGCTGCGGGAGCTGCCAACTACCGACGCAACACGCCTCGGCTGGCAGGTATGGCTGGCCTTCACCGCCAGAGTTCCCTCCGATACCGACTTCCGACGAGAGCACGAGGAGCGTTACGCCGAGCTCCGTACGCTCGTTCGCAGCACCCTTGACGCGGCGGCGATGGCCGGGAGTCTGGCCAGTGGAATTGACCGCGCCGCCGAGTCGGACCACATCCTCACCCTCCTGGACGGGCTCGGGCTTCAGGCGTTGCTCGAGCCCGAACGCTTTCCAGCCGCTTATCAGAGACGGCTGCTGCGACGCGCAATCCGCGCACTTGAACGACCCCAACACACCCAAAAAGGAGAATGATCTTGAGCGTACCCAATTCCAGACCTCCCCTGGACGCCCGCGCGCGCCGCAACCATCGCATCGCAGTCTGGTGTGGCGTATTGGTCGCCATCGGATTCCCACTGGGATGGGGTTTCCTCGCCTCGTTCTTACTACCGCCGCTGTCCCCGTCGGCCACACCCCAGGAGGTTGCCAACTTCGTCGCGGAGGGCGGGGTGCTGCAAAAGGTCGGCCTGATGATTGGCCTGGCGAGTTTGGGCGGTGTACTTCCTCTGTCAGCGGTACTGGGCGATCAAATGCGGCGCATGGAGGGCGCACGGCCGATCTGGGCGCAAACGCAACTTGCCTGTGCCACGCTCACAGTGTGGCTGCTCTCGGCAGCGTTCGTCTTTTTTGCGGCAGCCGTCTTCCGAGCGGACCGGGATCCGCCGTTGATCCAACTTTTACACGATCTTGGCTGGCTCACTTTCATCACGCCCGTGTCCATGATTGTCCTGTGGATGGGGATCGTCGGTGCGGCAATTCTATCCGATCGCAGCGTGCCCGCTGTGATGCCGCGTTGGGTAGGCTATTTAAGTATCTGGGCTGCGCTGCTCTCTGCGCCGGGATTCGCCGCCGTGCTCTTCCACAGCGGCCCCTTCGCCTGGAGTGGGTTACTGGCGCTCTGGATTCCGCTGGCTATCTTTCTCGTGTGGTGGCTCACGCTAATCGTGTACTTGCTACGAGCCATCCGTGAAGAGGGCTAAGTAACTACCACATGAGTACCACCGCGGGTGAGCTTGAGCCATTTCCGGTAGAGGCCGGCGTCTGGGTCATCGTGCTCGGCGAGCTCTGTGTCTTCACCTTGTTTTTCGTCACATTCCTCTACTACCGCGCATTTTCTCCGGAGGTATTCGAAGCATCCCGTATTACCCTGAGCCAGGGGCTTGGCGCGCTCAACACCCTGCTCCTGCTCACGAGTTCCTGGTTCGTCGCCTCCGCCGTGAGAGCGCTGTGTGGCTTCACTGACCGCCGCAAGGCACTGCATCATTTCGTCGGCGCATTCATCTGCGGTGTGGCTTTCGTCCTGGTGAAAATCTTCGAATACGGCAGTGCATTCAGTGACGGGGTAAATGTTCTTACCGATGATTTCTTCATGTTCTACTTCATGCTCACCGGCATCCACCTGTTGCACCTGCTGGTCGGCATGACGCTGCTGGGTGCGATGATCCTGCACTTGAAAGGTACCCTGGCGGCCAACGGCGAGATAAGCCAGACCCTGGTCGGGTTCTCGAGCTGCTTCTGGCATATGCTCGACCTGGTATGGATCGTACTCTTCCCGCTACTCTACCTTTTACGATGAATCGATTGTGACTGACCGCATTCTCATTACATGGATCGTGCTCTCACTTCTCACCCTTCTCTCCTGGGGACTCGATGCTTCACTCACTGGCGCCTGGATAGGGACTGCGGTGCTACTGGTCGCTTTCATCAAAACCCGGATGGTTCTCATGGTCTTCATGGAAGTACGCGATGCGCCCCTCGCACTAAGGTGGGCCTGTGAGGCCTGGGTAGTTATCGCCTGCACGGCGGTGATAGTGACCTACTGGTTCGCTCCGTTCGCCTGGTCGGTGTGAGTATGAGAAATATCAACAGGGTAATTGGACCTGTGGTGGAGCCAGATCGCGTAGCTGATGAAATCCGGAGGGAATCTATTCCAACCCTGCCAGTTCCTCCAGTACTGCCTAATAATTAATTATTTGACCGCCACACTTCCCATTGAAAACTCAACAACCCACCGTGGTCATTTGCAGCCAAAGGTCTTAGGAGGGCTCGTTAAAGCTGGGGAAGGATGTAAGTCAGTCAGGTTTCTATTTCTGACTTAGCATCTCCAGGTGAAGTAGAATCTAAATATTCTCGGAACAAGCCTGAGAAATGCGCACCACGTACATTCCAGAACGCTTGCCCGCCGCTAGTGTAAAAGTATAGAAGCATTGACTGCTTATATCCTTCCCACAGCTCTTTCTCCAAGAACCCTTTCTTGTATTGATAAAATACATTCTCGAATCTTCGAAAAACGGTGACCATAAGTAGGAGGAATTGAAACTTCTCTTCCTCTGTCAGTTCTTCAAACGCGATCATTCCTTTACGCGTTAAGTTTGAAAAATCACGATCTTTGGCAACTTCCAGACTAACGTTCGCAAGAGATTCGTGAGCAGATTGGTTTGCTTGTGACTGGCTTGATTTGGTGTTTCGACGAATCTGAACGCCAACATATATGAGCGACACAATTACGGCAATACCGCCAATTACGTCGGCATAATTGGCCATACTTTCAATATTCATAATATGTGATCTCTATCCGTTTGTTATTAGGCTTTTACAAGGATATACCGAAATTGAATTAGGAGGATAGATCGGCTGATGACCGCAGTTAGGACAATGTATGGACTCCTCCTTATACCGAAGTCTGACTAGACTTAGGTGGGTTTACCATACAGAGGGCTAGAGCCATGAGAAATTCCAAT
>JAACFI010000272.1 GCA_009937575.1 Haliea sp.
GTGAAAGCGGACATCGCCAGGGCTCAGGGCAGCTGATAGACTTTGACCGCTATCGCCTACAAGCTGACTTTTCTTAATCTCCCTCTATCGGCCTTTCGATATGCCTGAGTTCACTGTGTGTGGTATCGATGATCAGGCAGACTACCGCGATCAACAGGCAGGCAACCCCGCCACAGCTGAGTACCAGGATGATCGACTTTGCCAGCTGCTGATTCGCGGTCAGGATATGGGCCAGTAGGGCGGCGACGGCGTTCACCGCTATGCCGAGGTAAAGCGCGATCAGGGCGTAGCGGAGCAGCAGTAGTTGTCGCTGCAACCTGGAGTGCTCGGGTTTGCTGGCAACGTGCAGGAGTAGTTGGTTGTATCTGGCGGACGTGGATAGCACAAGCAAGGCCATGCCTGGAATCAACAACAAAGGTGCGACCCAAAAACCCAGTGTTTGCTCCATATCGATCCCCTGGTACTAGCCAGCCTCGACCTAACTCTCAGTTATCAACTCAACCTGCAAATCTGGATGTTTGCCCGGAACTGCAACGCGAAACCAGATAAATGGAAATAATGGATTGGGCAGCCAGTAAAGCCAGCCCAGGTTTCTCGAACGATCACCTGGCCATTGGAAGTCCATCCAGACGTAAAGAAATTTGTAGATACATAAACCCGGAATGTAATTGGTTTTAAATCCGCTGGTTTTCAGGTGACGACGCCCGATATAGTAATTACCTTCGAAGGGTGTGATGCCCCAACCGCGTGGCCCTTCTGCAATCAACTCCCCGCTGGGGCGATGGGTTATCCGGATCAGCATCTTTGTGCAGACCTATCTCTGGAGTTCCGCTTCGACTTCCTGGATTTCGCGGTTCAGGAAGTAACTGATAACTGTGCGAATAACGACCAGTGCCGCCAGGAACCACAAATCATCCAATGAGTGACTGACCACTGTATGCAGCAGGTCGGAAATGATCAGTAGTTCGAGGGCGAAAACGAGTTTGACGCCAAGAGCACAACGCGCTACCTGTAACCTCATGATTCGATCGGCTGCAGAACCGGTAAAAGACGCCTGCGCGAACGCGTAAATGGCCACCGCGAAACTCCACACCATGATCACAGACGCGGCCGCATCGATCAGTAGTGCTGCTCCCTCCAGAACGGTGTGAAAGAGGTGCATCATGGCGCTGTCAGATCAACTCGGCGTCGGTGATAATCTCCACAAGCGCAGGACCGCTGTGGTTCAGCGCTTTCTCGAAGGCCGCGCTAAATTCGCTGGCCTCGGTGACCCGTGTGCCCTGGCCGCCGCACAGTTTGGCGAACGAGGCGAAGTTCGGGTTGTGCAGGTCGGTCTCCCACACCGGCCATTCACCGGCACGCTGCTCCTTGGAGATCTTGCCGAGCTCCGAGTTGTTCAACAGGATGTGGGTAATGTCCATGTTGTACTTCACTGCCGTGGTGAAGTCCCCCAGATATTGACCGAAGCCACCGTCGCCGCTGATGGAGATGACCTTGCGACCGCGGTACTCATCCAGATCCTGGGTGGCTGCCCAGGCGCCCATCGCGGCGGAGAAGGCGAAGCCTATCGAGCCGAGATAGCCCGACATCAATACCCGTTGTCCCTTGCTCTCGAAGTATCGCCCGAAGGAGTAGGTGTTGTTGCCCACATCCACGGCAATGATGGCGTCTTCCGGTACCAACTGGCTGAGCGTGTGAAATATTGTGGCGGAATTCACGCCTTTGCCCAGGTCGTCGCCCAGGCGGCTGTCCTTCTCCGCACGCCAGATCGCCCATCGCTCCGCCAGTTCGTCCCGCTGATCCGTGGCACGGACCGTGTCGGAAAGGCCCGCATTCACTAGCTGTGCGGTGCGGCCGATATCACCCCATACCGGCAGGTCGACCTTGTGGAATTTACCCAGGGTCATGCGATCGAAATCCACCTGGATGATGGGTTTTTTGGGTGTGATACCTGTGTGATTGGAGAAGGAAGACCCGAACGCTAGGATCAGGTCGCACTCGTTCATGAACCAGCTGGCGACCGGCGTACCGGAACGGCCCAGCACCCCTGCAGCCAGTGGATGGTGATCCGGGATCTGGCCCTTACCCTTGAAGGTGGTGAGTACCGGCGCGTTCAGTTTCTCCGCCAACGCGATCACCTCCGGCATGCCCTCCAGGGCGCCATAGCCGACGATGATGATCGGCCGGCTGGCGGCCTCGAGCCGGTTGACGATTTCATCGACCAGGCCCGCGTCCGGTGCAATGCTCGAAATGGCCACGCGCCCATCAGGTCCCGCCGTTGGTTCGGCATCACCGGCGGGCAGCGTTTGCACGTCGTCGGGAAAAATAAGGTGAGCCACATCGCGCTCGACGATGGCATTCTTACAGGCCAGGTTCATTAGTTCTGCGTGCTTCGAGGTGTGCAGCACCGTCTGGCTGAAACGGGCCACCGGTGCAAAAGCGGCGGCAAGGTCGATATCCTGGAAGGCGCCGGGGCCGAACACCTGGACGTTGACCTGCCCGGTGAGTGCCAGCACCGGCGCGCGGTCAACCTTGGCATCCCATAGCCCGGTCATCAGGTTAGTGGCGCCGGGACCGGCAATGGTGAGGCAGGCCGCGGGTTTGCCGGTGAGCTTGCCGTAGCCGGAGCACGCAAACGCCGCTGCACCCTCATGCCGCACACCGAAGAAGGTCAGTTTGCCCTGCTTGGCCTCCAGGCGCAGGGCATCGGACAGGCCGAGGTTGGAGTGACCGACGATGCCGAAGACACTTTTGACCCCCCAGTTGGTCATGGTCTGGGCCATGATGTCGGTGACGGTGGTTGCGTGGGGGGGCTCCGCCTCCAGACCGATGTAGATACCGTTGTCGCGGACGTCGATTGGGAAGATCTTCTGCCCGCTATCCTCGAAGGCGCCCGGCGACAGGCCGGTCTTCGGGTCGAAATCCCATCCATGCCAGGGGCAACGCAGCCAGCACTGGCCGTCCGTACCGACCTCGATGGAGCCCTCGCCGAGGGGACCGCCCTGGTGGGGACAGCGGTTGTCCATCGCGGTGAATTCCCCGTCGATGTTAGTCAATGCCATCGAATGGGTGCCCGCGGTGACGGTTTTCACCCGGCCCGGTGGCAGTTCGTCGACGTCTGCGACCCGGATCCATTCCAGTTCAGTATTTTCAGTCATGGCAGTTAACCTCCTTTGGCATTCTCGAGCATGTGTTCCCGCCCGGCGGCGAGCAAGAAGTGCCACAACTCCAGTAATGCGGCATGCGGGTCCTGTTGATTTATCAGGTCCCGGTAGCGAAGGACCGCGCCGTTAAAGCCCTCACTATGCCAATAGGCATCGCCCGGCAAGACTAGCCCGGGAAATGCATCTGGCAGTGGATAGGCCGTGTTGTAGAAGTACGGCTCCGGAATACCGCCGTCGCCGAAGCTGAAGCCGAAATTCATCTGTTTGTCTGAGTATTCCTCGTCGGCCGGGTCCTGCCCGGGGATTTTCTCGCCCCCCAGCCACATCATTGCCATGTCGAAATGCCCAGGCCACAGATTGATGGGACTGGTCTCCTCCGGGGTGCCGGCCTGGAAATCGGTAAAGGCGGCGGCAAGCTCGCGCCAGGTCTGGGCGAAGCTGGCGGCGATCTCCGCGGAGTATCCGGCCCTCACGCTGCCGTCCAGGGCCTCGTGGCCGTCGGCTGAATCGGTGTCGGGCACAAAACGCTGATCCACGCCACCGCTGGTGAGAAACTCCCTGATGGTGTCGCCCAACTCCTCGGCAGTCTGGCCGCCCAGTGTTTCACTGAACTGGCCACCACCCGCGATATCGCCACGGACCTGGTTGGTCGCCAGCTCGAGGCCCAGTTCGAAGTGGACACCGTTTGCGTGAATCATTCCGGTCGTGACGCCCTGTAGGGATGGCCGGAGACTCAATTGCCACCAGTGCTTGCGTCGCTGTCGGCAGGATGTGGTCCAACCGCCCAGAACGCTGGCGTAGGCATGACATGCGTCCCGGGTATCGACCAGGGCACTCGCGTCAAGCGCGGGGAAGTTGTGATTAGACATCCCTATGACTCCTGGTAGATGGGGGCGACACCGCCGTACGCTACGCCGGTCAGCTGGGCGATATCCGTCTTGTAGGTGGTCAGGTCGTCGATCGTGAAATCTCTCAGGTGTCGGTGCCCGGCGGCTCGGGCCACCACCTGCATCAGGTGCACGGCAGAGGTAAAGTAGCGTTCCAGCCGCTCGGCGGCCTCATCAACAGGCAGGCGGGCTCGCAGGTGCGGTTTTTGTGTGGCGATGCCCACCGGGCAGTTATTGGTATGACAGGCTCGCATACCCAGGCAGCCGATGGCCTGGATGGCCGCATTGGACACGGCAACGCCGTCCGCGCCAAGCGCCATGGCCTTGGCAAAATCCGCGGGGCGCCTGAGGCCACCAGTGATGATCAGGGTGACATCGTCGGCGCTGGATCGATCCAGGTGGCGCCGCGCCCTGGCCAGCGCGGGAATCGTGGGGACGGAGATATTGTGCTTGAAGATCACCGGTGCCGCCCCGGTGCCACCACCCCGGCCGTCGAGGATGATGTAGTCGACGCCCACCTCGAGTGCCGCGTCGATGTCCTTCTCGATGTGTTGGGCAGAGAGCTTGAACCCCACGGGGATGCCCCCGGTTTTCTCGCGGACTTCATCGGCGAAGTCCTTGAAATGGCTGACACTGGTCCACTCGGGGAATCGCGCAGGCGAGATGGCCGATTCGCCCTCGGGCAAGCCGCGGACCTCGGCAATTTTCCCCTTCACCTTGTTGCCGGGCAGGTGACCCCCGGTCCCAGTCTTGGCTCCCTGGCCACCCTTGAAGTGGAAGGCTTGGGTCTTTTGGACCTTGTCCCAGGAGAACCCGAAGCGTGCAGAGGCGAGTTCATAGAAGTAGCGCGAGTTCGCTGCCTGTTCCTCCGGCAGCATGCCGCCCTCGCCGGAGCAGATACCAGTGCCCGCAGCCTCGGCGCCCTTGGACAGGGCAATTTTCGCTTCCTCGGAGAGTGCGCCGAAGCTCATGTCGGAAACGAAAATCGGGATGTCGAGATGCAGGGGCCTTTTCGCTCCCGGCCCGATCACGATATCGGTACCCACCTCCTCATCATCCAGCAATGGCACCTTGTGGAGCTGGGCCACGACAAACTGAATATCCTCCCACTTGGGCAGTAGTTCGCGGGATATCCCCATCGCCTCGGCCGGGCCGTGGTGGCCGACCTTGGTCAGGCCGTCATTTGCCAATTGCCGGATATAACCCACGTCGGGTTCGTCGATGGTGCCGGTGAAATCCTGGTGCGAACCCTGGTACTCCTCGCGCTTGTAGGGTTGGGGATGCTCCTCCGCCCACGCGGCGATTTCCTCTTCGTCCACCCATAGTTGATCGTTCTCCACCCAGGCGCTGAATTTCTGCAGTTGTTCGTCGTTGTGATACTCGCTGATGCCGGTATCCAGTCGATAGTCCCAGCCGTGCAAGCCGCAGATCAGGTTCGGGCCTTCGACTCTGCCATCTGCCAAGAGGGCGCCGCGGTGATGGCAGCGTCCGTAGAACACATTAACCTCATCATGCGCGCGGATAATCACCAGGTCGACACCGGCAACCAGGGCGTGGGCAGGAACGCGGTCCTCCAGTTCATCCCATTGTTTGACGGGTAGTTTGTGCATCTCCGGGCTCCTTTATAGTTAGGGGATCAGGCGTGGCAGACAGCACCACTCAATGCATACAAGTGTTCAGTCCTGTCGGGGTCATATCCAGTCTAGTCGGGAACCAACGAGTTCGCCTGGCGGGTGCTACAAAAAAGCGATCAGGGCAATAACCACCAAGCTGCCGAAATAGGCCAGAGGAAATATCCATCTGCAGTGCTGATCGAGTCTGTCTCCGGCCAGCGAATTTCCGCCTCTATCCAGGTAGCCGACTCGCAGGTTCACCAGGACAGTCATGGTCATGGTAAAGAAACTGATGGCCAGGAACCCGTCATTGATGAGCGTCACATAGGAGATCCTGGGCAGGATCTCGCTCATGATGACTTGGTAGGTGACCGCGGTCAGGATGCCGATAAACGAAATGCTGAGTCTGTCGCCGAGGGAGGATTTGTCCATCCAGAACACTGACCAGGACAAGATCACGATAACCATCAG
>JAACFI010000273.1 GCA_009937575.1 Haliea sp.
TCATTGACCGTATGGCGGACAAGGGCATCATCCACAAGAACAAGGCCGCCCGCCACAAGAGCCGCCTCAACGCCCAGGTCAAGGCCCTGTCAGCCTAAGCTCCTCTCCTTTCCAGAAAAGCCGGCCTTCGTTGCCGGCTTTTTTGTGTCTGGACGATTTGGTTGCCTGGTACATGTCAGCGAGGCGGGCCACCGGCTGGCTGAGGGGGCTACGAACGGGCGCAAGATTGCCACCGGTTCCGGGCTGCTGCGCAACTCGACCAAAAATTGCTGCGCAATTTTTCGGGACTCGGACAGTGCTCGCAGAAAGCCCCCGGAACCGGTGGCAATCTTAAGCCGCGCCCTGATGGTTCGAAGCCCCCTCAGCCAGCCGGCGGCCCTCGGATCTAACCAAAATTCGGGAAACAGTCAATTGGAGGGTACGACAGGGGAGAAGGGTCTCGAAAATATCAGGCCGCGTTTAGCGGAGCAGGCAAAAGTGGAGCTTTCTGCGAGCACTGTCCGAGTCCCAATTTTTCGCGCAGCGAAAAATGGTCGAGTTGCGCAGCAGCCACTTTTGCCTGCGTAGCTGCGGCCCTTTCGAGACCCTTCTCCCCTGTCGTTCCCGGCCAGGCGAAGAAAGGGCACCCGAAAAGATTAGAAAATAGATCAGGCCGCTGAAGAAGCCTCACCAGCCTCCAGTTTCTCGTGTTCTTCCTTGAAAGCAGCCAGCATGCTCTGCTCGTGGGACTGGGCCTCCTCGGTATCCAGGGGGCGCTCCAGGGCAGACCAGTCGATATCGCCGTCGGTGGCCAGGTTCTCGTAGTCCAGGATACCCAGCTCCTCGAACTTCGGCCGGATCTTGTCGGTGAGCAGGCCGATGCGCTTCAGGTTGGGAACAACGCGCTGGAACAGCAGGTTGCGGAACGTCGACATGACAAAACCATCGAGTACCTTGCGCCGGGCCTCCTCGACGTCCCAGCCGAAATGGCGGAACACGTCGGTGGCCACCAGCCGCTCGCGGCTGATCACACAGGCCTCGTAGGCAAATAAGGCGCGCTCCTCGCGCTC
Source organism: Haliea sp. (assembly GCA_009937575.1). Classification (GTDB taxonomy): domain Bacteria; phylum Pseudomonadota; class Gammaproteobacteria; order Pseudomonadales; family Halieaceae; genus JAACFI01. The sequence continues at coordinate 1,050 of JAACFI010000273.1, forward strand.
CTCCTCAGATAGGGTCTGGACAAACTCCTCCAGGTAGTTGACGCCGAAGGTCACGTGGCGCGCCTCGTCGCGGGTGACCAGGTAGACAACGTCCTTGAGCACCGGGTCCGGGGTGGTTTCCCGGGTGGTATTGAAGGCCGACAGTGCCAGGCCCTCGATCACGATCTGCATGCCGATGAACTTCATGTCCCAGCGCTCGTCCGTGAGGATCTTGTCGATGATGCTCTTCAGGTGGGTATTGATCGGGTACATCACCCCGATACGCTGCTGCAGGTACTTGTTGAACACCTCCACGTGGCGGGCCTCGTCAAAAGTCTGGGAGCCCGCGTAGAGTTTGGCGTTAAGGGTGGGGGCGCAGGAGCACAGCTGCGAGGCCACCAGCAGGGCGCCCTGCTCGCCGTGCAGGAACTGGGACAGACTCCAGGCATTCATGTGCAGCCAGAATTCGTCGCGGGTCTTTTCATCCATCGCCAGGTAGGGGGGGTAGTCGTGGAGATTCATCATCTCCGGGGCGCGCTCCTCATCCGGCCACGGGCGGTCCCAGTCGATATCGATCTCCGGGTCCCAGTTGAGCTGCTTGCCCAGGTCGTAGAGCTTCTTGATGCGATCGTCCTGCACCTGGTAATCCCAGTTATAGGAGCCGGTGAGCGGGGTCTGAAAGATCTCCGCGATGTGGTCCACATCGGCACTGGTCAGCACGTCCTCGAGATCCGGATTATCCTTGGGGTAGTCCGCACCGGCGTAATGCTGGATCTTGCGCGGCGTGTTTTCAGTCCATTCCACTTTCATAACTACTGCTCCGTTAATGTGTGCAGCGTTCACTATGGTTGATGACTGCGGGGACAACAAGGTAAAGTCTTGTCAAATTGCGGTCATTTGTGGCCAAATAGGGTTATGCCAACACCCAGCACACCGGCCCAGTACGCTCTCATCCTCATCGATATGGTGGAGGAGCGCGGTTGCGACCGAAGGGAAGTGCTGGCCGGGACCAGCCTGGCGGACAGCGGCATCGACAGTATCGGCGCCCGCATCGGCGACTCTGACTTCTCCCGGCTGGTGAACAACGCCCTGGCCTTGACGTCCGATCCCGCCCTCGGAATGCAGATGGGCCTGCGCCTCAACCTGAGCGCTCACGCGGTGCTGGGCCAGGCCTTTCTCACCTGCCGGGACCTGGCCCAGGTCATGGACCTGTTCCTCAAGTACTACCACCTGCTGGCGCCTGCACTGGAGCTGCAATTCGAGGAGATCGGGGATCGCTGCGTGATGACCACCGTCAGCGACGACGCCCTTACCCCGGTGGAGTTCGGCTACGAGCTCCTGTACGCCGCTATACTCAATACCCTGCGCGGCCTGCTCAACCGGCCGCAACTGCAGTTGCGCATCGAGCTTCCTTATCCCCGCCCGACCCACGCGGCACTGTACTACCAGGTATTCGGTGAGGACCTGCACTTCGATTGCCCGCGAGGACGATTCTCCTTCCCGCGGGAGCTGCTCTACACCCACCTGCCCTCCTCCAACCCGGCCCTGCGTTCCCTGTACGAGGCGGAGTGTGCCCGCCTGCTGGCTGACCTGGAGGAGGAGGATTCAGTGGCGGAGCGGACCCTGCGCCTGTTGCGCAAGCTGGAGGGACAGTACCCGCAGATGCCGCAGATCGCCACCATGCTGAACTTCAGTGCCCGCACCTACCGCCGGCGGCTGGACGAGGAGGGACAGTCATTCCAGGCCCTGCTGGACAAGGTGCGGGCCGAGCACGCCACCCGCTACCTGCAGAATACCCGCCTGCCACTGTCCAGCATTGCCTACATGGTGGGTTTCAACGACGCATCCAATTTCCGCAGGGCCTATCGCAAATGGACCGGCCAGTCCCCGCGCGAGGTGCGCAATGCCACGCGGTATTAAAGCCCTGTCGGTTTACCTCGGCCGGGAGGCCGCCGCTAGGATATCGCGGGAGGGTTGGTCGGCGCAGTTGTTCAGCCTGTTGCTGGGCGCCTCCGGCGGTCCCAAGTGGTTCATCCTCGGCCAGCTGGATCGTCTGCTGTTCGGCGATTTCCTGCAGCAACGGACCCAGCCGCTGTCAGTACTGGGCTCGTCTATCGGCTCCTGGCGCCACGCCTGCCTGGCGATGGACGACCCGGTGGCGGCCATAGACCAGCTGGAACGGGGCTATCTTTACCAGCACTACGCGACCAGGCCCACCGCGGCGGAGGTGAGCGAAGTAAGCCTGGGCATCCTGCAACAGGTGCTGGGGGACAGGGGGGCGAAAACCCTGACCAGCCACCCGCGGATTCACACCCATATCGTCACCGCCCGGGGCCGCGGCCCGGCTGCCGCTGCTTCCTCCCCGCTGCTGGCCACCGGTATGGGGGTTGCCGCCCTGGGCAATACTGTCAGCCGACGCCTGCTGAAACTGCATTTCCAGCGGGTTATCTTTCACGCCGGTGAAAGCCACGCGTCGGGCCTGGCATTCCACGATTTCCAGACCCACTACTGCCCGCTGCGGGAAGACAACGTGGAGGCCGCCCTGCACGCCAGCGGCGCCATTCCCTTCGTGCTCACCGGGGAGCGCGATATCCCCGGGGCACCGCCAGGCCAGTACTGGGACGGCGGGATTATCGACTACCACTTCGACCTCGGGCAGTACCGCGGCGAGGGATTGATTCTCTACCCCCACTTCAGCGCCAGCGTCATACCGGGTTGGTTCGATAAATTCCTGCCCTGGCGGCAGGCGGCAATCCACGAGGTGGACCAGCTGGCACTGCTGTGCCCCAGCGAGGCGTTCATTGCCGACCTGCCGCTGGGAAAGATACCGGATCGCTCGGATTTCAGCCGCTTACACCACGAGGAGCGGGTGCGTTACTGGGAGCAGTGCGTGGAGCGCAGCAAGGCGTTGGCGGAAGAGTTCGCAGAATTGATATCGGGATCGGATCCGCTGCGAGGCGTGACAGTATTCGACTAAGTTACGCCCCCGCGCTCAGGTCACGTGCTCGTCCAGGTAGGTCTGTACTTCGTCGCGAATGACGGACTCGAACATCGAGGCCAACAGCCCGAGGCGTACCGACACATCGATGAGACCGTCATGGAAGGACATCCTGCCATCCACGCCAGCACCCCTGATGGTTACCGAATCACCCTCCCAGCGGGAGCGCACTCCGTGCTCGCGTTCCAGGCTGGCGGCCAGGCCCTGCGCCGCCTCGCGCACTTCATCCCTGGGCATGGTATAGGGCTTGGTTATTCTGAATCCGGCCATGCATGTTTTTCCTGGTCAACCCATGCAAGTATAGATTATGCACCCGGGGATGACACCCTCGTCAGTGACCGAAACGGCCCTCCGCCAGGGTGAAAACCTCACCGCAGAACTCCCGCTCCTGCATGGACTGGAGCAGAACAGGTTGCTCACTGTAAGCGACCGTGCGGCGCTCTCCCGGCAGGTCGAATATCGCCACCGCGCGCCAGGGCTCGCTACCCTGGTAGAGCACGGTATACCCGGCCACATAGCCCTCGCCCTGGTAGTTCGCCACCAACTCGCGAATGACACTGGCCTCCCGGACCTGCCCGGTCACGTCCTCGCAAATCCAGCCGCCAGGATTCGGGGTCGCCGACCACAGGGCGCAGGCCTGCTTGGTGAGCATGCCGCTGACGGTGGTCACCAGCCCCACATCGTCAGGCTGCTGGCGCAGCAATTGCGTCATGCGCACGGTGGCCTGGAAAACGAAGTTATTGAGGGGTCCGCCACCAAAGGTCATGCCACCGGTGACACTGAGGTCACCCCCGCCATCCATCCCGAATTCCTGCAACTGGGCCCTCACGGCGTAGGGGAAGCAGGAATAGAGCTCCCGCAGGCGGATATCATTGAAATCGATCCCGGCGGCCTCCATCACCGCCTGCCCGGCCAGCCGGAAACCAGGGCAGCCCCCCAGATCAGCGCGACTGGCAACCACGGACATGAAATTGGATTCCGCGCTCGCGCGGGGGAAAACCCAGCGGTCGCGCTCGATGCCCAGCTCCTCCGCCACCCGGGCGGCACAGAGAATCAGGCCCGCTCCCTGGTCCACATTCCACTGGCTGTTGTGCAGTTTGGTATAGGGGAAGGCCAGCATCCGGTTGGCATCGGAGGCTTCCCGGATGTGCTCCGCGGACACCGCCTGATCCGACCAGGCCTCGGGGTTGGCCGCCGCGATCTCGCTGAACCGGGCATACATCGCTGCCATCTGGTCGCGATGCTGCTCCACCGTGAGGCCCTGGCTGTGGCGCAGGGCGCTGTCCATGATGGCGTAATAACCGACTGGCATTCCCAGTCCGGCGGCGGATTCCACTTCCGACCAGAGCTCGTCGTCGGGCAACAGGGTGACGTCCGGCTCCACTTCCAGCTGGGAAGTCTCCCCGGCTTCGGCCCCGGCCTTGGCGGCGCACAGGCTGCGGTACTTGGCCTCGGCGCCGGTCACCAGCACGACCTCCATCTCGCCGGAGGCGATCTGCGCGCAGGCCCGGTTGATCAGGGTCTGCTGGGAGACGCCGATTTCACCCAGCACTGTGGTAGCCGACGGACATCCCAGGGCGCCTGCCAATAGCCGGCCCGGGTCGCTGTAGGACCAGATGCCCTTGGGCACCAGGATTTCACCCGCCCGGGCCAGTAGCGACTCGCTGTCAGCGTCCGCCGCCGCCAGGCGCAGTGCCTGTTCCATCAGGGCGATGGGCTCCAGCGCCTGGTGATAATCCTCCAGCTTCTGCTGGACCGCCGCCACGCCGACCAGCACCGGTGTAGTCGGGTCGTACTCAGCCATCGATAAACTCCCCTGCGTACCAGTTCAGCATGGCGATTTTCTCGTCCAGGGACTTGTCGGGCTCCATCTCGTAAACATTGCGGAAGGCGATGATCACATCGGTCACCCCGATCTCCTCCAGGCGCGCTATCCCCTCGCGGGTGAAGGCGTCCTGCCCGGTGGTGAACACGCGGAAGGGCTTATCCCGGGTGCCGTATTCCTCGCGCAATGCCTGGATGCGCTTGATATACGCTTCCAGTTGCTCCAGGTCGGCGCCGGCGCACATCCAGCCATCGCCCACCCGCGCGGCGCGCTTGAGGGTCGGCACCGGGCACATCTTGTTGGCGGGCATATCGTGCAGCTCGCCGCTATAGCCGAAGTACTCGCCGGACTCCAGCCCCCGCAGGATCTCGATCTGCTCGTCGAATCGCTTGCCGCGTTTCTCCCAGGGCACACCACAGACCGCGAAATCCTCCTCCCAGGGGCTGATACCGATTCCGAAATCGAAGCGATTCCCGGACAGGGCCTGGATACTCTGGACCTGCTTGGCCACCACCGGGGCCTGGCGCACCGCCAGTTTGTACACGAAGGTGGCGAAACGGATTTTTTCCGTGACGGCCGCCATGGAGGCCACCGAGATCAGGCTTTCCAGGAAGGGGACGCTCTCCAGGAACTCGCGGCTGCCGTCCTTGTTATAGGGATACTTGGAACTGGCCTGCTGTGGGTAACAGATGCTGTCGGGAATAGTGATGCCGTGATAGCCGGCCTGCTCTGCCGCCCTGGCCAGGGGCAGGTAGTGGTCGGGGTCGCACATGCCGACCTGGTAACTGAATCTCATGTTGTATCTCCTGTGAACGGGTGATCGGCACTGCCGAAAACAACTACACTTTAGACGCAAACCGTCCGACAGGTCTCTACCACCTTGAAAATTGCGGCCGCTGGCCTCAAATACTGAACTCTGCTGCCCGACCACCCACGGGGATAATAACCATGAACAAGCCAGATGAGACGCCCCCCGCGGGGGCAGGCGACCGCTCACTGCGATTCCTGTTCGAGCAAGCTGATATCCGTGGCGAGACAGTCCACCTGGACGATGCTTACCGGGACATCCTGGCGATACACCAGTACGCCCCGGGAGTCAGCCGCCTGCTGGGGGAATTCCTGGCGGCGTCGGTGCTGCTTGGCACCACCCTGAAGTTCGAGGGCAAGTTGATCCTGCAGGCGCGCTCTGAGGGCGAGATTCCCCTGCTGATGGTGGAGTCCAACAGCGCCCTGGAGATCCGTGCCATTGCCCGCGGCGCGGAGCAGGCCACCTCTGAACGTTTCGACCGGTTGCTGGCCAACGGCCAGTTGGCGATCACCATCGATCCGGAACAGGGACAACGCTACCAGGGCATCGTGCCACTGGTGGAGGACTCCCTGGCCCACAGCCTGGACGCCTACTTCCGGCACTCGGAACAGCTGGGCACCCGCCTGTGGCTGGCTGCAGACGGAGAACGGGCGTCGGGACTGTTGCTGCAGAATTTACCCGCCCAATTAGTGCCGGACAGCGAGCAACGCAACAGGCAGTGGGAACACGCCTGTGCACTGGCGGACACCGTACAGGAGGAGGAGTTGCTGGGGCTGGATACCGGCAACTTGCTGTACCGCCTTTACCACGAGGAGCCTGTACGCCTGTTTGACCCGGCACCAGTGGCGTTCCGCTGCAGCTGCTCGCGGGAGCGCACCCGCAATGCCCTGGCATCCCTGCAGCCGGCGGAAGTGTCTGATTTGCTCGAAGAATTGGGCTGTATCACCATGGATTGCGAGTTCTGCAACCAGCAGTACCGCTTTACCCGGGAGGATATGGCTGAGGTGCTGGGGGAGGAGAAATCCAAGATCTTGCACTAGGGGCACATATCGGCGGAATTCGCCGAAATTATGCTCAATATATTTCGCATCATGCCGCGATTCTGACATAATTACGCCCCCCAAAAGCCAGACAAAAGGCGTACGGCACCCGCATAGACGGCCAGCGCCGAGTATCACAGGACAGATAATGACCGTAGATATCCAGACCGCCCAGGAATATACCGACCTGGCCCCCGCCAAATTGATCGAAGAATCTCTGAAGCGCGGTGAGGGCATGCTGTCCGACAGCGGTGCGCTGCTGGTTACTACCGGCAAGCGCACCGGTCGCTCCCCGGCGGACCGATTCACGGTGCGCGAGCCCAGCACCGAGGACGCCATCGACTGGGGCAGTGTCAACCGCCCTTTCGACGCCGACAAGTTCGACGCCCTGTGGGACCGGGTGGAAGCCTACGCCGCCGAGCGGGACCGCTTCGTCTCTCACCTGCACGTGGGTGAGCACTCCGACCACTACCTGCCGGTGAAAGTCACTACCGAGACCGCCTGGCAGGCGCTGTTCGGCCGCAACATGTTCATCCGTACCGACAACTACAACGCCGGGCGCAAGCCGGAGTGGAACATCCTCAATGTCGCCAGCTTCGTGTGCGACCCGGAGCGTGACGGCACCAATTCCGACGGCGTGGTCATCGTCAATTTCGTCCAGCGCAAGGTGCTGCTGGCGGGCATGCGCTACGCCGGTGAAATGAAGAAATCCATGTTCGCGGTGCAGAACTTCCTGCTGCCGGAAAAGGACGTGATGCCCATGCACTGCTCGGCAAACGTCAGCGAAGAGGGCGACACTACCCTGTTTTTCGGCCTGTCCGGCACCGGCAAGACCACCCTGTCGGCCGACCCGGAAATGTACCTGATAGGCGACGACGAACACGGCTGGGCCAAGGGCTCGGTGTTCAACCTGGAGGGCGGTTGCTACGCCAAAACCATCGACCTGAGCCAGGAAAACGAGCCGATTATCTGGGACGCCATCCGCTTCGGCGCCATCATCGAGAACGTGGTGGTAAACGAGGAGCGCACCGCGGACTACTGCGATACCAGCCTGACGGAAAACGGCCGCTGCTGCTATCCGCTGGAGCACGTGGACAAACGCGTATTGGAGAACGCCGCTGGCGAG